>JAAYVQ010000460.1 GCA_012517095.1 Phycisphaerae bacterium | reverse complement strand
CCTGACTATGTCCATCTGATCCTCGATGATGCCTACTGCCACAAAACCAACTATATGGGATTGGTGGATGAGAACAACAAGGTGAATTTCTACGACGGACATGTCCGAGTGGTCAGCCCCACCGGGGACCAAATCGCCCGATTTGCTCCCCGGGATTACATCCAGCATATCGCCGAGCATGTCGAACCGTGGAGTTACATCACCTTCCCCTATCTGAAATCCAAAGGATGGAAGGGATTTGTGGATGGGCCCGACAGCGGCGTGGTCCGCGCGGCACCGTTGGCCCGATGCAATGTGGCGGACGGCATGGCGACTCCTCTGGCTCAGGCCGCCTACGACAAAATGTACGAAACTCTCGGCGGAAAGCCGGCCCATGCCACACTGGCCTTTCACTGGGCCCGGCTGGTGGAGGCCCTTTATGCGGCCGAGCGGATGAAGGAACTCCTTCAAGATCCCGAGATTGCCGGAACCCGCATTCGTCATGAACCTTCTTCGATCCCGGACGAGGGAGTCGGGATTGTGGAGGCCCCTCGGGGTACGCTGGTTCATCATTATACAACCGATGCCAACGGCATTCTGACCCGGGTCAACCTTCTGGTCGCCACCAACTTCAATGCGGCGCCGATTGCGATGTCCGTAGAGAAGGCAGCCAAAGGGATGATCAAGGGAGGACAGGTCAACGAGGGTTTGCTCAACAAAGTGGAGATGGCCTTCCGGGCCTATGATCCCTGTCATGCCTGCGCGACGCATTCCCTTCCCGGACAGATGCCTCTCGTGGCACGAATCTACGACAAATCCGGCAGGATCGTTCAAATTCTGAAACGGTGAAGAAGGATACAGTTGGATTTGAATCTGGGGTCAAATCAGGATATGGGTAAGGGATACGATGTCTTCCAACGCGATTACAAGACCCGCATCACGATTGGTTTTGGCACTTGGGAATGATATCCTCGGGGATGATGCCGCAGCGCTGATAGCCGCAGAGATTCTCCGAAAGGACTTTGCCGGCCGGATTGACTTTGTAGATACGATCGAGTCCGGGCTTGCCCTTTTGGAACTCATGACCGGCTACGATCAGGTCCTGCTTCTTGACACAATTACTACCGGGCTTCACAAACCGGGAACGATTCTCGACTTCTCAAGCCAGGATTTCGGTTCGGTTATGGGATCCTCGCCGCATTGTATGGGACTGCCGGAGGTTTTCGAACTGGCGAATCGCCTATCGATCCCTTTTCCCCGCGAAATCCGTATTCACGCTATGGAGATCGACGGTCCGGAGGAATTCAGCGAAACCCTGAATCCTGTTATTGAATGTGCAATGGATCCCTACATTCGTAGTGCATCACAAATATTAACCTCCTGGATCGGAATGGATGCATCAAACGAATCCCGACAGGAGGTAACCGTGCCAAGCCAATTGAATAAGCTGGGGCAGTTCGATCGTCAAGAACTATGAAATCCATTTCGTCCAATCCGTTGAAGTTTGCATCGTTGATTGCCCATCAGCTTAAAAGCCCGGTTTCCGTTGTGAGTACGATTATTAGTACGATGCTGGGGGAATTCTGCGGGCCCTTGACTCCCCAACAGCGAGAATTACTTGAACGGGCTTTCGCTCGGTGTGATGAATCCCTGGAATGTGCGGGAAGGTTAATGACCATCGCCCGTGCCTTGGAACACCCGGAAACCCAGCATGGCGTTGCCGAGATTTCCCGCATCATCCGGGATTCCATTCAGCGCCATTTCGAAAAAGCAACCTCCCGGAATATTGAGCTTCGCCTGGAATTGCCCGAACAGACCTTGTTCGTCCAGGGATTAGAGGCGTCCTTGTCGGAAACGATGGATGAACTGATCAATAATGCCCTGAAATATACCCCGGACCATGGTCTAATCCGGATCGAAGTCGTAGACGATGTGGCACACAGGCAGGTATTCGTCACCCTTGAAGACTCCGGTCCGGGGATTCCCGAAGAGGCTCGTCCTCGGATTTTTGATCCTTTCTATCGTACCCCGACAGCCATAAAAAGTGGTGTAGCTGGTACAGGTCTTGGATTGGCGATGGTAAAGGCGATCATCCTCGCTTCCGGCGGAACTATCAGTGTCGGCAAAAGCCCTCTCGGGGGAGCCAGTTTCGAAATTCGCCTTCCCTCATGTCCCTGGCCGGATTCGGTATCCAAGGCCGATCTGGATTATGTTTCCATGCGGGTGGTCATCATCGGAGGTGTCGCAGCAGGTCCCAAAGTTGCCGCAAAACTGAGCCGACTTGATCCGTATGCAGAGATCTCCATCGTCGAAAAGGGCAAGGTCCTTTCCTATGCCGGTTGCGGCCTGCCTTATTATATCTCAGGTATCGTTCGCGACCAGAAACAACTGATGAGCAGCCCCGCGGGAGATGTCCGGGATCCGGTCTTTTTCCAAAAAGTCAAGAACATTCGGGTCCTGAACCAAACCGAGGCAGTGCAAATCGATCGCGAATCAAAACGAGTTCTGATACGAGATCTGGCAAATCACAAAGACGCATGGATCAGCTACGACAAACTCGTCCTGGCCACGGGGGGCAAAGCGATTGTCCCCCAGATCGAAGGAATAAAACTCAAAAATATTTTTACGCTTCATGGAGTGGGCGACGCCGAAGGGATCAAAACCGCTCTGGAAGGAACCAGTGCCCACGATGTCGTGATCGTCGGCGGGGGACTGATCGGTATCGAGATGACCGAAGCTCTGGTCCGTGCGGGTTGCCGTGTGACCATTGTCGAAAGCCGGGATCAAATTCTGTCCGGGTTGGATTGGGAGATGGCGCGGTTGGTCGAACGATATTTGGAATCACGAGGCGTCAAAATTCTCACCAACATTTGCGTGGAACGCTTCGAGGGCCAGGAAAAGGTCCATCGGGTCATCCTTAAATCCATGGGGATTCCGGCTGACCTCGTGATTTTGGCCGTCGGTGTACAGCCTAATGTCGAACTGGCTATCAAGGCCGGACTGGCCGTCGGCCCCACCGGCGGTATCCAGGTAAATCCTATGCTCCAGACATCCGATGCCGATATCTATGCTGCAGGAGATTGCGTCGAGCACGTGGGATTGCTGATGGATAGCCCCATCTATGCCCCTATGGGCTCAACCGCAAACAAGCAGGGCCGTACCGTGGCGGTTAACCTTGCCGGAGGCAACGAACCCTTTGCCGGGGTTCTTTCCACCTTCGTCTGTAAGCTTTTCGATTACAATGTCGGTAAAACCGGCCTCACGGAAATGCAAGCGCGGGAAATGGGGTACAAGGTCGTGGTCGTATTATGTCCAGGTCCTGACCATGATCACTTTGTACCCGGCGCACAAGATCTACTCCTCAAATTAATCGTTGACTATAAAAGTCGTCGTATTCTCGGTGTACAAGCTATCGGACCTGGAGTTGTCGATAAACGCATCGATGTCGCGGCCACGGCTATCTCGGGAAAAATGACCGTCGATCAACTGGCTCATGTTGATTTGGGATATGCGCCGCCGTTTTCACCTGTACTGGATAATCTGATCACCGCTGCCAATGTAGCCAAAAACAAGCTCGAAGGGCGTTTTTTGGGTATTTCGTCTCAGGAGCTTCATCACCGTATGGAAAATAGGGATCCCCTTCTCCTGTTGGATGTTAGAACACCGGTGGAGGTTCAACATTTTCGGTTGAAAGGATCATTATCCATTCCGTTGGGGTCCCTGAGGTCGCGATTGTACGAACTCCCTCGCGAAGCGGAAATTGTAACGGTATGCAATTACTCCCTTCGTGCATACGAAGCGGCCGTGATCCTGCGTCAGGCTGGCTACAATTCAGTATCCGTGCTGGATGGCGGCCTATCCATGTGGCCGTATGATCTGGACCATTCGGCTTGAATGAAGATCTTGTTCCGGAATAGCAGGAAACGAACACTTTCCTGCCCGAATCCATGTCACCAAAATGACTCCACAGGAGCCAAGTTTGCCAAATTGAGTCCGAAAAAATGTGGCCTTGTCTGGTAACAAAGACCTACCGCAAAAATATTTCTATGCAAAAACGGATTCAATGAACGGCTCTCAGAGAAATAATACCCTTCGTACTGAGCTGTATTCAACTCGTGGACATCCAGCTCTATTCAGCGGTACATATATCTCGGCCCGGAAGTTCTTTTTTTCGGGCTGAAAAGAAAATATCCACCTATATTTCCAACAGGACCTTGATTTTCTTGATTTCTTGCCTGATTTGTGTTTGAATGAATTCTACCATCGTTTTGCATCCTGATTCCTTCGCTTGAGCAAGAAACCGCTTTTGCAAGGAACAGAATCATGAGGGGTGGGAGAAATGAGTTTGGAATCCCTCGGGGGGATCAATCGATCACTATCGCAGAATCGGTCTGCGCGGACATTCAATCGGAAGGAGTCTATCCATGAAAACTATTTCTTGCATCATTTGCATTTCTTGTGTCCTTGTTGGGACTTCGGCCGTATGGGCCTTAGATACGGCCTTCACTTATCAGGGGCGGCTGCATGTTGGTGGTGATCCGGCGGAGGGACCGTGTGATGTCCAATTCCAGCTTTTTGACGACGCCATGGCGGGTAACCAAGTCGGGGCAACATTGGAGGCCGATGATCTGGATATGGTCGGCGGGTACTTTGCGGTATCGCTGGACTTCGGGGCCAGTGTCTTTGACGGCAGCAATCGCTGGCTGGCGATAAGCATCCGGCCGGCAACGAGCACCAATCCTGCGGACTATGTTCCGCTGTCGCCGCGACAGGCGATTACTCCGACACCCTATGCGATGTATGCCAAGAACGGTACGCCGGGACCACAGGGTCCCCAAGGCGATCCGGGCCCTGCCGGTCCCAAGGGAGATACGGGCGCCCAAGGTATACAAGGTGTGCAGGGTCCTATCGGTCCCCAGGGACTAAAGGGCGACAAGGGAGATACGGGGGCCACAGGTCCCGCCGGTCCGAAGGGCGATACCGGTTTGACCGGACCCCAAGGACCGCAGGGTATTCAAGGGCTCCAAGGGGACAAGGGCGACACGGGGACGGAGGGTCCCATCGGTCTGACCGGACCGAAGGGTGACAAAGGTGATACGGGCGCTCAGGGGATACAGGGGATTACAGTACTGATCCACAAACGAATCCGACTGGCCCAATATCTGGTACAAATCGTACTCTTCGGGGTGGCGGCTGGACCAGCCCCTTTGCTCGCGTCTTTTGTATTTGGTCCCGATACAATGTTAATCCGGATAACCGGCACATCAATGTCGGCATCCGCCTTGTGCTGGGCTTTGAATAAGTCTGTCCACTCTTCCATTTTAACTAACATAAAGCCTTGTAGGTCAATGACTTACGGGGCTTTTTGTTTGGACTGCCTATGCCCCAAAAGGGCAGTGCACCAAAGTGCACCAGAATCAACATGACATTCCTATCCGGATCATGTCGGTCATACCGGCGATATCTACCTGCCGGTCGAAAAGCCCTGAGTCAGTTTGGATACAATGGCTTTGGGACTAATGTGGGGACATATAATACACATTACAGATCCAAACCCTGTGTATTTGTGGCATAGCGTAACCGAGAGGGAGATATTTTGAAAAGAGTTGTTGATGGCCGATGATTTCTGAGTTGAAATGACTCACAATCTGTGATATAATCGGCATTTAGTATTGTGTGCGTCGTTTCCAATATTGAATAACGAGGAATCGGGAGGATGGTGGAGATGCCAATACGCGAGGGTTTCAGTGTACCTGGCGGTATGCCATGCCGCAACAGGATTATCCCCCTGCAATTTATCCTCCGGCTGGTTGTTCTGTGTATTTATACAATAGGCTCTATCCAAAGACTACATGCTTCCTCAGGTATTCCTCTCTCATCCCTCGAAAGCCCCCTACAGAATCCCGGATTGAGGGTACCTCAATCTCGGATTGAACCAGTGGCCTTTCGACAGGCCGAAAGGCTCTGGGGGCAGGTTCAGCCCGGACCCATTGTTCCCTGTTATGATACCCAGGATGAACTGGTTGTGTACTTGTGTCCGTTTCGCCTCGGTACGAAATCTTTTCCACGAGTTGATGTAATTCTTGAACAGGTTCGGCAAGCCCGACGATGGAAGGAACAAATCGAACTGGAATATTCAGAACGGTTCCGCGCCGGATTGAATCGAGATGCACAACAGAATCACAGGGATGATCCAATGCTTCAAGAATCAATGAAGATGGCGCGGAACTCCGAACTGGGGATCGGAGAGTATGGCGCTGTCTTTGTCAGCGCCCGCTATGATCGATATCCGATCGTGATGACCTGCAACTACCTGCCTCCGTACTATACGAAACTCGACTTGGCCAGTGACAAGGCGAAACACAAAACCGGAAAAAAAACCGCTCAACTGAAACGATACTATTTCCTGGGGCCGAGAGGGCAGGCGTTCAAGATGGATTGCCAAGGCCGGGAAATCCTGCTCCATGCGTCTTCTCTTCAGGAAATGATCGTACCCGACCATCGGATTCATCCACCGCGTCTCACAATATCCGAACCTCATAAGGCATGGGTCTCATTTCAACAAGAAGCGGTAGCACCTCCGGCAAATTTCCGGGAGAAACGAATTCAGGATTGGGAAATCATGCCGTGCGTCAAATGGTGCCGGGGATGTTCTCCAACCTCGGCATCCATGGTTTTGGGCTATTATGACCGCGGGGGCCTGGGGGCCGAATCGCTCGGACTGGGCCGCCTAATCGACCATTGGCAGATCTACTCGGAATATATTGATGAGCGAACGAGGTTGATGGTCAATGTCCCCAACATTCTGGATGAGTTGCGGCAGGATATGAACACGGACTCGGAAGGATTGACATTTTCTTTTGATATTTCTTCCGGCATCGAAAGAACCTGCAATGTCCGGAATGGCTATGACTTCAGGGCGGAACAGGTTATCTGCAACGACCTGTTGAATCGATGGTGCTGGGATCAGATCACCGACGAAATCGACCACAACCAGCCGTTTGTCTGGAGTGTGGCGCCTGTGGGAGCCGATGTCGGGCACTCGCTTGCCGCATTTGGGTACAAATACGACGATGCCGTTGAAGAATCCAGGTTTGTCATGACCTACAATACCTGGGAATGTCCCGGCCAGGATGACTGGCATTATAAATTGTATGATAACGGAGAAGACCTGGCGGTTGCTTCTCTGGATCGGGTTATTCCCGGCGGCTGGACCTGGGGACAGACCTCCCTCCATGTCCCCAACGGCGGCGAGATCTGGGGAGTCGGGACCGCTCACGATATCTGGTGGTATGAGGATGACGCACGGACCTGGAACGCCGACCTGGAATACTCCACGGATGGGGGTGTTCTATGGAAACTCATCGCGGCCGTTCAACCCTCCAGTCCCGGCTGGCATAAGTACTCCTGGACGATCCCGGATGAGCTGACGCATGAGGCTCGCGTGCGAATCCGGAATTACAGCGGTTCCGACGGCCAGTGGACCCTGCAGGCCTCCGACGGAAGTGAAGATGACTTTATCATTACCCGGCCCTATCTCAATCTTCTGACTCCAGGGAACGGCTCCGTATGGTGTGTCGGCCAGCGGGCCGTAATCCTCTGGTCCGAATTTGCCGCGGGAGATTTTGTCCGACTCGAACGAAGTTCCGACGACGGGCAGACCTGGAGTCTGCTTGCCGCAAGTACTCCCAACGATGAACAGTACGATTACATTGTAACCGAACCGGTCGGGACCCGGTGGAAGATACGGATTTCAACGGTAGATTGCCCCGATATCACGGATTCTACGGATGCCTTTGAAGTCCGCAAGCCCTTCCTGCAATTGGATGCGCCTTCGGCCGCGGCCATCCTGTATCCCCAAATCGACTACGATGTCCGCTGGTCCTCCGGCGGGATTGACGGACCCGTTCATGTCGAGCTGAGCCGCGATGGCGGATCCAACTGGGAGATCATCGCCGCCAACACGGAAAACGACGGCCACTATCGCTGGAAACCCACGGCTCCGGCTTCGGACCATTGCCGGATCCGGATTCGGTCGGCGGACAACCCGTTGCTGTTGAGCAAGAGTTTGTTTGAGTTCTCGATTCGTCAACCCTCCATTATTCTAACTCATCCTTCGGCGGGCCAGGTCCTTTTCCTCGAACAAGATTTCGAGATCGCCTGGACGACGGCGGGCGTGGCGTGGGATGTTCGCATTGAAAAAAGTGTGGATGGGGGAGTCCTCTGGTCCGAACTGGCGGTGACGGCCAATGACGGTTCGTATCCGTGGCGAACGGATGGACCGGCATCGACGAACTGCCTGATTCGCGTCTCGTCCATTTCCGATACCGCCGTTCAGGGTACAAGCGGTCTTTTCGAGATCCGAAGATCCCTTCATATTCTCTATCCGTTCTCTGGCGAAAGCGGTTATATCGGCGATCGCGACAAGATCCAGTGGATCCCCGGTGGAGTCGGAAGCCATGTTCGGATCGAGATCAAGCAGGACTCGCAGACGGAATGGCAACCCTTAGCCGCCAACACGCCGAATGACGGAAACTATGAATGGGACATTTCGGAGGCCCCGGGGCTTTACCAGATTCAGATTATCGCGATGGATGACTTGAAAAACCGGGTTATCAGCGATCCCTTTGCCATCGAACAGTGGGAATTGTTATCCCCCTCCGGTGGAGAAATATGGACGAAGGGGAAAACCTATCCCATCCGTTGGCAAGGCCATAAATCAACCAAACAGGTTCTGATCGAATATCTTCAAAGCGGCGGGACATATTGGAGTCCTTTGACCGAGCCGGTTCCCTGTTCCGGTGAATTTCTCTGGACCATTTCTTCGTACCTTTCGGGTCAATGCCGGATTCGGATCAGTTTACAGGATTCCATAGGATCATGCGTGGACGAAAGCGATTCGGAGTTCGAGGTGTTCGCTCCTTCGATACGCGTTTTCAAACCGGTTGCTGACGGAACTGTCTTCGTGGGTGATACATGCCGGATATTATGGAATTCAGAAGGAGCGGGGCGAACGGTGAGTATTGAGCTGGTTCGCCAAAGTCTTCTCAGCGGATGGCAGGAAATCGTCAGCCGAACGGCCAATGATGGGGAATATTTCTGGACCGTGACTGGTCCTGCGTCCGATCTCAGTTCGATCCGGATTCGCTCCTGCGATATTCCGGACCTCTACAGTCCAAGCATGGGATACTTTACCATCGCTGAACACCCCCGGATCGAGTTGTCATATCCCAACGACGGCCAGATTCTGTATGAGGGGCGATCCTGTAATCTGACCTGGAATTCCTTTTCCGCCGGGGAATCCGTCAAAATCGAACTCAGTCGGGATGATGGCCTTACCTGGAGTTCAATCGCCGATTCAACCGAGAATGATGGTTCGTATCCCTGGGTTGTCGAAAGCCCCGCCTCTTCGACAGCACGGATTCGAATTACATCCTTGGATACTCCATCGATGTCCGATACAAGCAAGTCCTCCGTGAAAATCGTGCCTTCTACGATGTCGATCTATTCCACAGGAACCGCCTACCAGAAAGGTGGCGACTTGGTTTCAGGACCTCAAAACTTGGCAATGAAACAGGATATAGATCCGGCATATCGATTCATTCCAAATGGCTTCGATTATCAACTGTCTTCCGTTCGAGTTGCGGCCCTGGCTATAGTCTCTACTTACAATATTCTGGATGTGTCTTTGCTGGAAGATGCCGATGGTATCCCAGGGTGTGAGTTGGCAACCCATTCCGTTCCTGTTCCATTCACATTTGCGGATTATGTGACGGTTCCCCTGAATTATCGATTGAAGAAAGATACTCCCTATTGGATCATGTTCTCGGTCACGAGGAATGGGCATATCGCACTTCAATATTCTGCTCCCTATTTCACCGTTCGAAAGGCATGGCGGTATAACCTGGGGGAATGGAAATTGGCTGACAGTGCAAGCATTTTGATCCAGATTGAAGGAACTCCTCGGCCGCCTCTGCCGGATTTCCCGGAGGTGATCGGCGATAAGTCCGTGGATCTGGGGGATGTGGTCGGCCTGTCGGAGTCCTGGCTGCAGTCGGACTGTGACGATATGACCAACCGAAGATGCGATCGGGCCGACCTGGATCATTCGGGAAAGGTGGACCTGCGGGATTGGCTTGTCTTGGCGCAACAGTGGCTGTATCTGTTGCCGGAGGATTAAGAATGGCCCGGTGATCAATATTTGAGCATTCACAGGTTAACCGTTCTTGAATTCCAATTTCCCGAGATTGATCGCCATATTCAACAACTGCCGCAAATGAGGTAACCTTGGAAATGGATCCTTTGGGATACGGATTATCTGGTAATCGCGAGACATTCATAAGACTCCACAGTATCTTCCGATCTTTCACGGAATACGCAAGTATACGATTACAAGAAATTGCCCAATATTTACATATTCTAAATCTGATTTGTATTATACTTGGGCTTGCTTATTCAATTTAACGAGTAGGAGTATTCAAAACAGGATCAACTTCAAATACCACTGGAAAGAATGCTCTATATCATCTAAAATACCGCCATGAAGAAATCCGTAATAAAATCCAGTCGGTCAACGATATTCGCCCCCACCTCGGCGATACTGGAGAGTATTTCCGACGGGGTATTCACTGTGGATGCGAACTGGCGAATTACTTCCTTTAATCGAGCGGCCGAGACCATCACTGGCATTCGGCGCAAGGAAGCACTTGGCAAACCCTGTTCCGAGGTTTTCCGGGCCAGTATGTGCGAAGGACATTGTGCTCTTCGCAAAACCCTCGAGACCGGCAAACCCGTGATCAATCAATCGGCTTTCATCATCACGGCCGAAGGTCGTCGTATTCCCATCAGTATTTCGACCGCCGTCCTGCGCGATTCCCGGGGGCGAGTGATCGGAGGGGCCGAGACATTTCGCGATTTGAGTCTGGTGGAAGAACTGCGAAAAGAACTGGAGGGGAGATATCAGGTCGGCGATCTGGTCAGCCGAAGTCCATCCATGCAAAAACTCTTTCAGATTCTTCCCCCCGTGGCCATCAGCGACAGTATGATCCTGATCCAGGGTGAAACCGGGACCGGAAAAGAGCTTCTGGCCCGTGCTATTCACGGGATGAGTAACCGCAAAGAAAAACCTTTTGTAGCAATCAATTGTGGGGCGATCCCCGACACACTGTT
>JAAYVQ010000459.1 GCA_012517095.1 Phycisphaerae bacterium | reverse complement strand
GATATCCGCCAGTACATTCATCTTGTCAAAACAGAGATAACATCGTGGGGGAGTAAACCTGCCTTTACACCAATGACGAATACTCTGCTTGACGCGGATAATGTTTCCCGATGTATCGAGAATTCCGACATCTCCCGGCCAACCTCCTAACGATTTATCCTTATATCGGATCGAAACTACATCATGCCTAGGTTTGTCGGATTTCAATATAAGAAAATCCATTGCGCAAAATGTCATTACGCGTTCACAGATCAAACCGATCTTGATAAAACCATCGGCCCGGTTCTGAGGCATATTCCGTAATCCGTGAAAATGACACGCCAGTCCGACAATCGCCGTCCGGGATATCTGGACCTTTGAAATATACCTAAGGATCGAATTTAGAGCGACCGGGCAATATTTCGATCCCTGGGTTGACAGAAGCTCAGAGGGAGTCGTGGCAACAATGCTCTGCGGCCGCAACAAACCGTCCTGAGGCATCCGGGTAACAATAGCTCGATCAATCTGACCCATATCCATCAAATAACTCAACAATGCAGTCGCAATCCCGCCGCTCTGCCCACTTTGGAGGATTCTCGAATCGGAGGCCTGGCCGCAATAAGCCGCGATGACCGGCCCGACAAAGGGATCCTCCCCGGCTCGCAGGGAACCTTCCGTGAGATGATCTCCCGGACAAACTCGATAACACAAACCGCATTCATTACAGGAGGACTCATCGATCTCAGCCAGCAGCAATCCCCCCGGAGATTCCGTCATGGTAATCGCTTGTTGTGGACAAATGGAAACACAGGTTCCGCAACTCAGGCACAAATGCTGCGCGACAACCGAATTGATCGTGCGCTTAGGTTGCGATGGGCTCATAGGTTTTCTTTTTAAATCTCAAGGAATCTCGATAGGACATCAATTCTAAGATAAAGGGACGCCCGCCGGGAATCAAGAACCAACAGCACAAATAGCCGACAAGCCCGAATGTCGATAATACCGCTGTGGATACAATGCCGGAGATGGGCAAATATCCTTTTCCGATGCCAATTCCCACTCCCATGAGAATGCTGGTGATGGCGGGCCAGAACGCCGAGGAAAGAAAATCGCGAGTTGATATTGGGGACCCCTTAAAACAATACCAAAGAGAGGGCACAAGACAAATGTAATTGGCAATGGCGTATCCCAGTGCAACCCCTTCCGCCCCCCATGGCAATCCAACAACAAATGACAAAGTAGTCAAAATCGCATTTGCCAAACCCCATCTCAAATACTTTTTTGACTTCCCAAGCGATACAAGAACAAGACCTCGCGTGGTTGATATCGGCTGAATAAAAGACACAAACGAAAGAATCTGGAAAATTCGAACGCAACCGGACCAGTTCGGTCCCAGAAGCAGAGCAATGATCTCCTCTGCAAAAACGAATAGGATAACCATTAACGGCATCGAAAGAAATGCCATTAATTTGACCAACTTCAGATAATACCGTCGGTAACGGTTAGGGTCATCCTGCAAATGGCTTAACGCGGGAATGGATACCGTCTCAAGAGGCCCCCGAATCTGAGAGACAGGGAGCAACATGATATGGTAGGCCTTGCTATAAAATCCAAGAGATTGTGCGCCCCAATATCGTCCAATCAGAATCTGGTCCAGATTCCGTGAGAAATAATTGATCACGCTGAATCCCGTTAGATGGCCTCCAAATGCCAACATGGAACGCAGGCCCACACCCCGGGTAAATCCCCCTGGACGCCAATTGCAGAATAGCCATACCATGATAACATAACTGATCGAAGTTAGAATCGGCATCGCCACTAACGCCCAATACTCACAGCCAACCCACGCCAGAAGGATAGCCCCCACGATTCCCGAAAATAAGGAGATGATATCGACAATCGACAGGATGGAAAAACGCATCTGCCTGCGAAGAAGTGCGTTGTGCTGAACCGAAAGGCCGGAAAAAATAAATGCCAGAGACAAGACAAGGGTAATCGGAATCAGCCGGGGCTCATGATAAAACCACGAGATCAAAGGCGAAATCCCACACAAGACAACCCCAAGAATTAGACTGACGCCGACATTGATCCAGAATAAGTTGCTGACTTGGGCATGGGTGATGTCCTTCCGTTGAACGGTGGCCATGGATAGACCGAGATCCTTAAAAAGGGCGACAAACCCGGTTACGGCCGTAACCATCGCCACCAAACCGTAGTCGTCAGGTGTCAAAAGACGGGCCAGAACCACAGTGGACACGGTATTGATAATGAACTTAATAACCTGGGCCGATAATGTCGCTGTTCCGCCGCGGATGGATCGCCCTTTCAGGTCGCCCTTGATGTGGCCAACATCAAAATAGTCCGTGGGATCGGTTTTGGATAGACTCATAATATGCAGAAAAGTCAGACTCTGTCCCCGTCGGTTACAGGGAACCTGTTCAGTTAAGACAACTTTATACCACTATCTTTCGGCTATTATTCCCTTAACATTTATGGTCAATTCAGGCCCGTCCGGCCGTAGTTCGGCCTGGGCCCAACCCGAAGTTTCCCTGCAGATCGCTGGGAGAATCTTTCAAACGAACAGCAACACCCCAAGATTAACGCCCACCCCAATGGAATTATACACCCCGCCGGAGGAAAGGTATATTTTTGTTGACATTTTCTCGATGGTCCCATAATGTCTGTTTTACGAGGAGGTTACGAGCACGGTATGTGTTGTAGGATTGGCCCACACTTTGGCGGCAATATGGGTGATTTGGTAAACTTTGTATGTGGATAATCGTTTTGTATTTTGAACAGATGTAGTGGATAGCGACCAGATCCGGGGGGATTATGGAAATGAAGATGAATCCATTGAAATCGATCGGACTGTCGATACTGATAGCCGCGGCGGTTGTCTATGCATCTGACGGTACAGTCGTGGAACGCAACGGCGGAACTCCAGATGTGGGAACCATTGAACAGTGGGGGATTACCTGGACTTTTGACAAACCCCTATCAAAAGACGGATCTCCGGGAACCTATCGGTATGGTCGATTTGTCAATGGTGACTTCTGGGTGCACGACGAAGACGGCACGGTTACGATCACGACGATCAGCCCGGCCAAAACTACCATTCAACAGGATGGAGAATCATTTATCGTCGATGGTTCCATGATCAATCCTTCTGAACTCTCTCCTGGACCCTCAAGTTCCGGATCCAAACAGGCCTTTGATAGTCGGGTTCCCTTTTGGGATGAATCCTTATGCGTTCAAACACCAAAAACCTTATCCGGAATACAATCTCTTATTACAGCCCGTAGTTGGCGGTTGGGAGAAAACGGGTGCCCGGAAAGATATGTCGGAATGAAATATGCCTTACGGCCCACTCTGAAAGTTGCCGCTGTGTTGACCTGTGTTCCCTCCGTTCCGGAAGGAGATGCCTTTCGTCCTGCCTATTGCGGATCGGATACAAAAATTATGCATCGAGCCAATGAAATGGAT
>JAAYVQ010000068.1 GCA_012517095.1 Phycisphaerae bacterium | reverse complement strand
GTACGGCTGTCGCGGCCGGGGGATCAGGAATACGGCCAGGAGCGGTATTATATTCGGGCCGAACAGGTCAGTTATGACGATGTGGCGCCGTGGCCGACGGAGCCGGACGGGACGGGCCAGGTGCTCCAGCGGATCGACCCGGCGGCCTACGGCAACGACGCGCAAAACTGGCAGGCGGCAACGCCGAGTCCGGGCTCGCTTTAAGTAATACAAGGTTGAAGATTGTTTCTGGAAGTTTCACTTTCTTCCGAATAATGGATAAAATGATTTCGGTGTTTCCAGCATATTCAGCAGAATCCTTTCGGCAACTGGATCATAGTTGGGCTTTGAACGATCCACATGGCGTTGGATATCGAGCAACGAAAAGAGAATAAAACCATGCTCACCGGTGATGGGTACTTCAGCCGCGGCGCAATTTTTTGGCTCGCGGACCCAAAGAATCTTCTTTGCCGAATCCATTGCCGGACCCTCCAAACTACCAATGACAGCCGTTCCGGGGAGACCGTTCCATCGCATCATCCAGTCTGATCCGATTCCGGTGAGCATCGAGTGTTTGGTATCCGGGTAAGCGAAAGCCCTTGATCCGCGTGTTTCGCTGATCCGAATATTGCACAGTTCGTTCCAGTCCCATCCGTGTGTGGCCAACACAATGATCCGTCCACCAGAGGCAGAAAACTTATGAAGTGCGTCGGTCTTCTGACGGATTGCCGAATCCAGATGCTCGGTGTTCCAGATCACGACAGTACAAAATTCGGGCGAAAGATTTTCAATTTTGTGGTCGGCCCTCAAACCCCGCGAGCGGAACCAATCATCGGCAGCCGAATCACGTCCGACAATCACAAACCGATAATCCCGCAGAGCCGAAGATATTTGCGGCGATTGAATCGCGCGGATAAATCGCTGGCTGAGTACCGGCCGTCCGGTTACCCCCGTCGTCCGGGCCGTCAGCCAGTAACTCCCTTCGTGTTCCGGCAACTTCCAGGTCACCGGCGTTTTGGTCAGCGTGTCGGCCTTCAGAAAATAATTAAAACTCCACTTGCTGGCCGGCTGATCGAAGCACGCCGCTTCCGGAATGAACTCGGGGTTTTCGTCCGTCAAAATCAGATCGACATGAATCGACGCATCGTGCCAAGAATCGTTTATCAAGTATAGATCTGTTGTAACTTGTTGTCCGGTCAAATAATCCGGATCGAAAATATCCAGACTGGCTAAAATCGGCGACAACGAGCTGTGCCATACGGCCGACGCCGGCGCTGCATAATTGGCCTTCCAGACCGCGCTGCCCTTGCCCGTCTCGTGGACGCGGGCCGCTTGCCGAGTCCGGGTCCAGCCGGCATACATATACGGCAACATCCCGTCCACCCGGACCCGCCGCATCGCCTCAGTGTGCTCCATACCGAGTTGGGCACAAGCCAGCGCATCAGCAATTTTGTCGTCGTTCCCCGTCCACTGGCACTGCGGCCGATCAAAGAAATTCATGTACTCACTGTTGGTGACGGGTCTGCCATGGCCCTGGTTAATCCAGGATTGAATCCCAGCGACCATCTCACCTTCCACCGGATCGACGGTATTGCCACAGGTATGGACATCGTAATTTTCCGCCGTTCCCGTGTCGCCGGTCCGCATGGTCGGGCGTGTCGGATCCAGACCCCTCACGAAATCGTGATAGGGTCCGGTTTCCCATTCTCCATCGCGGTTCGACTCGTTGGACAATACCCACATCACCACGGCCGGATGATTCCACAGCCGGGCCATCCAACCTGCCGCATCGCTGATAACATGGCGATGCCAGATCTCATACTCGGCGGGAGTGAATTTGTAGTCTTGATAATTATACAGACAGGGAAATTCCGCCCAGATCATCGTGCCGTTTTCGTCGCAGATGTCAGCCCACAACGGCGGGGGGGGCATTGTGTGCGTTCGAAAGCAATTCAGACTCATTTCCCGCGCCTCAGTCACCAAGTAATCGAACTCATGGCCGGTGATCGTGTCACCCCAATCCCACTCGAAAACCAGATTCGATCCGCGAAAACGTAGTGGTTTTCCATTGAGGAAATAGTCTCCATTGTTGATTGTGATCTCGCGCATCCCGAAACGGATCAATGCGGAATCGAGGATTTTTGGGCCGCGTTTCAACGACACCTGCGCGGTGTAAAGATTCGGTTGTTCGTAGGTCCACTCCTTAAATCCCGGCATCGGCACCTCGACGAATACGGATTCGCCACCAAGTGGATCGATGTTTGGTTTCAATGAGACGGTCGCTTCTCCGCGTCCAATCTCCTTCCCATCCGGCCACGACTTGACCTCCGCATTCAACTTGACGCCCTTCGCCCCTTCCACACCGGCCGTCGTGACCCGGATTCGCACTTTCCTTGCCGACAAATCCGGCAAGGCCAGGATCCATTTCATATAGGCCGTATCCGCAAAATCGATCCATAGATCGCCTTGCACTCTCGGCATCCCCGGGCCAAATCCCGACGGAATCAAGGCCGATCCGCTTTTTGCCCGCGGCACGGCCGCCGATCCAATAACCTTCAGGACGATTGTATTCTCACCGGCCTTCAATACACCGGCCGGCAAGATCACCTGATACGGCCCTGTCGGCGCATTATCACCGACTTTGCGATCATTGATAAACGCCACGGCCCCGTTGCTGATCTGGTTCCATCGCAACACGGCCAGATTCGTCGCCTGTTCATCAGACACGGTGAAGGTCCGTCGGACCCAGACGAATCGTGTGTTGTTGACCACTTCCTGGTTCCAAGCCATAAACGGCCCCGGAAGTTTGACCGCCTGCCAGTTCGGAACAACGGTATCCTCCTGGGTTTCGGAGTGGCCGTCACCTTGGTGGATAGCGAATTCCCAATCTCCATTGAGAACGACTGAATTGGTCCGCATTCCCTCGCCTTCGGAGGAGGATTTTCCCGTCATTGAACCGGCTGGGGTGATAACCGTCCATATCGTAATAAATATGGGATATAGAACTTTATTTGCTGTAATATCAAGTGTCTGCCGCCGATACATATCAGTCCCTTTCTCGGTTATTTACACTCGGATATGAGAGACAATGATCCGTAAACCCCAATAATGTCAGGAATAGCCTGCTGACCAAGGTTTGAAAACGAACTTTTATACCCGATTCCTTTCAATGCGGCGCCTAATATTAAATAAACAGTTTTGTCGGTTTGTTTATTGCCAGTAAAGGGATAATCGTGGTTTTTTTCTTTTCTACGCAATATAGATTGGTATCCAACCGTCAATCAATGGGTTGGGCGGAATCCTTTTCACGGTTTTCGGGGAAGATTGTGGATTCTTCAGAAGCCCTAAGCTGCAGATGAATCATAAAGGAAACCTTGAATTAATTTGACTTATTGAGAAGAATGCATATAATAACGTGGTTGATCTCTTGCCTGTTTTCTGAGAAAGGTAATGAAAGAGGATGTAGTTTTTTTATGAATAAATCCTATATCAAAAGTGTAATATTGTTTCGGCTAACGATTTGCCGAAAACGATTGGAATACGGATCGATTCTTTCATTCACCATAAGTTAAGGAACCAAGCTCATGTCAAACTTTTCGCGTCGTCAGTTTTTGAAAGGAACTGCTGCCGTTGGAGCGGCATGTACGATCGGTTTCCCGAGTCTTCTCCGGGGGCAGGGACTCAATGAAAAACTCCAGGTGGGTTTCATCGCCACCGGCGGACAGGCCGGAAGCCACACGGGCCAATCCCATAATGCCGGTCTTCAGTGCATTGCTTTTGCCGATGTCGATAAGACCAAATGGGATGGCGTCCTCGGCAAAAAGGGCTGGGAGAAGGCGACCGGTTATCAAGATTGGCGGAAAGTGTTTGAAAACCACGGCAAGGATCTCGATGTCGTGTTCGTCGCCACGCCGGATCATAGCCATTTCGCTCCGACCATGACCGCCGTTTCCATGGGCATTCACTGCTACACCGAAAAACCCCTAACCTGGTCGGTCCGCGAGGCACAACTTCTGGCCAAGGCCTACGCCAAGAATCCCAAGGTCGTCACCCAGATGGGCAATCAGGGCCACGGTGGAAACGGCTGGCGGTTGGCGTATGAATATGTCAAGGGCGGGGCCATCGGCGATATCGTCGAGTTTCATACCTGGACCAACCGTCCGATCTGGCCACAGGGCGGCGACCGCCCCGAGGGAACGGATCCGATTCCCGACACGCTGGACTGGGATGCCTGGATCGGTCCGGCTCAGCCACGGCCCTTCAAGAAGGATACATACCATACATTCAAATGGCGCGGATTCGTCGATTTCGGTTCCGGGGCCCTGGGCGATATGGCTTGCCATACGACCGACGGAATCTATGCGATCATGAAACCCGGTTACGCCGCCACCGCCGAGCCGATTATCATGACCGGCCCCGTCAAGGATCAGTGGCCGGCGGGCATGGTGGTCAAGAACACCTACCGTGCCAAAGATGGTCTTCCCGCTTTTACCACTTTCTGGTACGAGGGCAAGAAGGCCGACGGAACCCCCTTTAAGCCCGAAACCCCCGAGGAACTCAAGAGCGAAAACCGTCAGCTTCCGGAAACGGGCAACCTGATTATCGGAACCAAGGGCAAGATGCTGGTCATCGGCGATTACTGGGAAACCCCGATGCTAATCCCGGAAGCCAAGCGCAAAGAGTTTGGAAAGCCCAAACAGCTACTCGAACGGTCACCTGGTCATCACCAGGAATTCTTTATGGCCTGCAAAGGTGAAAAGCCGCGCGAGTTCAGCCAGTCCAACTTCGGTTATTCCGGGTTCATGGCAGCCAACATCCAGCTCGGTAACCTGTGTGCCCGTGCCGGAAAAAAGCTTGAACTGAACGAAGCCGGTGAGATTACCAATGATCCGAAGATCAATGAACTGGCCTGGCGGGAACCCCGAAAGGGTTGGGGCCCATTGGAGATGAAGGTCTAATTCTTCGGCTCGTTAGTCTGTACATTATGCGAGGACAGGCATTTCTGCCTGTCCTTTTTTTGTGCAGATGAAGAGGTTTACCCCACAATGCTTGATCTATTCGCTCATCATCAAACGGGGTGGTTATAATTCACAGGTTCGGCAAGACCTGTTTGCATTTCTCGTATCAATCCCTTGGTACTTTCTTGCCTCTGATTCCTGATGGTAGGATGGTTGGGTCCCGAATCCTTTTCCGAGGATGAGTTGACGAAACCGGGGGAAGCAATCATAATCATGGAGAAGGTTTTTGAATGGAGACGATAGATGTTTACAAAGTATCTACATCGAATCTCGATCGAGGGATTCGGAGTTCTGTTTTTCCTATGTATCGGAAGTGTCGTCGCGGGAACTTTGGATACAAAAGGGAATGATACTCCAACAGTCCTTCGGTGCGGGATTGCCAAGGCCGACATTTCGCCTTCGAAACCGGTCCAGATGGCCGGATACGCATCGCGCAAACTGCTTTCACAGGGCGTCCATGATCCTCTCTTTGCCCGCGTGATCGCGTTTGAATTCGGAGGTCAACGGGCCGTTCTGGTTTCGTTGGACAACTTGGGATTCTACAACGGGACGGCGACACCTATGCGTTCGGCCTTGTTGGAACGATGTAAACTGGACCCGTCTGAGCTGATGTTGTGTGCGATACATACACACAGTGCGCCCACGCTGACCCTGAATGCGGATCAAGACCACCCCAACAATGTCGAATACACTCGAAATCTGACGAATACAATTGGCGACTTGATCGAAAGGGCTCTCAAGACCCTGGAACCGGTATCTGTCGGTGTCGGGAGGGGGTTCTCACCAGTGGGAATGAATCGGCGACAGAAAGTCGTCGAGCCCGGGACCGACGGCATAGCGAAGGAAATCATCCGTTTGGGGCGCAACGAATACGGTCCGACAGATAAGGAGGTTCTGGTGATGAAGATCTGTAGGACCGACGGAACTATAACGGGTGTGATCTTTGGCTATGCTTGCCATTCAACATCCCTGGGACCGGGAAACATGATGATCAGTGGAGATGTTCACGGATTGGCCGAGCAGTTTGTGGAACGAAATCTGGGAAACGAGGTCATCGTGCCAGCTTTTGCAGGTGCATCGGGAGATATTGATCCGTGGTTTCGCGTCGTTCCGGGATTCAGAACCGAGTCCGGATGGATTCCGGAGCCGGTACTTTTATCGTCCATGCTGGCCGAAGAAGTGGTCAATTCCTTCCGAGGAATTAGTGAATTATCCCACTCGGGACCGATCCGGACAGCGATCGTGATCCTGGATCTTCCGGCGCAGAAGAACAAGGAGAAATCCTCTGAATATATTGGAGCGGCGAATGTTACCATCACCGCTCTGAGAGTCGGCGATACGGCATTCATTGGATTCGGTTGCGAAATGTTGCACGGTATCGGAATGGAGATCAAAAAGGCCTCTCCGTTTAAGCACACATTTGTCATTACACACTGCAATGGCGCCGCCGGATATCTG
>JAAYVQ010000067.1 GCA_012517095.1 Phycisphaerae bacterium | reverse complement strand
TGGTCAGTTGGGCGGCGGTGTTCCGGGTGGGGGGTCCCATGGCCTTTCAGGCCTCGCGAATGTCGGTGATCTCCATCGCGGTCACGAGCACCGTGATCGGCTTTCTGTTTTTCGCCGTGCCGTTTCTGGCGGCGGTGATGATGAGCAACTCCATCAGCGACGAGATCCGTCGCGGGACGCTGGCAACGCTGATGACCACGCCGATCACGATGCCGCAATTGGTTGTGGGCAAGTTGCTGAGCCGGTTGGTGCATCTGCTACTGTTGACAGCAATCGCGTTGCCTCCGCTATCCATCCTGCGGCTGTTGGGCGGGGTACCGTGGGAGGCGGTGCTGCCGGGAATCGTGCTGACGATGACGACGGCGGTTCTGGCCGGATCGGTGAGCTTGTGGTTTTCTGTGACGGCAAAACAGGCCCATCGGGCATTGTCGATGACGATCGCCGTGTTTGTCATCGCGTATCTGGGGGGAATCCTTGGGTTATTCTGGGGTTCGGCAATGGTCAGCAATGGAATCCTGCCGAAGTGGTGCGCGGGGCTGGGACCGATTCTTTGCCTGTTGGACCCGTACACGGCGTACTATTCGGCGATGGCCGGATCGCGAATGCCGACTTTTGCGGGACCTTCGTGGGCGTACCACTGCCCGATTTCACTGGCGATGTCGGCGGGGATCCTGGCGTGGGCGTGCGTGCGGCTGCGGAAGGTGATGATCCGGCAGGCGTTCGATCCGAATCGCGTGGGAGTGGTCGGCAAGGCACTGGGGGCCGGACGAACCAGGCCCATCCGGCCCATAGGCCATCCGCCGATTACCTGGAAGGACATCCACAGTACTCTGCGCGAACGGGGCTGGATGGAGCGATTCACGGCCCCGCTGGCTATCGCGATGCTCGGATTGACTTACTTTCTGGCATGGAAGTACGAAGGACTCAGCGAGATCGGTTTTCAGGCCGTATTCACGGGGATCCTGATCCTGTTGGGACTGCTTTGGACCACAACATTGGCAGGGATGACGATCGCGCGGGAAAAGGAATCGCGGTCGTTGCCGATTTTGCTGATGGTTCCACTGTCGGATACGGAGATCCTGTGGCAGAAGATCCGGGCGATCCTGCACAAGACAATGCCAATCTGGCTGATTCTGGTCGTTCATGTAACCGTATTTTCCCTCGCCGGGCCGTTGCATCCATTGTCGCTGCCGGTTCTGGCCTTGATCGCCGTCCCAACGCTGATGTTCACCCTCGGATTGGGCTTGTTTTTCAGTTCCCGTTGTCGAAGCACGACGGCGGCGACAACCTGGAGTTTTGTGGTGCCGATGCTGATGTGGTTTTTCAATCCCTTTCTGGTTATTTGCAATCCGATTGTCGTCATCTGTCTGGCTCTGATCGGCCTCGAACAAGAAACACGGAGAACCATCGGGTGGTTTGGCCTGGTGTGGGCGGTCGTCCTGATCGGCTATTGTTGTATCGGAGCCATATTAACGGCCGCGGCGGAACGGCAAATGCGCAGTCGCCTGTTTGAAAGTCGAGGGTAATCGCAAGCAATGGCCAACCTGCAGACGATCTTCAGCCGAAGAACTTTGTGGAATCTGACGGGACCGATCCTCGACAAGGAGCTTCGAACCTCCAGCCGACGGACGCGGAATTACTGGCTGCGGGTCGGCTATCTGATGGCGATGACGGCGTTCATCGCGCTGGTCTGGATCGGGATCGTGGCGGATTTTCAGCGCGGCGGCAACCTGGCCGTGCAAATCGCCAATATGTCAATGGCGGGAATGCTCATCATCACGGCGATCGTGGGATTCCAATTTCTGGCGACGCAATTTCTATCGGTGATCTTGCTGAGCACGGCGATCAGCGACGAAATTTATCACAGTACTCTGGGGGTACTGATGACCACGCCGATTAACAGTTTTCAGATCGTGATTGGAAAACTCTTCAGCAATCTTCTGCAGATCATAATCCTGATCGGGATCAGCTTGCCTCTGCTTTCGCTGGTACGAGTTTTCGGCGGCGTGCCGTGGTCGTATGTATGGTCAAGCTTATGCGTCACTTTAACGGCAATCGTTTTCGCCGGCTCGCTGAGTTTGTATTTTTCCATCAGCGGGCGGCGTTCGTATGCGGTGATCCTCAAGACGATTTTGGCGCTGGGAGTATTATACGGATTCATGCCGGGACTGGTGTTGTGGATGCTGTATTACAGGGTTCCGCTGAACGATCTGCTGCCGTGGGTGATTTTGCCGAATCCAATGATCACGATGTATTGTCATACCCTGACGGTGGTGGCGCCCAACGCGATGGCGGGGTTTCCCTTCTATTTCGCGTGGTGGCCGAACTGTCTGATCATGCTTGCCTTGTCGCTTCTGATTCTGTCCAGATCCATCGCGATCGTCCGTGTGGTCGCGCTGCGGCAGGCAACGGGGCAAAGCACGGAGTTGTTTCCGGAACTTCCCTTTTTGCGGTACTTGTTCGGGAAAAAACCGCCGTCGGACGAAACGGTGCATGAGGAATCGATCCGGGATGTCCACGGTTCACCGGTGGTATGGAAGGAACTTCGGGCACCGATCATCCAGGGGGGACGAAAAGCGGGAATCGCGGCGATCGTCGTGTCGGTCGGGGCGCTGGCGTTTACCTATGCGATGGGCTACAAAGACAATCTGCTCCGCGAAGACAATACGCACATGTCGTATCTGACGATCTTCATGTTCATGGGATTGGTGGCCAATCTGGTGCTGCCGGCGACGACCATCACGACGGAGCGCGAAACCCGATGCTGGCCGCTGCTGCTGGCGACGATTCTGGACGACTGGCAGATCCTGCTGGGCAAGGCGGCGGGAGTGATTCGGCGATGTTTACCGATGTGGTTATTCATCGCGGCGCATACCTGTCTGTTTATCCTGACAAGGTATATCCATCCGATCGCCCTGCTGCATCTGACGATGATCGCGGTCGGGTCCAGCATCTTTGTGACGGGCAGCGGATTGTATTTCAGCGCGGTTCTTCGTCGAACGACTTCGGCGGTGGTGGCCAACCTGGCGCTGGCGATCGGCCTGTGGGCCGTGATGCCGGTGGTCATGCTGTTTGTCACGATGATCACCACCGATCAGGCGTATTTGAACTGGTCGTTGAAGCTCAATCCGATCGCGCAGACCTCGGTGACCGCCAAGGCCGACAGCGGAGACGACAATGCTCTGGATCCGCTGTCGCAGTTACGCTATCAATGGACGCAGACGCATCGGACGCGTTTCGGCAAAACAACCCTGACGCTGCTTGGCAGTATGTTCGGCTATTCGATCGCGGGGGTCACCTTCGCTTGGCGCGCCAAGTATCGGCTCCGTCGGCATATTTTTGATTGATCGGACAACTCGGATGGAACTACGGACAATACAGGATGGTTTTTGGGATTGGGTGACCTTACGGCCAATCACCGGTCCGATCTTAGACAAGGAATTGCGGGTAACCAGCCGCCGAAAACGGTATTATGTCCTGCGGGTGATCTATCTGGGATTGATGCTGTTGATTCTGGGGATGATCTGGGCCGAAGAGATTCGGTACAACCAACCGTCGGTCATGACGGTTTCGCGAATGTCGATCGCCGGACAGATTCTCACTTCCTTTATCGTGTGGTTTCAGTTCATCGGGCTGCAGGTCGTCGCGGTCATCATGCTGAGTACTTCGATCAGCGAAGAGATTTACCACAAAACCCTCGGGGTTCTGATGACCACGCCGATCAC
>JAAYVQ010000458.1 GCA_012517095.1 Phycisphaerae bacterium | reverse complement strand
TTGCGGACGGCAGCGGGGATGTAGTCCATAAACTCCTTGTCCGAAAAATCGCAACCGGCATTGAGGGACTGTGCGACGGCGTCCTCAAACGACATTTTGCCGCCTTCGTGGCCCTCGACCATGGTCTTAACACCGCCGAGATCCGAGACGACGAAGCCCTGAAAGCCCCACTTGGTTTTCAGGATATCGGTGAGCAAATACTGGTTGATGTTGTTGGGCACGCCGTTGATGGCGTTGTAGGAAGCCATGATCGACTGGGCCTGACCTTCGACGATGCAGTCCCGGAAATGCGGCAGCCAGTATTCGAAGAGCATCCGCTCGCCGACCTGGGCGGAGAGCTTCTGGCGGTCTTTTTCAACATTGTTGACCGCATAATGCTTGAGCGTCGAGACGAGCTTGAGGTATTTGGGGTCGTCACCCTGCAGGCCCTTGACGAAAGCCACGCCGATCCGACCGGTCAGGACTGGGTCTTCGCCGTAACATTCGTTGATGCGGCCCCAGTAGGGGTTGCGGCTGATGTTGATCACCGGGGCACGATAGATCAGCCCCTTCTTTTCGCCCTTGAAGCCGGGGTCGGTGTGCCAGCCGTTGTAGATGGCGCGGGCCTCGTCGGAGATGACGGTGGCGACTTCGTGAATGAGCTTGGGGTCCCAGGTTGCGGCCATGGCGATTGAGATCGGGAACATGGTCGTGGGCTCCGTCCACCAGACGCCGTGGAGGCACTGATTCCACTTGTCGGATTTGATGTTGAGCCGCTCGATGTCCGGCCCGCGATGGTTGAGGAGGATCGCCTTTTCCTCCAGCGTCAGCCGCGAGATCAGGTCCTTGACCCGTGCCTCGACCGGCTGAGCGGGATCGAGATACAGCGCCGTTTCGGCCAGGATCATGTCCGTCAGAATCAGGCACAATACCATCGACAGGTAGAGCGATGGGCCAGCGACGAGTTTGCCAGAAATCATAAAGCGCTTCCTTTCCGGATTCATTCAGCGGTTATCGAAACCGACATTCAAAGGCGGTTTCCATCGTACCACGAAACGCGAACCGGTCAACAGCGGGCATTTCGGCCGAGGATGCCCGATCGACCCGGTCCGCTTCCCCCACGCCGCATCTTCCGATCCTCATGCCGCCATAATCTCTTCCGTCCCGGTTGTGTCATACCGGCGAAAGCCGGTATCCAGAATGAAAGCCCCCAACTTCATGTTGGGTGTTATTTTCCCAGCCGTAGCACAACCGTCTCGCTTGTGTCATTCCGACCGAAGGGCCGAAGGCCCGGAGCGGAGGAATCTGTTTTGTTTAGGATTTGGACTTTCATGCTTATAATTTCCATTCGACGCGTGGCACCGAGCGTTAGCGACGTGGATGATGGAGGGGCGATTCGTGAATCGCCCATGGCTTGCTGATCCGAATCGCTGGCAGGTTAGCCCCGGAATTGCGAATCCCGGAATCCCCCCTCTCTTCGGTCCTTATATCTGAAATGTCCGGATATTCAATACGAAAAAGGTCCATCATCCGTTATGGATGAAGACGACTTCCCCGATGAGGTTTGGGGCCACAATTAAGTGTAACAGAGTGTAATAATCGAGACTCTCAATAACAGAGGAAGAACCGGTTACAGCGGAACGCGCAATACACGGAAACGACGGACAATGTGCCGGAACGGGCATGAACGATCGTTTTGGCTGAGAGAAGACGGAAAAACGGTGTTGGAGAAATCGGGAGCAGGGAATTGTTGGCGGAAGGGTCAAACCGCCTCCTCCCAACAGAAAACGGAGGTATCTATGGATTGTCGTCGGATGTATTTCCTGGCGGTTATTCTATTTTCCGGTTGGGCCGGTGCGGCCGTCTTTCAGGTTCCTTCGGAGGTTCCCACCATTCAGGAGGCCTTCGATCTGGCCGTCAACGGCGACACAATCGTCGTGGCCGAGGGGGTCCATACCAACCTCAATATTATGATGAGAGGCAAAGACATCACCCTGACCGGCGCCAATCCCGACGATTGGGGGGTGGTTTCGCGGACAATCCTCCAGCCGTTAGAAACGGGATATCAGGGAGCGGTCTTAACATTTCGCGGAACCGAAACCTCGGCCTGCTTGGTGACGGGACTGACCTTCCAGAAGGGAAAGGTATCCGGAATCCGCGGAAACAATACCCAGGCGACGATTTCCCGGTGCTGGATCCGAGACAATTCCGGAAATACCTGCGGCGGGATCGAGAGTGTACGGGGCCTGATCGACCGCTGCCGGATCACGGGAAATTTCGCGACATCCACCGGCCACGCGGGCGGATTGTTTCAATGCGGCTCCGTCACCAACTGCCTGATCGCCGACAATGTCTCGTATAATGTCGGGGGATTGAGTACTTGCGACGGCACGATTTCCAATTGCCTGATCGTCAACAATCGAGGGATGAATCTTCCAGGTGGGTTGTATTCCTGTTCGGGAACGATCGTCCACTGCACGATCGCCAATAACTCCTGCGACCGAACTTCCTATGCCGTATCCGGCTGTCCGGGGCCGATCGTCAATTGTGTCGTTTGGGGGAATATTTCCATCGATGGCTCCACGGCATTGCCCGTCATGAAAGACATCTATCCCACCGCAACCAATGTAACCAATAGCTGTTATTCCAATGCGCCGGAGGCCAACGGAAATCTCAGCGTCGATCCGCAGTTGGGTCCGGGATATTCGCTCAAGGCCGGATCACCGTGTATCGACGCGGGGACCGATACGGTTGTGCCGTTGCAGGCGGTGGATTATCGCGGAGTTAATCGTGTACTCAACGGCGACGGCGATTCGTCGGCTGTAACGGACATGGGGGCGTTCGAGTATGATCAGGAGGGACTTGTGCTGGTCGCCACTCCGGAACGGCTGGACCTCGGCGGGGCGGGCGGTGTGTCGGCAACGCCGGTCCGGTCCTTTGAATTATACAATCTGGATGGCTATTCCGGAAATTGGCAACTGGATACAGCGGGAGCGGCGTGGCTGACGGTTGAACCGGCCAGTGGGAACATCAGCCAGACGGCCCGGACGATTTCCGTCCGGGTCGATCCAACAGGCCTTGACCAGGGCGAGTACGCCTGCAACCTCGGCGTTGTCGTCGATGGAACAACGCGACTGGTTGTTCCCATCGTCCTGCATGTGGGGAACGTGCTTCGCGTACCGCAGGATGTGGCGAAGATTCAGACGGCGATTGAACAGGCGTCCGACTGGGATGCGATTCTGGTTTCGCCGGGGGAATACAAGGAGAATCTGGATTTCCTCGGCAAAAAGATCTGGCTTCGTAGCGCCAATCCGATGGATTGGGATACGGTCAAGACAACGATTGTCAACGGTCAATGCAAGGGATCTTGCATAACCTTCAACAAGGGAGAAGGCCCGGACTCGATCGTCGAGGGCCTGACGGTCCAGTTGGGATCCGGAACCACAATCGTCTATCAAGGAAGCAATTTGTATTGGGTGGGAGGCGGGGTACTCTGTATGGACAGTTCCCCAACGATCCGGCGATGTCAGATCTGCTGGAACGGATATCAGTCGTATACGCCGGGAGTATTTCCACCCTCCAGTTTTCATACGAGCCAATCCGGTGGCGGGATCGCATTGATCGGCGATTGCCGCGCGCGGATCGAGGATTGCCTGATGTTTGCCAACTCGGCCAATAGCTGGGGAGCGGTGATCTATGCCTACACGGCCATCGGCCGGGAACAGGTGGCGAGCAGCGTTGTCGAGCGATGCACCATCGCGAATAACTATACCAATAACTCCGCCATGAACTGGACCAACCATGTCGTCGATGGTTCAAATACCCAGCTCCAGGTTCGCAATGTGATCGCCTTGTATGACTCGATCCAGGTCGCCAATACCGAACAGATCCGGTATTCGTGCGCAAGCTTCACCTTCCGCTATCCCGGCTCGCGCCAATATAGCTACCAGGAAAAAATTTCGGGGAAAAACGGCAATTTCGCGGCCAATCCGCGATTTGTGTCGCCGTACAATTTTAATAATCCGAACACCTACGATTACCGGCTTAAAGCGGATTCGCCGTGTATCAACCGCGGGGATCCGTCGTTCGTCGGAATCGAACAAACGGATCTGGCCGGACAAAAGCGGATCATGGCCGGTCGGGTGGATATGGGAGCATTCGAATTTATTCCGGAAACTCGGATTGTTCACCCTGCCGAAGGAGAGGTGTGGCAGGCCGGGAACTGCCACACCGTGGTCTGGGATCAACCGAATCTGGATCGGATTGTGGTTAGCTGCGGAAATTTTGACCAGTCACTGTTGCCTGCGTGGGATATGGTGACGACGGATGATCTGAAAGTTGCCGGTTGGACCATCGGGCCGAATTCCGGCGTGAACGGCTATCCTGAGAAATTTGACTTTATGCCGAACCCAGGAAGCACGAGAACGGGATTTGACAAGGGCAGCGGGATTTATCAGTTGCTGGGAGACACCTTCCGGCCGAACTGCCGCTATACCCTCAAGTTGTTTGTGGGCAATCGCAATGACGCGGCGGCGGTCACCAACTGGCAGGTGGCCTTGACGGCGGGTGACCGCACGACGATCGTGACGGCGGTCACGCGGGAACAATTCGGCGTTCCGGCGCCGGGAAAGTGGATCGAGGTGTCGCTGGCTCTGGAGACGGGGGCGGATGGCGCCGACGCCAATGTCGGCAAGCGGATCGGGATCCTGCTGACAGGGGCGCCGCGAGTGGACTTTGATGAGGTGTCGTTGGAGGTAATAGATCCGGCACAAACGGCAACAATGGATCTGGAATTGAGTCTGGACAATGGCCAGACCTGGCGGATGATCGCCGAGGATCTGCCGGAGACAGATCCCTGGCCATGGACGATTCCGTCGAATGTCTCTGGCGAAACCTGCCGCATTCGCGCGATTTCGAGTCGGCCGGATTTTGTCGCGATTCCCGGCGGCCCGTTTACGATTCAGAATATCTGTTCTCCGGACATCCCCGGAGATACGAATGCCGACTGCCATGTGGATGGGCTGGACCTGATCCGTCTGGCCGGAGAATGGTTGGCCGCCAATTGCATCGAACCGACTTGGTGCACGGGTGCCGACCTGACCCGCGACGGACGGATCGACCTCGACGATCTCGCCCTCCTCGCCGAAAACTGGATGAAGTGACTTTCACTTATCCCAAAAACCCTTGCACAATCGATTGTGCAACCCCGAAAACCGCATTTGTTAAGATGAATATCATTCCGGCGAACCCGCCCGGGGCGGGTGACGCGCCGAGGTGGGCCGGAATCCATCTTCGTTAGTGCTTAGAATTTTGTGCTTAGGATTTTCCATGTCCTACCGAGCCTGTCCTGAGCGGAGTCGAAGGGCGAAGGACCGAAGGTCCGAAGTCGAGGGATCTACTTTCCCACATTCTCATATTCCCACTTTCCCACCAATCGGTTGCTATGGATATCAATTTCGCTTTACAAATTCCCCGAAAACATCGAACAAAACGCGCTTGCACTATCTTGCTGTTTTTGAGGTCCCCGAAAACATACAATCCCTTACCCGTACGACACTTACCATTTTGCCCCTCGAAAATTTTCGTACCAAACGCGCGCGTTTCCAGGGTATAGGGAGAGATCAAACAGGGTCGAATTTGATATCCTGGAATTGAAGGATCGGAATTCGGCAAGCATTTATTGACCGCCGGGGTTTGGGCGGATAGGATGTCCGGTTCATTTCACACTTCAAAGGAGATGGTCGCATGAAAACAGGTAC
>JAAYVQ010000457.1 GCA_012517095.1 Phycisphaerae bacterium | reverse complement strand
GGTACAGAGCCCGATCCCAGTCGGTTTGTCTATCGGTCCCTTCTCGATTCATTTAGAAAACTTCAATCAATCCCGAACTCGGTAATTTGAGTTGGCGGGAGAGGTGTATTAAACGAATGAAACGGAACAGAACAATTGGGGAAAACGGTTCAATGTGAGAATGAACAGAAAGGGGGTAGTTACTGTAAAAGCGGGAAAATGGATAGGCGACAAGGAAAAGAGAAAACGAATAAGAGGTTCAAATTCGAAAGGAAGTAACATGAAAAAGGTAACGATACTGTTGTTTTTGCTTTCGTCCGCGATAGCGATGGGAACACCGACGATTAATGTCGCGGATGGTCCCGGAAACGGACCCGGTGGTTCGTTTTTGATTACAGTCGCTTCGGAAGGATGGCTGGGGAATCCGGTAGGAAGTACATTCTATACTTTCTGCATTGAGAAGGATGAGTTTATTTCCACCCCTCCTTCTGGACCCTATGATGTGGTTATTAATACACAGGCCGAACTCGGGGGCGTAAATACAAACTCGGGCGATCCGCTTAGTCCCCTGACCGCTTGGTTGTATACCTCCTATGTGAATGGAACTCTGGCAGGATGGACGAATTCCGACGCCGATAACGACGCTCTGCAAAAAGCCATTTGGTACATTGAAGAGGAAATCACTACTCTTCCGGCCGGACAAGCAACGAATTGGTACAATGATGCTGTTGCTGCTGGTTGGACCTCCATCAAGAATGTTCGTGTGATGAACCTTTACAGCAAGGGTCATGCCGGTGAAAGTGGATACGAGAAGCAAGACATGCTGACGATTATCCCCGCTCCGGGTGCGCTGTTGCTGGGTAGCTTGGGTATGGGTCTGGTTGGCTGGCTGCGTCGTCGTCAGGCCGTGTAAGTTTCGGTATCTGTAATAAATGAAAGCCCCCGGGTTTATCCCGGGGGTTTTTTGTTGCGCTTCGAGGCAAAGCCCCAACATCAAGTTAGAGGCTTCTCTACCAGCGACCAGCGACAAGTGACCAGAGACGCTGCTTCGCTACTCCGTCAGCAGCAGGGCGGCGGAGTTTCGCCACGAACCAATACCATCCCACCAGTCCGGGAGGGGATCGAAAAGGTCGCGGTCCTTAAGTTGGCCCTGGACCTTATGGTGCAGGTGCCGCATACAGGCAATACCACCGATTTGCCAGGCGCGGGCGCCGATCCGAACAGCAATCGACTCTCGCGGATCTTCAGTTCCGCATATGGCCCGCACCAACTCATCGGCCAGCGGATCCAGGAGTCGGTTCCAATCGGATATATTCTGTTGTTCGGCATGAATTACGCGATTGAGAAGTTCGATATTCTCCCGCTGTAATCGTTCCTTGTCAGCTCGGGCGGCGGCCAGCCGCTGCGATCGGGCATGGCGACCTGCGGGTAACAAATTCTCCACAAATCCCAAAATCGGATCCACAACAATCCACACAACGAAAGTCGTTGCCAGAGTGCCTGTAGCAATCGTTGCGATGATTTGAATAACAGCGGCCTGACCGATACTGCCCAACAAGCCCGCGATGGCTCCAAGAAACGGACTGGCATCGTATAACAGGACATAGTAGGGGCTTGTGGTCAGGGGGTGTTCAGTGGGATCGAAGCTGCGGATCACGCCGCGATAGATCGCGTAGAGGTACACACTAACCAGGAGCAGGACCAAGAGGGCCGAAAAACTGGACAGCGAAAAGATCAGCAGCCAGCCCGCCCCAGCCTGTCGCAGGGCGATGACCAACAAAACGGCGGCACAGAGCATAAACCATGCCGTGCCGCCGATATGAATCCGTTTTGTGAGTTGCTTGAACTCCATCCATGCCCCCGATGGAGAAGGTTGCCTTTATGATTAGATTACGGAGCCGCTAATGTGTTGACCGTCCCAGCCCCTTGGAGGATTGGCTGGGTTATCTCGCCGAGTGTCCGGCCAATCGAGGTCAGAATTGTCGGGGGCACATAGATAATGTCGCCTTCTTCCAGCAGAACATTGGTGGCCATCTGCCCGTGCTCGACGACTTTCTTGAGATCCATTTCGAAGATCTTCGACGGTCCACCGACTTCCTTGGACGGCCGGATCACTTGAATGACCTCTTCCCAAGCCGAAGTCAGGATTACACCCTTAGCCAAAGCCGACAGAGTCGTCTCACGACCGGTATAAATCTGTGCACCGGGATTGCGAACTTCGCCGCAGATATAATAGTACTTGCTGCGGTTGCGGACCCGCACATCGATCGGATTGTCCGTCGTGAACTTGTAGTATTCGGTCATCTTCGCCGCGATAATCCCGGCGACTTCCTTGGGAGTTTTTCCCGCGACGAGAATGTCCCCCATCGTTTCAAACGAAATATACCCATCGGGCCGGATCACCTGTGTGTGGCCGACAGACTGCGTGGTACCCTGCAATTCCGGAACCTTGGACGAGATCACCGTTACTTCATCCGGCGGTTGCAGGATATACGAATCCGCCGTGACCTGAGCATCCTGGGGTTTGGTGAAGGCGTTGAGGTCTTCGGGATTGGCCGAAAAACAACCTGTCAACATAATTGCCAGAAGGCATCCAACCATTATCGTTACAATCCGCATACCTGTCCCTTTCGATCTTCGAAATCCTATTCAATTCAAACCAGAACCGGTATCTATTTCTTCGGCATTTCACCTATCCCAAATCATCCGATTCCATAGTATCGTTCCGGTTTGCCAATGTCAAATCGATGGGAGGGAACCTTCAAATTTTCTTCAGATCTGGAATTATCGGACTTTTCGGGATTTCCATATGAATCGAACCAAACAAGAAATCAACTCGTAGATATCACATCGAATTCTCCTGAAAGGGTAGGCGATGTCAAAACTTCTTTATATTCAATCTTCACCCCGATCTGGACGGTCCAAGTCGATTTCCGTAGCGGATGCCTTTGTCGAGGAGTATCGCCGGCTACGGCCTTCCGACGCGATTGACACCTTGAATGTGTTTACGACCGAATTGCCGGCATTTGACGGCCCTGTGGTCCAGGCCAAATACAATCTCCTGCACGGCCGGCCGCATTCGGCGGGTGACCAGCAGGCATGGAAGGCAGTCGAGGCCGTTATTGATCGTTTTAAAGCCGCCGACCGGTATCTATTGGCCATACCGATGTGGAATTTCGGGATTCCATACCGATTCAAGCATTATCTTGACCTGATCATGCAGCCCGGCTATACTTTTGGATTCTCCGCCGAGAAGGGGTACTACGGCTTAGTTATCGGTAAACCGTTGGTTGTGGTCTATGCCCGCGGTGGCGAATACCCGGCGGGCTCGCCTTTGGCGGCCTACGATATGCAAAAACCGTATGTCGAGCTGGCCTTCCGCTTCATGGGCTTTACTGATATCCGATCCATTGTCCTTGAGCCGACTCTCCAAGGTTCGCCTGAGGAGATCGAGGCCCGAAAGAAGGCGCTCGTGCCCGAAGCCCGCCGTCTGGCCACTGCCATTTCCGTTTGACAATCGCCGGTTTCTCCCGTATCCTGCAACCTACTGCACAGGTTCTCCGTAGTTTCTGTGCGCAAGGACCGTGAATATAGGGAGTGTTTAACGGGCATGAAGATATCGTTGAACTGGTTGAATGAATATGTGGATGTGGATCAGTCGGCCGAGCAGGTTGCCGAGATTCTGAGCAACCTGGGCCTGCCCAACGAGGGTATCAGTGTCGTCGATGGCGACAGTGTGATCGACCTGGAGGTCACCAGCAACCGTGGTGACTGTCTCAGTCACATCGGAGTGGCTCGCGAACTGGCGGCGGCGACGGGAAAGAAGCTTCGGCTTCCGAAGGTCAATCTTCCGTTCAGCGATCGCGATATCAGCGAATTTGTCGATGTCCGTATCGAGCACAAGGAAGGGTGCGGCCGTTACACCGCCCGCGCGATCACGGGCGTGAAGGTCGGCCCATCGCCCGACTGGATGCGAAAGCGGCTCGAAGCCGTGGGCCTGCGAAGCGTCAACAATGTCGTCGATGCGACCAACTATGCCATGATGGAGATCGGCCAGCCGCCGCACGCCTTCGACTATGACAAGCTGACCGGCAAGAAAATTTTTATCCGTAAGGCCAAGCCCGGCGAGCAGATCGTCAGTATCGACGGTACTCAATGCAATCTGACCGATTCGATGCTCGTCATCGCTGATCCCTCCGGGCCGGTGGCTGTCGCTGGCGTGATGGGGGGCCTGGCCACAGAAATCAACGACTTGACCACAACCGTCCTCTTGGAAGAAGCGCACTTTGACCCGGTAACCATTCGTTCGACGGCACGGCGGTTGTCGCTCAATTCCGAGGCCTCGTTCCGCTTCGAGCGGCAGGTGGATATCGAGATGATCGACTTTGCATCGCAGCGCTGTGCCGAGTTGATCGTTCAAGTTGCCGGTGGTCAGGTTGCCAAAGGCGTCGCTGATGATTACCTTGCCAAACCCGATCCAATCACGGTCGGCATGCGACTGTCGCGGGTGAAAAAGCTTCTCGGCATTGATGTTCCCAAGGACCGCATCACGAAAATTCTGTCGGCCCTCGGCCTGCAACCGGAAACCCGTGGTGACGAACTGATTGTCTGCACGATTCCCTCGTGGCGGCATGATCTTTATCGCGAGGCCGACCTGATCGAGGAGATCGCCCGCTGCCACGGCTACGACAAGATCCCCGTCGAAAAACGGATTGTCATCGATGTCGCCGTCCCCGAGCCGCGACAGCGACTGGCCGGGCGAGTGCGGAACTTCCTGAACGGCTGCGGTTTTTTCGAGACCATCAATGTTACCTTTGTTGAGGATGCCGTCGCCCAACCGTTTACCGATTTCACCGAACAACCGCTGCGCGTTCTGCACGAATCTCGCAAGCAGGCCAATCAACTCCGTCGATCGCTGATCGGTCCTTTGGTCCAGGTCGTCAAGACCAATCATCACGCCGGTAACCGCGACTGCCGTTTCTACGAGCTGGCTGACACCTTCCGTCCGGCGCCCGGTTCCGACCTTCCGGATGAACGGCCGAAGATCGGTATAGTCTGCGAAGGCGAATTTCGCGATATTCGGGGAACCATCGAAGGTCTGGTCGGGATGATCAACGCGCAAACACAACTCCGGTTTGAGTCGGTGGATCTGGCGTGGGCTTCGGCCGCCGCAAAAATCTTCGCCGGCGATAAAGAGATCGGCATTGCGGGTGTGCTTGCGAAGTCCGTGCTCAAATCCTTCGACCTGGAAGATTCCTCCCTCTGCGCCGGCGAAATCGACTTTTTGTCTCTGCTGGACCTGTCCGGCAAGACCTCCAAATTCAAACCCATCCCGCGGTTTCCGTCGATCACCCGCGATCTGTCGCTCATTCTGGATGAGCCGATCCGCTGGACCCAGATCGAGCAATCTGTCCGCAGCAAAGCGCCGGCCGAACTTGAAGAAGTTCTGTTTGTCGGTATCTATCGGGGCAAACCGATCCCCTCGGGCAAAAAGAGTCTGACCCTGTCCCTGCGATTCCGCGACGAGCAGGGGACCTTACAACATGAAACAGTGGATGGATTTGAAAAAAATATTGTGGCGCAACTGTCGGCGGACCTGAAAGCCGAATTGCGGACGGCCTGATCCGGATTTCATAAATCACGATCAGTCCGCCAGTTGCGATTGTGGTTTTCCCGGATCGATGACCACTCTGTTTGTGTTCCATTTCCGTGATCGAATTCATTAAACTTTCGCTTTGCCTTTTGCCGACGGTTACGGTAGAAGTACATTGCAGGTTGACCCCTGCGGTGTGCGTAGAGGCAGACGATTGAAAGAACCTATACCCTCATTAGGGGAAGTCGGACCTTACAGCGCCGCTCATGCCCCACGCGGGACGATGCGGACTTATGCAACGACTGCCCACCTTAATTCGAGGGTTCTTCATGACATGTCTTTACGGCATCGGCGGAGGAAACTTGCACTGAAAAGGTTCGTCCCAGACGAACCTTTTTTCATGCGCTGACATTCCCGGCCGGCGCGGCGGGTCTATCCGGTTCCCTCGGTCACGACCGACTTGGCTATGACAACCTCGGCCGGATCACGGGCGCCCTCTGCCGGGACGGCGCTGGCCAAGTTCCGCTATACCTATGCTGCCAATGAGCACAATATCGACCGTCAGTATCTTGACCCTCTTGACGGTTTTCTATACAATTCAATTGTTATTAGTACTACAACGCTACAAGTGACTCCAATCGCAAGGAATTGTGTCTTTGAGTAGGATACCAACAGCATGTAGTTTCCGGAGGGTTCGGCGGCGATGGCAGCGGGCG
>JAAYVQ010000456.1 GCA_012517095.1 Phycisphaerae bacterium | reverse complement strand
TGGGCTGGCCGGAACAAACACCTGAAATGAAGACCTATTATCCAGGCAATCTTCTTTGCACGGCTCGCGAAATCATCACGCTCTGGGTCTCGCGCATGGTCATGATGGGCCAGTACTGCGCCGGTGACATCCCCTTCAGCGATGTCTATATCCACGCGATGATCCAGGATGGCCTGGGCCGCAAGATGAGCAAGAGCTTGGGCAACGGGATCGATCCGCTCGATATCATCGATAGCCACGGTGCCGACGCCATGCGATTCACGCTGGCCAGCATGACCACCGATACGCAGGATGTCCGGATGCCGGTCGAGGAGATGACGCTGCCGGACGGCCGCAAGGCCAACACCTCGCCCAAGTTCGATATCGGCCGAAACTTCTGCAACAAACTCTGGAACGCCTCGCGCTTCGCGATGATGAACCTCGAGGGAACCAATCCCTCGGCCTTTGATCCGTCGAAGATGGACATCACCGATCGCTGGATCCTTTCGCGCCTGGCAGCCACGGCGGTGGAGACCACCCGGCAGATTGACGAATACAAATTCAACGAGCCCATCATGCAGATTTACCGGTTCTTCTGGAACGACCTGTGCGACTGGTACCTCGAGTGGATCAAGCCCCGCATGCGCGACCCCGCAGCGAAACCCATCGCGCAAAATGTGCTGGCGTTCGTGCTCGATCAGACGCTGCGATTGCTGCATCCGTTTACACCCTTCATCACCGAAGGCATCTTCCAGCAGCTCCGCCTGATCGCCCCCGACCGTCGTCTGCCGGGAATTATCGAACCCAAATCCGCCGACGCGCTGATCATCGCACCCTGGCCGGAAGGACTGGATCCGCTGATCCAGCCGGCCATCGATGCGCAGATCGAACTGGTCCAGAATGTCATCCGTCCGATCCGTGAGATCCGCAATCAGTACAATGTTCCGCCGAAGAACCGGCTCACGGCTACCGCCGCCGCGCCGGCCGATCGATGCGAGCTTCTCAATCGTCTTTCCGGTATGATTGCCCATCTGGCCGGCCTGGATTGTTTCGAATCCAGTCCCGCGATGGAAAAACCCGGTCACGCCGCCACCGCCATGGTTGGCGATATCCGTGTCTTTGTCCATCACATCATCGATCCAGCCGCCGAGCGACAGCGCCTGACCAAACAAAAGGAGCAGATCGAATCCATGCTCAAGGGCGTTCAGGCCAAGCTCGGCAACCCGAATTTCGTCGGCAAGGCCAAGCCGGAAGTGATTGAACAAGCCCGCGCTCGAATGGCCGAATTGCAGGGCCAGTTGGCTGGTGTGGAACAGCATTTGTCCGAACTGGAATCGGCGTAGGGGGATGCCTATGGAAATCGAAGTCGAACTCTCCAAGATCATCATCAATGAAAGCGTCGATCAGCAGGTCATCGTCCTGGCCGAGCGAAATGGCGACCGCAGCTTCCCCATCGTCATTGGGATGCCCGAGATTCTCGCCATCGACCGTCGCCACAAAGGACTTCTCTTGCCCAGGCCCCTCACCCACGACTTGTTGGCCTCCGTCATCCACCAACTCGGCGGCCGTCTCGCCCGCGTGGTCATCCACGACCTGGCCCAGCACACCTTCTTTGCCAAGCTCATGGTCCTGGTCGGTTCCCGCACCGTCGAAATCGACTCGCGTCCCTCCGATGCCATCGCCCTGGCCGTCGGCCTCAAAACCCCCATCTATGTGGACGAGCAGGTCTTCGACAAAATCCAAAACGAAGGATAAACTTGGATTGCAGATTGGAAATTGTATATTGAATATCAATACTGTTCGGCATTTTATGATAGATGATGATTTTGGGCAAGGATGAAGAGATACCGAACCAAACAGACCCCATCGCATGAGCGATGGAGGGCTGTCGTGCGCAGCATTCATCCCGGGCAGCGTGCAACGACACGGA
>JAAYVQ010000066.1 GCA_012517095.1 Phycisphaerae bacterium | reverse complement strand
GTCTGTTCCGAAAACGGGATTTTGGACTTGTAAAAGAGCGAAAAGTGAAAACCTGCGGAGTATAAAAGATAGAATCGATCCCATTCATGACCGGATGGCTATTTCCGGATTGTGTTTATGTCTTTCCGCAACAAGAACTATATAGGTTCCTGGCTCATCAACGATCACGGCCATCAAGGCGTCTGGATTGTGGGACATATGGATCCGATATCAATGGTGATTACGATCCCAAATGTTCCCGACCCCGGAATCTCGACGGATGTCTGGGTACAAATCGTCTATTCATCCATTGATTTCCTCCCTCCATATTTGTTTGTGCTTCCCGATGGCAATCCTGACGTTGATCTAAACCTGCCGATTGAAAATGAACCGCACGATAATTGGTATTATTATGCCCTGTACCATACAACGATACGGCCCGGCTTCAAATTCTGTCAGTTGTATGTTCCACCGCGGGAGTGCACGGCAAATATCGACTCGATACTCGTCGAAACTATGGCTGTCGGTGTGATTTCCCCTGACATCGATGGCGATGGCTCGGTAAATCTGCCCGACCTGATCCTCATGATCGAGCAATGGACTCGATCCGACTGCTCCGCTTCAGCCGAAAACCATTGGTGTTCCGGTACCGATATTACCAAGGATGGGGCCGTAAACCTTGACGATTTGGCCCTCCTGGCTGACCACTGGCTGGCCGGGTAAATATGAGGTGTCAGAATTGCTGTTCTGCAGATCTTGCTAAGAACCTTTTCAATGTCTTTGAATTTTGATCTGCCATTTTGCTATTTTCGTCTTGATTTTTGATTTTCTATCCAATCTTGTCCACGATTCATAATTGGATATCCCAGACATGCAACAGGATGATAATCAGATCAGTCCCTTCGTCAATTCGCAATGAAACCGCACCGCCCCAATATTCAATAGTCAATCGTCAATATTCATTTTCTGATCATCCTTCTTTGCTCGTAAATAAAACAAGAGGCCCGTTTCCCATGGGGAAATCCGGACCTCTGAATTGTGCATGAAAAGGATGGATTTAGCTGTTTTTTTCGTTCAACTGCCGTTGCAACTCGGCGTTTTCCCGCCGCGTCGCTTCCAGATCGAAAATCAGGTACTTGATGCTGACGCGCAGATAATCCAATGACTCCTGCAAAGTCGATACGCTCTGCCGCAGTTGCTTGTGACAATCGCCGGTCTGTTTGATCAGGGTGATCAGCTTGTCCTTTTGCGGGGACGGCATGGAGCTAATCTCGTTGACCAATTCTTTCAATTTATCCTCGAACAGCGCTTCGTTCATCGTTGGCCCCTTGTTCATTCACCCTCATTTCCTCCGGCGGCTTCACATACCGACCGGAATCCGAACTCAGCTCCGTCTGAAACACCCCCAATCCATAAACGCATTATAGCAAATCGACCCTTCAAAAGCAAGGGGATTTAGATCACGAGATAACGAAAAATCAAGGAAAATCCAAGATTTCAGAGCAAATATTGTCGGATTATGGGACTCATGGAAATATCCGGAAATTTCCGGATAGCGGCATGATACATAGAATTCAAGGATCAACGCGCGATTAGGAGCAACGGGAATGAAACCCTATGGTTTGCCACAATAGTCAATCAGGCGGCCGATTTCGCTGCGGAGGTCCTTACGGGGGACGATCATATCAACAAAACCGTGCTCCAGGAGGAATTCGGACCGCTGGAATCCTTCGGGAAGCTCGATCTTGATGGTTTGGTAGATCGTCCTGGGGCCGGCAAATCCGATCAGGGCGTTGGGTTCGGCAATGATGATATCCCCCAGCATGGCGAAGCTGGCCGTTACCCCGCCGGTAGTCGGGTCCGTCAGGACTGACAGGAAAAATCCCCCCGCTTCGTCGAATCGAGCCAGGGCGGCGCTGGTCTTGGACATCTGTCCCAGCGAAACGACCCCCTCATGCATCCGGGCGCCCCCGGAGGCACTGATGACCACCAGAGGTAACGATTCTTCGATGGCCCGATCCACTCCCCGGCAGAACTTTTCCCCGACGACCATCCCCATGGACCCGCCCAGAAACGAAAAATCCATCGCCGCCAGGATCACCCCCCGGCCGCGAATGAAGGCCTTCCCCACCAGAATGGCCTCGCTTCCGGCCTTGGCATGCGCGGATTTAAGCCGTTCGCAGTATTGCTGGCCGGATGAGGCGAACCGAAGGGGATCGGTCGATCGAAGATCGGCCCCGATTTCCTCGAATGAACCTTCATCGACGAGCTGCCGGATCCGCGTCCGGCCGTCCAGCCGGAAATGATGGCTGCACTTGGGGCAAACATGGAGATTGTCTTCCACCGTTTTCCGAAAGAGCATCTCCCGGCACGATGGACAGGCCAGCCATAACCCCTCAGGCATCTCCCGGCGGGGCTTGAGCGAGAAACCATCCCACTTCGATTTACTGATTTTGGTCGTTGTCATTTCCGTTTCTTGAACACAATCCGGATCAGGACATACCTTCAGCCCGTACGGCTTATAAAGGTCGATTCATTGGAGCGTGGATTATACCAAATCACTGATTGCAATTCCACCCCCCAGTCATGGAATTGATTTACGGATCGCTTCCAGAGACAAAACCCTGTTTTTTTGCCCAAAAACCGCATTTCCGGCGACCAGAGTATCGGCTCCGTATCCGACGACGATGGGTGTGGTGGTTGCGTCAATGCCTCCATCGACCTCGATCCGAACAGCGGGGCCGACCATCTCCCGGATCTGGATGCATTTGCGGGCGGCATGGTCGATGAACTTCTGGCCCCCGAAGCCCGGATGGACGGTCATCACCAGGACCATGTCGCATAAGGGAGCAACCTTTTCCACGGTTTCAACCGGCGTTTCCGGATTCAGGGTTACGCCGACGGTAACTCCGGCCTTTCGAAGCTCGGCCACGAATTCCTCAGGTCGATCGACCGTTTCAATGTGAAAGGTAATGTGGTCGGAGCCGGCCTCGATAAACCGCGGCGCATATCGCCGGGGCTCGGAAATCATCAGATGGGTATCCAGAACGGCGTCGGTACACTTGCGAATCCAGGCGACCACTGGCGGACCCAGGGTAATGTTCGGCACAAAGTGCCCGTCCATCACATCCAAATGAACGATCTTCACACCCGCCGAGGTCACCTGACCGATCTCCGATGCCAGATTGGCAAAATCAGCGCTGAGGATCGACGGAGCAATCTCGACGGTTCCGGCTTTGGGCAGGCGATTTCGGGCCATAGTTTTACTCGTCAAACAAGACGGGCATCGCCGATCGCGATGCCCGCCGATATTCGTTGCATCCCCGGACCGATCAGGCCTCGTCGAGGATGTCCAGACATTTGAACTTTTTGCCTTCCAGGAATTCCAGACTCGCTCCACCACCGGTGGAGATGTGGCTAACCTTATCCTTCAGGCCCATGCCGATGATGGCGCTGGCACTGTCGCCCCCGCCGATGACGCTCTTGGCTCCCTTGCCGGTGGCATCGGCCACGGCCTGCGCGACCGCCCGCGTGCCGGCATCGAAGGGCGGCATTTCAAAGACGCCCATCGGACCGTTCCAGACGATGGTCTTGGCGGACTTGAGCTTATCGGCGAATAACTTGCGGGTGGCCGGGCCGATATCCAGACCCTGCCAGCCGTCCGGGATATTGCCTTCGACGATCTTGTTGGCCGCGCCGGCCTTGATCTCTTGGGCGATGACGGTATCGATTGGAAGAACGATCTCACAACCGGTCTGTTTGCCCTTAGCCAGCAGTTCTTTGGCCTTTTCGATGAATTCATCTTCGCACAAACTGCCGCCGATGGTCTTGCCCTGGGCCTTAAAGAAGGTATAGGCCATCGCACCGCCGATGAGAATCATGTTGACCTTCTGCATCAGGTTTTCGATTACTCCGAGCTTGTCGGAAACCTTCGCTCCGCCGAGGATCGCCACAAACGGCCGAACCGGATTGCTGACCGCATCGCCGAGGAATTTCAGTTCCTTCTCGATCAAAAAGCCGATCACGCGGTCCTTGCCCTTCATCAGGGCCGGGACCGTGTACATCGAGGCGTTGTCGCGGTGAGCCGTTCCAAAGGCGTCATCGACATACGCGTCGCCCAGATCCGCCATCTGCTTGGCAAAATCATCTTTGGCTTTCCGCAACGCGGGATCTTCCTTGGCCTTCTTGTCCTTGATCTCTTCTTCCGGATGGTACCGGACATTTTCCAGTAGCAGCACATCGCCGGGCTTGAGGGCCTTGGCTTTGGCCGCAGGATCGGGGCCGATACAATCGTTGGCGAACACGACTTGCTTACCCAATAGTTCCGACAATCGCTTGGCCACCGGAGCCAGCGAATACTTGGCCTCGGGCTTTCCGTCCGGCCGGCCCAGATGACTCATCAGGATCACCGATCCGCCGTTTTGAAGCACATGCTTGATCGTCGGCAGCGCTTCGGTGATTCGCGTGTCATTCGTAATGTTCTGCTGTTTATCCAGCGGCACGTTGAAATCGCACCGCATCAGGACTTTCTTGCCCATGACATTAATCTGTGCAACCGTTTTCTTTGCCATCGTGGCTCGCTCCTTACGGGATAGGGTGAAAAAATTGGGCGAGCCGTTTTCGACTCGCCCAATTTTGTCTTTCCATTTATTTGGCGATCTTCTTGAGCAGGTCGATGGTGCGGCAGGAATAACCCCACTCGTTGTCGTACCAACTGACCAGCTTGAAAAAATTCTTGTTCAGCTCAACCGACGCGCCGGCGTCGAAGATCGACGAGCGGTTGTCATGAATGAAATCGCTGGAGACCACTTCTTCCTCTGTGTAGCCCAGAATGCCCTTGAGATAGGTTTCGCTGGCTTTCTTCATCGCGGCCTTGATATCGGCGAGCGTTGTTTCCTTAACGGTCTTGAAGGTCAGATCGACGACGGACACCGTCGGGACCGGAACGCGAAAAGCCATACCGGTCAGCTTGCCCTTGACTTCCGGCAAAACCAGAGCCACGGCCTTGGCGGCGCCGGTCGTAGAGGGAATGATGTTCTGCGCTGCGGTGCGTCCGCCCTTCCAGTCCTTCTTGGAGGGACCATCGACGGTCTTCTGCGTAGCGGTGTAGGCGTGGACGGTGGTCATCAGACCTTCGGCCAGTCCGAACCCTTCCTTGAGAATGACATGAACGACCGGTGCCAGGCAGTTCGTCGTGCAGGATGCATTGGAGATGATGTTGTGCTTGGCGCCGTCGTACTTGTCGTCGTTGACGCCCATCACGATGGTAATGTCTTCGTTCTTGGCCGGGGCGGTAATCAGAACCTTCTTGGCACCGGCGGCGATATGGCCCTTGGACTTCTCGCCGTCGGTAAATAGACCCGTGGCTTCGATGACAATCTGTACGCCCAGCTTGGCCCACGGCAACTCGGCCGGGGTCTTGGCGCTGACGACCTGGATCTCTTTGCCGTTGACGACCAGGATGTCGAAATCGGGACGGTCGGGCGTCGATTTCTTGGCGCTGACGGTGCCGTTGAACTTGCCCTGAATCGAATCAAACTTCAACAGATAAGCCAGGTTGTCCGCCGGAACAATATCCCCGACCGCTACCACATCGAAGGTCGAACCCAACAATCCCTGCTCCACCAAAGCGCGGAACACAAGCCGGCCGATCCGGCCAAATCCATTGATCGCGATTTTTGTTGCCATCGAAATTACTCCTTATCTGTTCAGTTTCCCTGCTTGATTAGCTTCCGGCCTACCCAGGCGCAGAAAATAAGACGCATTACCTTAAAAGGGATACTGGCTATTGTCAAGCAATTCCTGCCCGAGAGGATGGAATATCGGTCAATCTCACTGAACTGGAAGTGACGAATACGGATCCGATGAGTAGGTGCCAATGAGGGAAAAAATAAAGCAGCGGCGAGGAGGAGCGCCGCTGCTTCCGGTTCCTAGGTCTTTCAACCTAGACTTAAAAGGAGGAGGGCGATTATGATAACCACTACATTATATTATACGGAGTTTTCCGGGAAGGCGTTCAGTATTTTTCCGGATTTTTTTAGCCATTCCCTCATGTTAAAATAGGCAAAGTTTCAAATTCAAAAATAGACAAAATGGGAAACATGTCCTATCTCCGTATCCTTTGCATAAATAATACCACAACAATGTTATTATATGCAACTTGATTTTGTAAGTTCTGCAAAAAATATTTGAAAAGTACCCGCTCAAACCAATGGAATCGTCTGCCTGGCTGTATGTGAGCGTCCAAATGGGTGAAACGGTTATCGGACGAGACAAATCTTTGACAATATCCACCGGCCTATCGATCCGGTATGTGGGAAAAAGTTCTCCCACGGCTGAATTGAGCCGACTTGGGGTCTTTCGTCAAGGTCATATTTGATGCCCGGACAACCGCTGTCGTAGTAGAGTTGTCCATGAATATTGTACCAGGGGTATTCCCGGCAACCGCTGGGTCGGTAGGGATAGATACCGCACAATCCTTCCCTTAATAAGGAACATGTGCTCCCCTGGGATTGTGTGAAAATCGCGTCGCCGATTCGACAAAGGTGCTCTGGTCCGATGGCTTGAGCTTCTTGAGGGGTCACTCGGGGGGAGCCGAGGGTATTGCAGCACTTGGCGCAGGCAGCCGCCAGACAATCCAGTCGAGTCGGCTGGGTGGCCGGTCGAAGACGCATCAATCCGGCCTTACGGGCTTTGATTACGGATTTGAGAAGAACCCAGATCATGGTTTGGGATCTTTACGAATTCCACCGCTGACAAAAAAGCCGATCCCCAGCAAACCAGCCGAAGTCAGCAAGCTGAACGCCGGGGCCAGATACACCATCTGAGTGTGATTCATCAAGCGGCCGAAAAGGGCGCTGCCCCAGCCGATGACAAATCCGGCCGTTAAAGCAGAGGCCGCCCAATCCGACATCCCCTTGAGTTGTCGCCGATCCAGCAACAATGCGCAGATGGCCAGCGGACACAATCCGACCTGAGCTCCATAGATGGCAAAAACCAGATCGGCGATGCTGAATCCGACCCGGGATAAAGTCAGCACCAGTACCATGGAAATGAGAGCCGATCCGACCAGGATCGTTCGTGAAATTCTCAACTCCCGAATGGAACGGATGCGATCTTTCAACGCCCTGCCCCTTCGGCGACAGAACAAGTCTTCATAGAGTGAGTGGGATACGGCGATCAGTTGAGTTGAGGCCGTTGAAAGCATCGCCCCATACAAACCCAGAACGATGCAGAACAGGATCAGGCCACCCATGAAACCGTCGTACTGTCCGATGGCCTCCAGCACGCAGACCAGCAGAAGGCGATTACCGGGTTGCGGTACGATCAGAAATGCCGAACAGGCCAGGAGGACAAAAGCGGTCCAGGTAATGGCCGAACCGATGACACTGGCCCAGAGGCCTCCGGTCACCGTCTGGTCCTTTTGAGCCCCGGCGATTCGTTGCCAGACGCTCATATCCGATAGAAAAGTCGGCACATTAATAATGACAATACCGAGCATGAATGACCATAATCCATCCCGTACGGAAAATGACCAGACTTCCGTGGGAACCTTCGAAAAGTTCTCCGTCAATCCTCCGTGGCCGGCGATGTGCAATAGGTAGAAAACGGGCATTGCCAGCAGCAACAGCCAAATCGAAACCATCTGAATGCGGTCGGTGATAATGACGGCGCGGAAACCGCCCATTGCCGTATAGACAAATGACACCACCGACAAGACCAGTACCACGATCCAGGTCGGAATGCCGGGAACCAGCCAACCGAAAAATTTTGACCCGACGGTCAGTTCCACGGCGAATGCCGCCAGAAATCCCATACTCGTGCAGGCGGCGCTGACATAGGATAACGCTTCGCTGTTATATTCGGTACCGAGAAACTCGTGCAGGGTCGGGCGATGATCGTAGGCCTCCATGCGTTTCCAGATTCGCCGAGCAAATAATCGAACCACACACAGACCCAGCGAAGTCGTCACCACCGTCCAGAACAGCCACACGCCGAACGACTCGGCCATTTCGAAAAAGGCCAGGACCACTGTGGCCAGGGAGATTGTCGTGGCGACGGTGCTGGCGGAAAATTCGCCGCTGCTGGCCACGCGGGCCTGCCGGCCGAATCCAAGGGGAAGCAAGTCGGCGATTCCCCGCGTCTTTCGTCCCAGAATATATCCTACCCCCAAATACATCACAAACGAAACGCCCAACGCCGCAACCGTCACGCCGCCGACCATCTCGTCAAGTCTCCGAAATACATTTGAGTTCAACATTCACCCGCTGCCGCAGACCCTGTGGGATATTGGCGAATGCCCCCGATGCAACCTTCACCAGGACTTCCAGTTCCGGACCGGGATACAACTCGACGCTCCACGACCGCATCGACAATGCGCTGAAGACGGCGATCTCTTCGAGCAGGTACTGGCTGGACAGTTCAATCGCCTGTTCGTCCGACACGGCCAGCTTAGGTGACCGTTTCTTCATCCGCTTGACGAACGCAAACGCGTCCCGCTGCACGGCCGAACGGAAATCCGGTTCACCGGCATACAGGGCGTCGATGGATTTTCGATCGGTGCGATATTCCGGCCAGCTTAAACATTCATCCCATCGGATGACGCACAGCCGACCGTGGTCAAGGGATGCGAATAGATCCCGATGATCCCGGAGGAACGCATCGCCCACCGCGCGGGCGGCTTCGATAGCTATGGACCCCTGTGAACCGTGAAGGATTTGCTCATTATGCCGGCGAAGGGTATCGCCGACCACCACCTGGCAATGGCCAAAATGCCCGACCGCCCAGCGAACCAGAGCCGTTAACATCCCACCGCGAAACACGGGATTGTCCAAGCTGATGCCCATGTAGCATCGACCCCGCGCAACGACTTCGTCCAGCGGGATCCGGGGCGTGATCGTGCCGACTTGAATGCGATTGGTGTTCGTGCTGTCAGTACTCAAAACCGATATCTCCACAGATCTCGCGAAGCAAACCCAGTTTCTCGCAGGTTTCTTCATACGCCAAGCTGGTTCCAAACGGGTCCGTTGATTCCATGCGGGGCAGTGTATTGTCAATAAACGGTACGACATACCCGCTGGTCATGAAGTAAAACCACAGGTTATTCATTCGCACATCCCGATGAAGCAAAATCTGGTCGATAGAGATGGTCTTGGCCGTTCCGCTTCGAACCAGCAGCTTGGCCGGCAAAACCGAATCAAAGCTTGCCAGTTCCCGTTCATATTTGACCCGTTCGGCCTCGTACCGTTGCCGCAACCGCTGCGTAATGACCTCCTGGACCGACTCGGCCCGAGCCGTCGGCGGATCGCGATGGATGATACACATCTTACGAAAATTGTCCTGCCAGAGAAAGGAGTAATCAAATGTGTTCACATCCAAAACAATCTCCGGTTTGCGAACGACTCCGACAATGTATGAGATGCGGTTTTTGTGCTGAGATTCCCATCTCGCCAGCTCCGTCGGAGTCACGCGGGGCGTGATATTTCGCAGGTTGTCAATCAACTGAAGAACCGTATCGAGATAAAAAGGCGCCAAGCCCTGCAGGATGTTACCGATCTTATAATACAGTTGCCCGGAAATCGGTTGCTGATAGGTTGGGCTCATGAAGTTGTTGGCTTGTTCGGGCGTCAGCGCGATCGGCTCGGTGGTCAGAAATTTCCCCAGTTCCCGATCGATTCCCAATTCTCGAATTTTTCGCGCGACATCGGCAACGGTTCCCTTTTCAACCGTCTCCCAAAGATGCTGGAATTTTTCGAAAATGCTCCGAAGGGTGGGATGAATTTCCATCATGACTTCGACCATTGTCCTCATGTCGGCAATGGTGTCCATGGCCGAGTCGATGGTCTGAATGGCCACAAGGATCTGACAGAGTGGAACAAACTCGATCGTGTCGAAGGTTTGTACAATCTTCACCGCTCTGGAAGGTTGCAGATTGGCCGAGCCCGCCTCGATCATCCGGTAATGAGATGCCGCCAGTCCCAGCGCGGCGGCAATGTCGGCCGACGAGATGCCTCCCATCTTGTCCCGCATGGACTGAAAGACCAATCCCAAGGTCTGTGTCAACGGATTTCGATAACTCTGCGTCATAATCCCTGTTTGCCTGCGAAAAATGCAAGCATCCTATTCATCTATACCCCAAAATCGTTAGAAATGCAAATTGTACAATACGATTTTGTCAAATTATTTGTCATCGGATCATTCTCCCCTCCTCGTAAATCGATTTCCCACAAAGGTTTATGTTCGTTGACATTGCAAAGCAAAAATTATTATACAAAATAGAAAATTTTTCTTGACTTTACACACGAGTTGGCGTATTTTATTAATAGAGTAAGTAAGGATTTTGCCGGAGGTAACGGAAATGCGGAATGAAATGGAAACAACAAACGAAAACGAACGGATTGAGGTTACAACCCATCAAGGCCCATTCAGTTGGGTTGAAATGTTGATTATGACGGTTTTTGTAATCGTCAGTTTTCTGTTGGGTTGATTTTGGCGTCCTATGCGTGAGAGAAACAAGTATAATGAAATGGTTTGGTCCGACGATTATCGGGCCGTGAATGTTCCAGCCGGTACCATCGAAGGGATGAATGCGGCCGGAACGAGGAGATGACCATGAACATTAGAATGCTACATTCAGTTACTTTGGCAGTTGGGTTGATCTGCGTAACCCTGTTGTTGACACCTGCATTCAGCAAGAGCGAACGAAGCGGTGGATACAGTCGTCCGCCGGCTTCAAGCCCGGCTCCATCTGCCGCCCCTGCTCCATCACGATCTGCGCCATCCGCTCCGGCCCCCTCTGCAGCGCCGCGCTCAGCCCCGGCTCCATCCCAACCGTCCGTAGCGCGACCTGCGCCGTCCGCGCCGGCTCCGTCTGCTGCGCCTCGAAGTTATTCTGCACCGCGTTCAGCCCCCGCGCCCAGCACGGCTCCAGCGCCTTCCCGGCCGTCTGTTACTCGGCAGGCCCCCACTGTACAGGCACCCGCAGCGGCACCGAGAGTATCTCAACCAACACGGAGTTCAGCACCGACGCAAAACTCTTCACCGACAACGACTACCTCTCGGCCTTCCGCTGTTCGGACCGTTCCTTCCGCACCAAGCGTAGCAACCCAAACACCGACTCGGGTCACACCCACGGTACCACGAGATACCATCGCCGCTCCGATCACATCCAGCCGACCGAGCGTCTCTTCCTCCCCAAATAATACAACCTCTGCGGCTGCTCCCAGAACAACTGATCGAACCAACCGAACGAACACAACGGTCTCCACTTCCGTTGATCGTTCTTCGCAGGCGGGTTCCACTTCAAAGGATATCGCGACCCCGATCACTCGGTCTTCCGCATCCATCACGACACGAACGGATTCCACTACCAGCCGTATCGCCGAACCGATCAGCAAGCCGACAACGACTTCGACCAATCGGTACACGCTTCGCCGGACGGACGGCGTTACCCCTCCTCCGACGGATTCCGGGAAATCCGACCGGACGACGGATCGTACGGTTCGGACTTCCGATGATCTGCGGAAAGATTCCGTTATTCGCACAACCCCGGCGCCAAGCGATATGACCAAGACTGATGCAACGAATCGGACCAGCCGGGACTACACGCTGGATCGAAACCGCCAGGATCCGCAGCCCAGGAATACCGTTGAACCTCAAACCAGCGCGACCCGGACGGATCAGAGCAGGGTCATAAGTTCCGGTGCCAAGGCCGACCGGGACCCTGTTTCCCGCGTGGACAAAAACACCTCCGTCAAGATGAATGATCGTGCGGTATCGTCTCCGGAAAAGGCGGTTCGCGACAGCCGAGGCACTGCGCCCGATCGGACCGCCATCGGCGGACATACGCCGGTTGCCCGGCCGATTCAGGTCAACAATGTTCCGGCCACCGATAACAACAGCAGTAACGGCACGATCAATCCACAGATTAACATCAACGGCAATAACAACAATGTGTATGTCAACGGCGGGGATGTGAATGTGTCCCATGTATCCGGTTACGGCCACAACCCGCATTATTATCATGGGCACTATCCCACTCCCTATCACGCCCATCGACATCACACGCTGATCTTCAGTCTGGGATGGAATGCCGACTGGTATTATTTCGGCGGCGCATACTACCTGGATTCCCCGTGGTACAGTTGCGGTCGAATCGTCAGCGTTCCGTGGCATGGATACTGGGGCGTCACTTACTACTATCCGGCTTATCACCGTAACTTTGTGTTCGTCAGTCTTGGCGGATACTGGCCGCACTATTCCTATCGCCGGTACTACTGGTACGGTTGCCATCCCTATCGGTGGTACGATTACGATGTCGTGTACGAAACAGCGCCGGCGGCCACCTACTACACTACGAACAATTACTACTATACGACGGAGTCTTCCTCCGGCAGCGTGAATCAATCTCAACCGATTGACGATTTCAGCGATGTCCGCGAGAAACTCCAGCGGGAAAAGCTGCAACAGCAACAGGACCAGATCCAGGACAAGCCCAATGACGCAACCGCCGCGGACCGGAATTTTTCCGAGGCCGTGGAGGCATTCGGTCGCGGCGATTATAGCGAAGCGGTGCTGAAATTCCGCGTGGCGATGGTTCTGGAACCCAAGGATGTCATTTTGCCGTTCGCCTATGCCCAGGCGCTGTTTGCCAAGGGCGATTATACGGCCGCCGCGGCCACGCTGCGGTCCGTGCTGATCAGCGTCGCTCAGCCGATCAAAACCGGGGCCCAGAAGGACGAGGGCCAGGAAACCGTGTACTATCCGCGCGGCCTGTACAAGAAGGAAGAATATCTCAAACAGCAAATCGATGCTCTTGCGGCCAGAGCCGCGGTCAATCCGAACGATACCGACCTGCAATTGTTGCTGGGCTATCAACTGCTCGGCAGCGGGCAGGCGGAACAAGCTCTGACTCCGCTGGGCCAGGCGGCCAAGGATCCGTCCAATAGCGATCCGGTCCGCATTCTGCTGAATCTCCGCGACAAGGTCCTGGAAGATCAGAAGATTGTCGAGGGAACTGTGGCGACCCCGATCGGTTTGTCCACCGCTCCGGCTGTACAGGGTCAAACGACACCGGCTGCGGCGACTGTCCCACAGACAAGCCCCGCAACCACGGTTACGACCCCAGCGGCGACCATCAGCACGCCGGTTACGGTTCAACCTTCTCAAACGACAACCCCGGCCGCCAATCCCGCTACCGATCCGGCCGCGAAAAAGGAAGATCAATAACATCCCGGTAATCTCGGGACCCTTTGTGCTATGAGGCGATAAAACCTTAAGTGTGGTCTGAGAATCGAGGAGAATGTATGAGCATCGTGCGGTCTATGAGTTCGACAGTCCTTTCCCTGATCGGTTTGAGACAAGTTACCATCGCGTGCCTGGAGGCGATGATCCTGGCGACGACGGCGTTTTCCGTTCCGTGGAAACCGATCCCGGTCTATCCATCCACCGACAGTCAGGAAGCCCCGGACATCTCCGGTACCCGCGTGGTCTGGCAACAGTATGTCTCGGGCGATTGGGATATTTATTCGGCGGATATTACCGATCCAAAGAATCCGGTCCTGACGATTGTGTCCCAATATACGCAGATCCAAATGTATCCATCGATCCACGACACAACAGTGGCTTGGCAGGAATTCGTAACCGAATACGAAGATTGGGATATCTACATCCGCGATCTCTCCAGCGCCGACAATCAGGATGTTCTCGTCACAAATTTTTCGGGTGACCAGACCTCTCCGGCCGTTTCCGGAAATTTGGTCGTCTGGCAGGACAATTCCGCCGGAGACTGGGATGTCGCCCTCGGGGATATCACTGATCCGACGGACATCCGAACCTATACTCTGACGGAATACAGCTACGACCAGCAGAATCCCGCGATCGATCGCGAATGGGTCGTCTGGGAGGACAACTTCGTCTGGGATGACAATCCGGACGGGATTTGGGATCTCTATGGGGCCGATGTGATGCGAGTCAACAAGCCCGTCGAATATCTGTTCGGCGGTTTTGCCAATCATCAACAGCGATCGGCGATCTCGGGGCATTATGTCGTCTGGCAGCAGCTATACATCGACGAACAGAACAACGAGGATTGGGATCTCTATGCGGCCGATGTTTCCGACCCATCCAATCCGAAGATCATCGCCGTGGCGATTGAATCGTCCAACGCAATCAATCCCGATATCTCCGGCAACCTGATCGTCTGGCAGGATGACCGCAATACCGATTGGGATATCTATGGCTATAACCTGGACACGCGACAGGAATTCCTGATCAGCGACGCTCAAATAGACCAGACGGTTTATTCCGATCAGACCAATCCGGCCATCGATGGAACGACCGTGGTCTGGGAAGACAATCTCGGCGGCAAGATGAATATTTACCTGGCCCTGCTTTCCGGACCGGATGTGGCGACCTGTGCCGCTCCTCCGCTGGGCGACGCCAACGGGGATTGTGTGGTGGATATGAGCGACCTGGCGGAATTTTCACAGTACTGGCTCTCATGCGGATTGGATCCGAGCTCGGCCTGTCCGTAATCAAAGATAAACTTCTGACTCAAAAACCTCTGGCCATTTGGCAATGTGGCGCGGCGGGATGGAGGCGGTCTCTATCCTGCCGTCGCCGTTGTCATCGAAGGCCGGATTCCATCGATCGTTTTCGTTTCCCCCTTTGCATTTCGGGCGATTTGCGGGTACAGTACCTCCGAACCCAGACGGAGATCAACGATGGACAAGGGGAGTTTGACTCTGAAGTTGCCGCGGTGGATCCGGCGTTTCGTCAAAGAACACTCGCGGATGTGTTATGACCCGCAGGAGCGGATGGAATGGGTGGTCGAACTGGCCCGCGAGACGCTGTTTCGCCGGTCGGGCGGGCCGTTCGCGGCGGCGATCTTCGACATGGAGACCGAACACATGGTCGCGGCGGGCGTGAACATGGTGACCAGCTTGTCCTGTTCGGTGCTTCACGCGGAGATCGTGGCGATCATGGCAGCCCAGCAGCGCTACAAAGATTTTGACCTGTCCTGCGTGGGCAGCGGACGATTTCAACTGGTCACCAGCGCCGAGCCGTGCACGATGTGTCTGGGGGCGATCGTCTGGTCCGGCGTTCAAAGCGTTATTTGCGGGGCGCGGGACGAGGATGCCCGGGCGATCGGCTTTGATGAAGGGCCCAAGCCGACCGACTGGGTGGGAGAGCTCAGGAGCCGAGGTATTGAAGTCATCCGCGATGTGCGTCGCGGTGAAGCCGCACAGATACTGACCGAGTACAAAACCCTGGGCCGAAAAATTTATAACAGTCGCCGGACGGGCAGCGATTGAACCTGTCGATTGATCGGAGGATTTCAATATGAAACAGATTTGGATTGCGATTGTATTGACGGCCGGATCGATTCTTCCCGCGGCCGAAACGACTCGGCCGGACGGCCCGATGGAAATTTCCTCGTTCGGCTATACGATCCCGCAGCCGCAGGAAAATGGATACGGTGTCCGCTGGGCCGAGCCGCGAAAGATCAACCGCGTCGTGGCGGCGTTCGAGGCGGCCGTGTCGCCGGAGGTTGCCGAAACGATTCAGGTCCAATACTGGCAGAGAGTCTGGGACGGCCGGCCGGATCCCGTTCTGGCCGAGGAGACCAGCGGTAAGGTCGGCTGGGATGCGATGGACGACTGGACCAACGGCAAGTGGGTTACGGCCAAGACGCGGCGAGTACAGGAAGACGAGCGATTGATTTTCACCTTCGAGCCGATCACGGCACAGGAAATCGATTCGGCCGTTGGCGGCATGACCTATCGCAAGACCTTGTGGGTTCGCCTGCACGGTGACAAGGCCCTCCCGACGCCGAAGATGGTTTGGGCTTTTACGGAGTCGGTGGTCGTTCCGCAGCGCGTGCGGATTCAGTTCGGCAAGCCGGCCGATGCCACCTTCGTAAGCGACGAACCGATTCCCGCCCACTTGAATCTTTTCAATGGGGAATGTTATTCGGTCAAATCCGCCGATTCGAAAACGGCGGTTGACAATCTGAACACCTGGTCCATTCCTTCCGAAGGGACCGCCGCAGTGGAGGCCGAAATCTTCACGCTGCACGATCCCATCGATAGTCGCTACGACCGGACGATTGTGACCGTTCGCTGCGGCAAACGGTCGTTCTCGTTCGCGACTGACGACATCGCGCGCGGAGAGCGGATCCTCGTGGACGATCTGGGCGCGCTGGTCACGCGGGCCGACGACACAATTTCGATCGATGAGTACCGTGCGATCGTCCAGCGCGAATTCGGCGGCCGCTCGATCTACGACCGTGTCAAAGAGGCCAACGAACAAACGCTCGGCCGTGCCTGGAACGAAATGCCGCTCAAGCGGCCGTTGTATTTTGTCCACGGTCTGCCGGGCAATCGCGATGCGATGAATCAGCTCCCCAACGGCGATATCGAGATCGCCTCCGGCGGCCGATGGTTCAATCTGCCGGTTAGTTCCCGCGATACCAAGCGGCAGAGCTGGCAGGGGGGCGTCATGAAGGTTCGGCTGGGAATGCCTGCGGACTCGCTGCGCGGCGGCCGCGAACTGAAGGAAGGTTTCCTGCCGCAGCTTCGAACCTGGTGGCAGGATGGTCCGGTTTTTTACGAACAGACCTCGATCCTGGCGCCGCTGGATGGGGACCTGAAGGATATTGCGCTGGATGATCCGACAGTGTTGCTGGTGCAGATTCGAATGGTGAATCTTTCGGAAAAAGGACGGGCCTCCGCGCGGCTGCGGTTTTCGACCGAAGCGCAGAATGAAGGCAATCTTGTAATCGACGGCGACAAGGCGATCAACGAGAGCCGCACCGGCCCGCATGTGCGATTTCTGGTGATGGCGGACAACAACGGTCGGTTTGAGCCGGACGGAAAAGCGACAAACTGGATGAGCGAGCTTGCGGCCGGGCAGGGCGTCAAGCTGCGGCTGGCCATTCCCTCGATCACGCCGCACGACGCCGAGATGGCCGCGCTGCGAGCCCTCGACTTCGATGCTGAAGCGACGCGGGTGTGCACATTCTGGAAAGAGCAAACGGACCGGGGCACGCAAATCCAGACGCCGGAGTCGTGGCTCAACGATTTCTACAAGGCCCACATGCGGCATCTGCTGGTCAACTGTTACAAGGAGATCGGCACTGAGTATCTCCACGCCCATGTGGGGACCTTTCACTATGGTGTGTATCCCAACGAATCGGCGATGATGATCAGCGATCTCGATCGTCGCGGGTATCCGGATCTGGCTCGGCGGAATCTTGACGCGTTTCTGCATTATCAAGGTTCAGTCGGCTTCATCGGCAACTACCAATCCAAACAGGGCAAGTTCTACGGCGCCGGCGGTCACGAGACGGGCAACTACAACAAGAGCCACGGCTATGTGATGTGGAATATGGCTTACCATTGGCGGTTCACGCGGGATCGGGCCTGGATGGAGAAGGCCGCGCCGGGATTGATTGCGGCGTGCGAGTGGGTCATCCGCGAACGAAAAGCAACGCAGGTTCTCAATCCCGCCGGCGGAAAACCGATCGAATATGGATATTTACCCTCCGGATCATTGGAAGATGTAACGGATTACTGGAACTGGATGGCGACCAACAGCGCGACGGTCTGGGGATTTCTGGCGTTGGCCGACGCGCTGGCCGACTACGGCCATCCCGAAGGGCTTCGTCTGCAAAAGGAAGCAAAGGCCTACTTCGACGACTTTATGGCCGGCGTCAACGAGTCGCGCATCCGCTGCCCGGTGGTTTCACTGCGGGATCACAACTGGGTACCGAAGATTCCGTCGGAGGTTCACTTCCGCGGCCGGGCGCACGGCTGGATCCGCGAGGTGCTGGAGGGCTCAATGTTTTTGCCGGCCTATGGATTGCTGGCGCCGGACGATCCGCAGACGCGATGGATCCTCAAGGATTACGAGGACAACCTGTATATCGGCAACGGTTATGGTTATGTGATCGGGGCCTACGAAGATTTCTGGTTTTCGCGGGGTGGTTTTTCCCAGCAGGCCAATCTGCTCGACGGGCCGTTGCCGTATCTGTGGCGGGACGATGTAAAACATTATTTACGGGCCTTCTTTAACGGTTTCACATCGGCGTTCTATCCGGAAATCCGGATGTGCAACGAACATTCCCTGCCCGAACTGGGATATCCACGGGGTGATCATTTCAAAAGTTCCGACGAAGCGCAGGTGACCTACTGGCTGCGGCTGATGTTCGTCAATGAGCAAAAGGATACGCTCTATCTGGGGCAGGCAATTCCGCGGTACTGGCTGTCGGCCGGAAACACGATCGGTATCCAGCGGGCGGCAACCGAGTTCGGCGAATTGTCGCTGAGTTACAACGCCGTCGATCGCAATCAGGTGGTCGTGATGCTGGACCCGCCAAAACGAAATCCGCCCAGGACGATCTACCTGCGGATCCGTCACGCCAAATCCAATCCGATTCAATCGGTATTGTGCAACGACAAACCCTGGACGCAATTCGACAAGGACAAGGAATGGCTGATCCTGCCGGGGATGCTGGATTCGCCCCAGCGATTCGTCGTTCAATACTGATTCGGGAGAAAGGCAGCGGTTATGGGGGTCCGGTTTGTACTGGGGCGCAGCGGAACGGGCAAGACGCGGCATTGCATCGATGCCGTGACGGCCGCACTTCGCGACCGGCCAACCGGAGAGCCGCTGGTATTGCTGGTGCCGGAGCAGGCCAGTTTCCAGGCCGAACGGGCGATCCTTTCCTGCGATGATATCCCCGGCTACAGTCGATTGCAGGTGCTGTCCTTTGATCGTCTCAGTTTCTTGCTGGAAGGCCCGCCGCAGGCGCAACGGGCGTTGTCGCGGATCGGTCGGGAGATGATCGTATATTCGATTCTTCGTCAATGCCGCGATTCGCTGACCATGTTCGGCCGGGCGGCGGAGACGGCGGGACTGGCGCGGCATCTGGCACGGATCATTCTGGAGCTTCAACAGTCGGCCAAAGATCCGCAGGATTTACGGCAACTGCTGGCGGAGTTGGCTGGAAATTCCGCCGATTCGCGGCTGACGCGGAAGTTTTCGGATATCGCGGTTGTATTCGAACAATACCGGCAATTCTTGGACCGCAAATCCGATCTCTTCCTGGACCCCGACCAGCAACTCACGCACGCCGAGCGAAAAGTGGCCGATTGTTCCCTTCTGCGCGGGGCTCGGCTCTGGGTGGATGGTTTTGCGGGATTCACCCTGCAGGAACAGGCGATGCTGATCTCGCTGATGAAGGTATCTACCGAAACCGAGATCGCCCTATGTCTGGATCCGACGGCAATCGATTTGAACAACACCGATCCCAATCGACTGGATCCGAACGGATTGTTTTTCTCGACGGAAAAGACTTACTGCGAATTGCTTCAAACGCTGCGGCAGGCACGGGTTTCGATCCGTTCGCCGATAACGCTCACTCGTGTCCGCAGGTTTGACAGAGATTCAGCCCTGGGCTGGATCGAGCGATCGGGTTTTACTCCCATGTTGGAGGCCGTCCCGGATAAAGTCAGGCAACAGGCCGGACAACAGGTTCAGCTTCTCACGGCTCTGGATCCTCGAGCCGAAACACAGGCGGTCGTGCAAAAGATCGGCCAACTGGTCCACGACGGGTCGTATCGATATCGCGATATTGCCGTCGTCGCATCGGATCTGACTTCGTATCAGCCGTATCTGGAGGCGGCGTTTGCGGATGCGGGAATTCCATGCTTTCTCGACCGGCCGACTTCGATTCAGCAGCATCCGATGATCGAGCTCATTCGGAACGCTTTTACGGCCGTGATGGAGGGTTTTCTTACAACGGATGTGATCGCTTGGCTCAAATCTCCGCTGGGTCCCATCGATCCGGATTGTGTCGCCCTGCTTGAAAATTACTGTCTGGCCTTCGGCATCAACCGCGGCGACTGGACGAATCCCGAGCCGTGGCCGTACACAGACGCCAACCCGCCCCAAGATCGTGAACGGACGATCCGTTGGAATCCGGAGCGGATCCATACGATTCGGACAGAAGGACTAAAACCCTTGTTGGAGTTGCGCGACAAGCTCGGACTCTCGGGAAACACACGACTTCTATCCGCCGAGAATTTTGTCCGAGCGGTCTGGGGATTGATTGATCAGTTGCAGATTCCCCGCAAGCTTGACGAGATGGGGCAGTCCAGTCCGCAACAGGCGATGATCCATCGGCAACTGTTCGACAAGCTGGTCGATCTGCTCGATGAGTTTGTCGATATCTTCGGCGATCAGCCGATGCCGGCGGACGAGTATTTCTTTGTTCTGCGTTCGGCTCTGGGACAATTGAACCTCAAGCAGATCCCGCCGATGATCGATCAGGTTCTCGTCGGATCAATCGAGCGAAGTCGTCATCCCGACCTGAAGATCGTTTTTCTGATCGGAGCCACGCAGAAACAATTTCCCATCCCCGTAACCGACGACCCGATCCTGTCCGAAGAGGATCGCGTTGCCGCCGCGCGACAGCGGTTCATTCTCTCCGATCGGTCCGCCACGCAGGCGGCCGCTCGGCAGTACCTGGCCTACATCGCCTTCACCCGCCCCGGCGAACAACTGATTATCACTTTCCCGCGAATGGATTCGGGCGGATCGGAAGTGTACCCCTCGCGGTTCGTTCAGATGCTTGCGGATCGACTCAAGATAAAGCCCAAAATGGTCGAAGCCGGAGACGATTGGAATTCCATTTCCGGAAGGATCGACCTGCAGGATCGACTGAGCCGGTGGATATGTTCGGATCAGCGCGATCAGCGGAAATGTGGGGTCGGATTGATTCGCCGTCTGGCCGATTCCGAGCGGTCAGAGTTATCCGGCGTCGTCCGGCCGATACAAGCGGGTCTTGACTACCGCAATGATGTCCAACTCGATTCAAACCTGATTCGTCGTCGTTGGCCAAGAATGCTGCCGCTTTCGGCGACGCGTCTGGAACGATTCGGAAAATGCCCCTATCAATTTTTCGCTCACGACCTTTTGGAGCTTCGCAAACGCGATGTCCTCCGATTGGAGCCCCTGGATTTGGGTCAGTTGTATCATCGCGTTCTCGAACGGCTTTTTTACGATCTTCGAAAAGACCGACTGAATCTTGCCGACGCAACCGACAAATGGCTACAGGATCGGACCGCGGCGCTGTTCGACGAGGAGATCCGATCCAATCCGATGTATGCCAATCTGATTCGTCACAGCCGACAGGATGGCTGGCGGATTCAATCCGGGCGTGAGGTTCTGGCCGAATCGGTTCTGAATATGGCGCGGATCTGTCGTGCGGGAGCGTTTCGACCGATCGCGGCGGAGGCGAGGTTCGGACCGGGCGATGACCAGGTCCGAATCGAACTGGATGGACCAAACGGAATCCGGATCCTGCTATGCGGGTCGATCGACCGGATCGACGCGGCCACGATCGGCGGGAAAAAAACGGCACTGGTATTCGATTACAAAATTCACGACCGGAATATCGATTGGGGGTTCTTGGCGGGGAAAATAGATCTTCAATTGCCGATTTATCTGGTTGCCGCCCGACATATGTCGGGGGTCGATCAGGTCGCCGGGGCTTTCTATCTACCGATCGAAAGGCCTGCAAACAAATTGACTTTCCGCTCGGAGGATGGATCGTCTGTT
>JAAYVQ010000455.1 GCA_012517095.1 Phycisphaerae bacterium | reverse complement strand
TAATAGCTATCAACTGTTTCAATGGGACCCACATCGTGGTTTTCGAATCATGGATCTATCTTGTGGGATTTTAATCGATATAACAAATCTCAATGACCACGGAGTTTTCTGCCTATCATCTGACGATTATGCATCCTTTTCTCCTCAATCGAGAACTCAGATATCAATCGTTTATAATCCTGGACGAAAGAAAACAATATTGAACAATTTTCTTCCAAACAATCTACTCGACTTTACAGTGTCTCGGATAAATAATGAAGGCTGGATTGTAGGAAATGGCTATGATGAATGGAGTCAAAGAATTTTTGTCCTGATTCCGAAAAATATTCGGAAACGGAAATAAGCTTTCCCATAGGCGAACTCGAAAAACAATTCAAACGAACGGGTTTCTGATGTTGAGATAGAAAGGATCGGCGGCCAATTCTTGGAACAGGAGGAAACATGCACATGAGACGAAAACAGTGGCTGATTCTCATCGTAATCTTGATTCTTCTGGGCACCGGTTTGGCATTCTGGTTTCATGGTCGAATGCGGTACGAGATTGTCGAAATTCCCCTGCCCGTGGGATTCGAAAATCCCTTCAGTCTTCAACTGAATGATGTCGGCACTGTTGCCCTTATCATGGTCAATATCGCCGACAAATCAGAGCATATCTTCTATTGGAATCGGGACACGGGGTTCAAAGATCGGGGCAACCTCGGAATCGAAGGCACGGATATCTCGATCTCCGACATGAATAATGCCGATCAGATTGTCGGCCTCTACAGGGTCGACGAAAAACTCACGGAACAAGCCGCCCAACTGGGCATCAAACCCCGCCGCGACTTGAAATCATATTTCTTTGATCCCAGGCAGGGTCTGCGCGACATCGCCGCTACCCCCGGGCGGACCAAACCCTGGGCTATTGCGATCAACAATCACGGCCAAGTCGTTGGAGTGGACTTTGATTTATCCAATAATCAGACCCAGCATTGGTTATTTCTCTGGACCCTCGAAGGCGGAACCGAAGACCTCAAGACCCCCGGCTTCCCACAGGATATCAACGATTCCGGCCACATCGTCGGCGAGATGTTTCGACCTTACAATGCCTTTTTCTGGTCGCGCCAAACCGGACAACAATCGATGGACGACCCATTAGCGGGAAAACAGGTCTTCATGAAGATGAACAACTCCGACCAGGTCATCGGTCTCTACGGCCCGGACCACAACCAGTGTCGTCCATTCCGATGGGATCCCCGGCAGGGATTTTCCAACCTTGGGCGACAGGTCAGTGATCTGCCGGGAATCACAGATATTACGGATAATGGCGGGTATTGTTTCACGATCAGACGATCCTGGGAACTCCCCTGGAAGCTGGGACACGGACAGGAGGATTTTTCCATCGTCACAATCCCCGGACGCTTCAAAACCAACTTGAATCGTCTTTTTAACAGGCAGGACCTCAATTTCACTGCCGCCGATATGAACAACAACGGATGGATCCTTGGTGTCGCCCGGGATGCACAATCCAACCAATTTGAACGGCTCCTGCTCCTGATCCCGAAAAATTACCCCAAGGCAAAATGAATCGTTGGCATCGATTCCGGTTCCTCGCTCCTTTTTGCTTGATATTGTCCCGCGCGTCCGGATAATAGTCACAAGATCATAGAAATCGAAATCCTGATTCAATCGGATGGATTGTCGTATGCTATTAGACAGTCGTTTAATGCAGATCTGGGAAAATTTGGCCTTCAACAAACTGTTGCGGGCTTTTCCCGTGGCCGTGTCGCCGACGCGCCTGATGCTCGGCCTGATGGCGCTCGGCTCAATCGCCCTGATCGGCTGGCTTATGGACCGGGGCACTCGAAGCGTGGTCGTCAAGCTGAATCCGCAGCCCTCGGCCAAGGAAGCCGCCGTCTATGCTTCGGACCTCGAACAAACGATTCTCGAATACGGCCAGCGCACCAAATCCATTATCGAGAAGGCCCGCGCGACCAAACCCGGTGTCAAGCCCGCAGCCGAAATTCGTCTTGGGGTATTCACAACCCTCTGGCGATTCGGCTCCACGCAGTTCAACGAAGCCGCCATGGCCCTTCTGACCCCCAACCGTTCCAACCTTTTGGATCGATTTTCGGCAATCCTGACACATATTGCCTTTTGTTTCGTCGGCCTGTTCTGGGCCTTCCGGGATCACACGCTCTACAGTATCGCTTTCTTCCTCCTGTCCGGCCTGATCCTCAGTTTTTTCGGCGGTGCCATTTGTCGCAGCGCCGCCCTTGACTACGGCCGCGGCGAAAAACCCGGCCTGCTTGAGGTCATGGCGTTTAGCGCCCAGAAATTCGGTTCCCTGATCTCGGCACCGTTCATTGTCATCGCCATCATGCTCGGTTCCGGCCTGTTCGTCGTCGCCCTTGGCGCACTGGCCAATATCCCCTGGGGGATTGGTCCCATTCTCCTGGGTCTGGGCTTGGGATTGGCCTTGCTGTTCGGCCTTTTTACCGTGCTGATGTTGATTGGGACCATGGCCGGAGCCAACCTGATGTTTCCCGTCATCGCCTATGAGAGCTCCGATGGGTATGACGCCGTCAGCCGTTCCCTCCGATATGTCTTCTCCCATCCGTTCTGGATCCTGTTCTACGACCTGGCCGCCGTCATCTATGGTATCCTCTGTTACCTGATCGTCCGGCTCTTTGCTTTTTTGGTTTTGCTGACAACCTATGGCCTGCTCCGACTGGGTCTGTCCACCGCTTCCGGAGCCGAACAATTGGACCGCCTCTGGTCCTGTCCCTCCTTCTTTTTCCTGATTGGTCCTGACGGTTCACCCCAGGGCGGCTCGGAGAAGGTGGCGTATGTCTTGATCCGCCTGACTTTGTTGTTCGTCGTCGGTCTGGTCGTGGCCTTCGTCATCAGCTTCGTCTGCTCCGCCAACACGATCATCTACTCTCTCCTTCGTCGCCACATCGACCGCGTCAGCACCGTCAAAGTCCAT
>JAAYVQ010000065.1 GCA_012517095.1 Phycisphaerae bacterium | reverse complement strand
CGTTCCCTTGTCGCGGACGATTTCGATGCCGACCATCATCCCGCACTGGCGGATGTCGCCGATATTGTCGAGTTGTATCAGCGGTGCCAGTGCATCCCGGATCATCCGGATTTTTTCCGGCAGCGCGGCGATGAGTTTGTTCTGTTCGAACAGGTCCAGCGAAGCGATCGCCGCTGCGCAGGCCAGGGCGTTACCAGTGTAGGTGTGGCCGTGGTAGAAGGTCTTGCACTCGGCGACCGTTCCGAGAAACGCCTCGTACACCTGCTCGGTCGCCAGCGTTGCCGCCAGCGGCAGATAGCCGCCGGTGATCCCCTTGGCCAGACACATCAGATCCGGACTGACGGATTCCTGTTCGCAGGCGAACATCGTCCCCGTTCGGCCGAATCCCGTGGCGACTTCATCGACAATCAGCAGAGTGTTGTATTTCTTCGTCAGATCCCGCACGGCCGACAGGAATCCGGCCGGATGAACAATCATCCCGGCCGCGCCCTGCACGAGCGGTTCTACGACCACCGCCGCGATCTCGTCACCGCGCGTTTTCAGCAGTGTTTCCAGCGCGTCGATACAGTGACGCAGGCATTGCTCGGCCGAACCGTTGAAGCGGTACGGATGCGGCGTCGGAACAAAGAAGGTTTCAAAGAGCAGCGAATGAAAGATCCCGTGAAACAGCTCGATGCCGCCGATGCTGACCGAGCCGACCGTATCGCCGTGGTAGGAGTCCCGCAACGCGACAAATTTCGTCCGCCGCTTATCACCGCGATTGTGCCAGTACTGATAAGCCATCTTCACCGCGATCTCGACGGCCGTGGCGCCGCTGTCGGAGTAGAATACCCGCGACAGGCCGGGCGGGGCGATCCGGATCAGTCGCCCGGCAAGTTCGATCGACCGCGTCTGGCCCAGTCCCAGCAGCGTGCTGTGCGCGATTCGGTCAAGTTGCTGGCGGATGGCGCTGTCGATGGCCGCGACTTGGTGGCCATGGACATTGCACCATAGCGAGCTGACGCCGTCGATGTACCGATGCCCCTCGGTGTCGATCAGCTCAAAATCCTCGCCGGCCTCGATGACCAGCGGATCGCCCGCCGCCCATCCCGCCATCTGCGTGAACGGATGCCAGAGGTATTTCCGGTCTGTATCGATGAGTCGTCGAGTTCGTTCATCCATCGGACAAAAAGGTGTCTGACACCTTTTCCTATTTCTTTTCCGCCGGGACTAATGGGGTCCAGCGGAGCTTTGGAAGTTTGTCCATGGCCTGTTTGAACGGCTCGTCATTCATCTTTACAATCTCGGCCGCATCCGAATAATCGATGACACGATACACCGGCGTCGGTTCCACCTGTTCAATCCACAGCAACAAGTCGGGCGTTCGATCCGCATCCGATCCGCCGTTGATATCGACTTCCCGTCCCTCATACACGGCCACAAACCGCCGCTGATGGATCGTCACGATCGCGCAGCCATAACGACTGACTTCAGTTCCCTTCTCCTTGGATCGAATCGCCGTGACACGATAGGATTCCTTATTCACCGCCTCACAAATACAGATCGTGTCATCATCGTCAATCCATTGCCCCGCCAGTTTCGGTTCGAATCCGAAATCCTTCTCTGTAAACAACGGATTCCGTCGAGTCAAGGTATTGGCTTCACTATAGAACTTTTCCGCGTCGGAATTCTCGGCGAGAAATTTCTGAAGCTTCTCCGTTGCAGCGGTCAACAGGATACCCTCATCGTCCTCGGGTGACTCATGGTCGATCAGGTCCGGCTTTTCCTTGAGCATTTTGCCGATCGTTTCCGGATTCAGCATCCGAAACTGAACCGTCGGCTGAATCGCATCGATCCGTAAAAGCTGATGCATTCCGGCCAGATGGATCTTGAAGAAATCATTACTGCTTTCAAGGGAGTCTTCCGCGGGGTACATGTCCAGGTAGAACTTCCCGTTGATTTTGAATAGATGGGCTTGCAGGAGCGCGGGGTCCTTTTCCTTGGAAGTAATCGTCAACTGATACCCCTTGCTTTCGCCGTCGCCCCTTTCGAAGATCCACAGATTGTCCTCATCTTTCTGTTCCCACACGCCCAGCAGCTTTTCCTCGAAGACCACATCTTTGTCCGAAAACCACGGATGCAGTGACGGAACACAACCGGCCGCAATCACCGCGGCCAAAAGTCCAACCCACCATTTCGTTTTCATACGCGACTCCTTTCCACAACTTGCTATAATTGAGACCCGTTAAGCGAAAACCCAAACGAGAACCGATTATACCGATGGTCAGCTTTGATGAAAAGGATCAGTTCGCCCTCCAGAGGGCAGAGATGGTGCGGCATCATCTCGAGGGCCGCGACATCCGCGACCCTGCCGTTCTGCAAGTCATGGGTCGGATCCCTCGAGAGGATTTCCTCCCGCAGGCCTATCGCTCCCAGGCCTACGCCGATCATCCATTGCCGATCGGCCTGGGCCAGACCATCAGCCAGCCGTACATCGTCGCATTGATGACCCAGTGTCTCCGAGTTACCCGCGATTGCGATATTCTCGAAATCGGCACCGGCAGCGGCTACCAGACGGCCGTCCTGGCCGGACTGGCTTGCCGGGTCTTCACCATCGAACGCCACCACGAATTGTCCGAACAGGCCCAGACCGCCCTGGAAAAATTTGGTGTCGTTAATGTCGAATTCGCCATCGGCGATGGTTCCCGTGGCTGGCCGGAGACCATCCAATTCGACCGCATCCTCCTGACCGCCGCGGTTCCATCCATTCCGCCGCCTCTCGCCGCCCAGCTCAAGTCCGGCGGCGTGCTGGTCGCGCCTGTCGGCGGCGGCGCCGTCCAGGATCTGGTCGTCTATGACAAGCACGGCGATGAGCTTATCGGCCAGATCGTCTGCGGCTGCCGGTTCGTTCCGCTCATCGGTGAACATGGTTTCCGGGAGTAGCCCGATGGACCTGTCGATGGCCGTCCAGTATATCAAAGGAGTCGGACCCACCCGGGCCGAAGCCCTGGCCGAATTGGGCGTGCACACGCTGCGGGATCTTCTGGATTATTTCCCTCGTGATTGGCAATTTCTCCCCGCCCCCATCAAGATCGGCCAGCTTCGCCCCGACGAATCCGTCACCGCGATGGGCGTCATTGTCGCCACCGAATTTCTCCCCCGCCGAAAACAGCTTTTCGAAGTCACCCTCGCCGACGACACGGGCGTTTGCCGCGTGATCTGGTTCAACGGAGGATACCTCCGCAACCAGCTCGAGCCCGGCCTACGACTGGTCGTCTCCGGCAAAGTATCGCTTTATAAATACACCAAACAATTCACCAATCCACGGTTTACCGTCGTCCGAGATACGGAAGAATTCCATCCCGAAGACTTCGGCGGGGCCGTCTATCCGGCATCGGCCAAGATCTCCAGCCCCCAGATCCGCCGTATTCTTCGCCCGCTCGTGGCTCACAGCTCGGAGATGATCGCTGAATGGTACCCGCCCGAGTTCCTCCGAAAAAACGAACTGATTGGCCGTGCCGAGGCCTACCGCCAGATCCACGATCCCCTCGACGAGTCCCATCTTAACGGAGCCCGTCGCCGTCTAAAATTCGACGAGCTGTTTCTCATGCAGCTCGGTCTGGCCGTCAAGCGCCGTCATATCCAGTACGATCTGTCGGCCCGGCCGATGGTCCGTTCCGAGGAAATGAATACCCGCATTCGCCGCCGCTTCCCCTTCCTGCTTACCGCCGATCAGGATGCCGTCATCGAGGAGATCGTCGCCGACATGGCTGAAGCCCGCCCGATGAATCGACTCCTGCAAGGCGACGTCGGCTCCGGCAAGACCGTCGTCGCACTCTATGCCGCACTGTTAGCCGTTGCCAACAAGACACAGGTGGCTATCATGGCCCCGACGGAAATCCTGGCCGGACAGCACTTCCAGAGCATCGAACGATATCTTCACGGCAGCCGGGTCCGTCGTCTGCTGATCACCGGCGGCATTACCGGAAAAAAACGCGATGAACTCCTCGGCCGCGTCGCCGACGGTGCCGTGGATATCGTCGTCGGGACCGTGGCCCTCCTCCAGGAAGACATTACCTTCCGCGAATTGGGTCTGGTGATCATCGACGAGCAGCACAAGTTCGGCGTCCGCCAGCGCGGCAAACTTCGCAAACTTTTTTCGCCGCATTGTCTGGTCATGACCGCCACGCCGATCCCGCGGACGCTGGCCATGACGGCCTTCGGCGATCTGGATGTCTCCGTCATCCGCAACGCCCCGCCCGGCCGAGGCAAAATCATCACCCGATGGGTCCAGCCCCACAACCGCGGCGCCGCCTGGGACTTCATCCGCCAGCGCCTCCGCGCCGGTCGCCAGGCCTACTTTGTCTATCCCCGCATCGACGCCGAAGAGGATGCCTTGATCAAGACCGCCACGCGCGAATTCGAATCCCTTCGCCGCGACACCTTTCGCGATTACCGCGTCGAGTTGCTCCACGGCCGGATGAAATCCGCCGACAAGCAACGGATTATGGACCGTTTTCGTTCCGGTAAGATCGATGTCCTGGTCTCGACGGTCCTCATCGAAGTCGGTGTCGATGTCCCCAATGCCACCATCATGGTCATCGAAAACGCCGATCGCTTCGGCCTGGCCCAGCTCCACCAGCTTCGAGGCCGCATCGGAAGAGGGGCCAACCAGTCTTATTGCCTGCTCTTTGCCCAGACCGAAGATCCGTCCGCTGTCAGTCGTCTGGAAATCATGACTCGCAGTTCCGACGGTTTCGAGATCGCCGAACAGGACCTGCGTCTCCGCGGTCCCGGGGAACTATTCAGTACCCGCCAGCATGGCCTGCCTGACCTGAAGCTGGCCAACATCGTCGATGATTTCGACCTGCTGATACTGGCTCGGAAGAACGCATTCGAACTGATCGAAAAAGATCCCACGCTGACCACCGGGTCCCATGCGGAACTCCGATCAGCCCTGTTGGGAAAATTCGGGGATCGCCTCGGTCTGGTCGATGTGGGATAAGCGCTTGTAACTTCTTGCCTATTCGGGTATAACGATTCACCAATGGCCAAAGGCCAGACTTCTGAATCCATGAAAATCGCATATAAGAACAATCCGTTAGAGCGATTGATTACCCTGGTCAATGTGATTACCAGCGTGGTGGTGATCGGGACCTTTATTTTCCTGCATGGGTTAACCGATATCCCGGCCTGGACGACCTCTCGTCAACTGCATATCGTTCAGATCCTCGCCTTTTGGATTTTCCTTTTCGAAAAAGCCGTCCGGTTTGTCAATGCCGCTTCCAAACGGGAATTTTTTAAAACCTTCTGGATCGAAATACCCTTGCTGCTGGGTCTTCTAATCGTCGTCTTCGGCGCCGGCAAACTTTTTCATTCCGTTAATCCCCCCGGCCTCATTATGACTGCGCTGGGCGTCTATCTGGTCTATCAGGTCGTCGATAAGCTGTGCCGGAATCTCGTGGGTCTGGCCGCCACCGGTCACAATCCCATGCGGGTTCTGATCGGCATGTTCGTGATCCTGATCCTGTCCGGAGCCGGCCTGCTGATGTTGCCCAAGGCCCATGCCTGTGAGAAGCTGAGTTTTGTCGATGCCCTCTTCACCGCCACCAGCGCCACCTGCGTTACCGGCCTGATTGTCAAAGACACCGGCACGGACTTTACCCTCATGGGGCAGACCATCATTATCACTCTCGTCCAGCTCGGCGGTTTGGGCATCGTGATCTTCGGTGTCGTATTGGCTCTTCTATTGCGTCAGGCCCTCAGTGTCCGCGAATCGGTCGCGATGCAGGACTTGCTCAGCGCCCAGACGGTCGGTCGTATCGGCCGCAGCATCGGCTTTATTTTCCTAACGACCATCCTCATTGAAATGATCGGTGCCGCGCTGCTGTTGCCGATGTGGGACCGTATTCCTCCCGAACAATCTGGCGGTCATAACATCTGGTTTTCCAGTTTGTTTCACTCCATCAGCGCTTTCTGTAACGCGGGATTTGCCCTTTCCAATCGCAGCATGTTGAATTATACCCAGTGCTGGCAGGTCTATGCCGTTATCGCGCCCCTGATCATCCTCGGTGGGCTGGGCTTTAGCGTGCTTGAGAACCTCGCTCAGGTCGCATGGGCCCGTCTGTGTTCGTGGGTCCGTCGCCGGAATTGTTCGGTTAATCTGCTCGAAATTGCCCACCCGTCGCGTCTTCAGCTTCAAACCAAGCTCGTCCTGGTCACCACCGCCTTTCTGATCATCTCCGGCATGTTGGTCCTGATGCTGTTCGAATATTTATCCCCCAATCCCAATGCCGATTATTCCCTCCGAGCCGCCTATTTCCAATCCGTTACCACACGCACCGCCGGTTTTAACACCGTGGATATCAGGGCCATGTCAGAACCCAGCAAGCTGGCCATGATCCTGCTGATGTTCGTCGGCGGCTCCCCCGGTTCCACAACCGGCGGTATCAAGACGGTTACGGTGGCGGTCCTGACTCTGGTCGTCTATTCGGCCTTCCGCCGTTATCCCCAGGTTCAGGCCTTCCATCGTGCCATTCGTCCCGTCGTTGTCGGCAAAGCCGTCACGGTTGTGATCCTCTATGTGACGGTCATCTTCCTGGTTATTTTCGGGATGTCGATCACCGAACGCGGCAAAGGCATTCCTCTGCTGGATCTGAATTTCGAGGTCGTCTCCGCTATCGGAACCGTGGGCCTGAGTACCGGCATTACGCCCAAACTTTCCGATCCGGGTAAGATCCTGTTGATCATCACCATGCTGATCGGCCGGTTGGGACCCTTGTCGCTGCTGGCGGCGATGACCTTCAACCAGAAGATCGCAAAATACGAATATCCATCGGAACCTCTGATTGTAGGATAACCCAGTAAGGAAGGACATAAACCCATGAAACGCATCGCCGTCATCGGATTGGGACGATTCGGAACCAAGCTGGCCATGGCCCTGTCGATGAGCGGAGCCGAAGTGATCGCCATCGACCGCGACCGTGAATCCGTCGAGGACATCCGTGACATGGTTGCCCACGCCGTCCGCATGGACAGTACCGAAATCGACGCCTTGCGTTCGCAGGGCGTGGACAAGGTCGATGCCGCCGTGGTCGGCATGGCCCAGGGCGGCAGCGCTTTCGAGTCGGCCGTGATGACGATCGTCAATCTCAAGGAACTCGGCGTGCCCAAGATCTACGCCCGCGCCGCATCCGTCACCGCGGGTCGCGTCCTGACCGCCGTCGGCGCCACGGAGGTCATCTACCCCGAAAACGAAACCGCCCAGCGCTGGGCCTACAAACTCATCGCTCCCCATATCTCCGACAAAATCGCTTTCGCTCCCGGCTACAGCTTGGCCAGCGTCAAGGCCCCCGCCAGTTTCGACGGCCGCACCGTCATGGAACTTCAGCTCCGTCAAAAGTACAATGTCAACCTTGTTGCCATCCAGCGCGCTCAGTCTGTCGGGGCCGAAACGCACGATGCCATCACCGTTCCCACGCCGGATACTACCATTTATTCCACCGATGTTCTGATGATCGCCGGCGCCGACAACGACATCGCGCGACTCCCACAGGAATAAACAGGCACTTATGGATCGGCCCGTACCGCGTTTGTATATCTCTGACCTTGACGGAACCCTGTTGGCCGACAATGCCAAACTGTCGCAGACTTCCCGCCGGGGCCTGATTCGGATTCTCGAAGCGGGTGTTCCCTTCACCGTCGCCAGCGCCAGATCGATCGTCTCCATTCAACATACTCTCGGCGATCTGCCGTTACGGTTACCGGTTATCGAAATCAACGGCGCTTTTATTACGGACTACTCCACCGGCCGTCATCTAATCGTCAATGACCTCCCCCGCGACCTGGTCGAGATGGTGTACGGTTACATCGACCGTTTCAATCTGGTCCCCATCCTCTCGGCCTTCGACGGCCGGCGAGATCGTGTCTATCATTCTCGTCTGGCCAACCCCGGCATGGAATGGTATTACAATGAACGAAAAGGCATGAACGACAATCGCCTTACGCCCGTCGAATCGTTCCCCTTAATTTTCGACTCGCATATTGTCGCTTTTACGGTCATTGATACTCGACATAAGCTCATTCCATTGGCCGAACGAATTCAGGGCGGGCTTGCCGACCGTCTCGAAAGCCACTTCTTCGAAAATCCCTACTCCCCCGGCTGGTGGTGGCTGACCATCCACGACAAATCCGCCTGCAAGAGCCGGGCCGTCAAGATCGTCGCCGAATCCGGGGGCTTTGACCTCAAACAAGTCGTCGTCTTCGGCGACAATCTCAACGATATCAAAATGTTCCAGACCGGCTGCCATCCCGTCGCCGTCGCCAACGCCACCGACGACCTCAAACGCCACGCCGCCGAGATCATCGGCGACAACAACTCCGACAGCGTCGTCCGCTATATCCTGCGAGCGAACGGCCTGGAATCTTAACAGGGATACTGCCATGAACTGGATCGATACCCATTCACACCTGACCTACCCCGACTACAACGATCCGATCGAAGACATTCTCGACCGCAGTCGTGCGGCCGGAGTAACCCGCTGGATCACCGTCGGCACTGATATCGAACACAACCGCAAGGCCATCGACCTGGCCGCCGGCGTCGAGGGAATGTTTGCCATCGTCGGGATCCATCCCCACCACGCTTCCGAGGCCTCCAACGACGATCTGGCCCTTCTGGCCGAACAGGCCCGCAAAAACAAGGTCGTCGCTCTCGGCGAGACCGGCCTGGATTATCACTACACTTTCTCCACCAAAGACCGCCAGCTCGAAGTCTTCCGTGCCCAACTGACCCTTGCCGCCGAGCGCAACCTGCCGGTCGTCATTCACAGTCGCGATGCCTTCGCCGACACGCTGGCCGTCCTCGATGAATTCGCCGCGCGTCTCCCGCGCGTCGTATTCCATTGTCACGGCGGCCCCGTCGATCAGACCCAGGCCATCCTCGACCGCGGCTGGTTCGCTTCTTTCACCGGAATCGTCACCTTCAAAAACGGCGAAACCGCCCGTCAGGCCGCATCGATTGTGCCGCTCGATCGCATGTTGCTCGAGACCGACTGTCCCTTCATCAGCCCCGAACCCGTCCGCCACATCCGACCCTGCGAGCCGGCCATGCTCGTCCACACCGCCCGCAAACTCGCCGAACTCAAAGGCCTCGACCCCGCCGCCTTCGCTGATGCCGTCAACCACACCAGCCAGTCCTTTTTTGTCTTGACAATATAATGGTTATATTCGAGCCGAAATGACTCGATCCAGCTTGGCGTGATCCTTGAACACCTGAATGATTTTAAATCCTCCGGCCTCCAGCAGTTCCCGAACCTCCTCCGCCTGATTGTATCCGATCTCCAACAACAGGGCTCCGTCGTTTTCTATAAACTCCGCCGCCCGCGCCGCGATCCGCCGATACACATCCAGCCCGTCGGCCCCGCCGTCGAGCGCCTTTTTGGGCTCATAATCCCGAACATTCCGGTCGAGCTTTTCGTACTCGCTCGCGCTGACATAGGGCGGATTGCT
>JAAYVQ010000454.1 GCA_012517095.1 Phycisphaerae bacterium | reverse complement strand
CCGGGATCGGGGAGCTTTTTGGGTTGGTATTCGACAAGGACTTTGCCGTCGGCGGATTTGAGGATCGCTATCAGGTCCGTGGATCGAATGGGGGCATCGACAGGGACCGTCTCTACAAAAGGTTTTTCGGGAGCGATGTCGATAGTCTTTTCGACGATGGGTTTGCCTTTAGCTGTCAGAAGGGCGATGGCCTTTGGGAATGCCGAAGTCGCGTGAAAGCCGAGTTTGACCTTGCCGTCTGTGAGTTCGAGATTGACGGCCGCGTCGAGGGTGGCGTTCTTGAATCCGCCGATGTCGCGGACGGGGTACCAGTACTGGCGAAATCGCTTGACCTCGCCGGGTTTGATCCAACTGTAGTCGGGCTGGTTGTCAGAGAAGGCGCCGACCATCAGCTCGGCATACGGGCCGTCAGAGTCGGTGAGAACCTTGGTATCCCAGATGTTGTTCGGGCCCCATTCCCAGAGCTTGGCGCCGCAGACGATGTTGTGGTTGCCGATGTGGACGATGCCGGCGTTGCGGCCGTGATCGTAACCGCCCATGAAGTCTTCGGGATTGTTCCAGGCGAAGAAGGAAACGGGTTTAGGGTGGTTTTTCCACCAGCTCTGGTCGATGCCGGTGTAATCGGTGCCGCGATAACGGCCCCGTCCAATCGGCCAGTAGGCGAAGTCGTTTTTGGAGTGGTAGGTGGCCATTTGGACGCTGGGCGGGAAGATGACCTGATAATCGTCGTTGACAGCGACGGCGACATTGGCCCAGTAGAGGATGGAGTTGGGCAGTGGCCGGCGATTGAACAGAGTGACATCGGCTTGGAAGTAAGACTTGCCCGGCTGTAAGGTCAGGGCGATCGTCCAGCGCATGCGGTGGCGGCGCTCGGTCTCGGCCAGCCAGATGGTTTTGCTGCCGTCGGAATTTTCCACGAGCTGGTAATCCACGGGCATGTGCGTGGTATTGCGATGGTGATGGAAAACGCACCACTCGATGCCGCCGGAGATCCAGGCGCCGAGCATACCGATCAGGGCGGGCTTGATGACATGCTGACGGTAGAGCAAGTCGTAGTTGTTGGTTTTGTCGGTGGCGGAAAAGAGGCGACCGCCAATCTCCGGCAGGACGACGAGCTTGAGATATTCGTTTTCGAGGTTCAGGGCTATCCAGTCGGCGTTTTCGCGGATGCCGGTCAGGCCGTCGATGAGGGCGTAGGGATAGATCATTTTTTTAGCACCCTGGTAGGACTCGCCCTTGTAGAACATGGGATTGGGATCGGGCTTATCAACGCGGTAAGAGGGCAGGGTGATCTTGTCTTCCCAGACCTTGACGGAGTCGGCCCGGACGGGGGCGAACAAAAAGCACAGGGTAATCAACCGCACAATACGATTCATTGAAAGGTCCTTGTTTGAGTTGCCTGGGTTCATTCCATAGACACCGATTCGATCGGTTGCTATCATAGCCGCAAGCAATGGCGGTGGCAATCCATTATCTCCTTGTGTATTGACCGGCACGGACCGTAGATCATTTCGGATATGATATGAACCGTAAGGATTTTGGGGCGTAGAGGGATTGGTTATAAAATCGGGAGATATCTATGCGGATTGTTTTAATTCTAACATTTTTGTTGGCAATGATTTATATTCCCGGCTGCGACAAGTTGGGGATCGAAGTCAAGATCCCGAATCCTGGGGCTGGTGGCCAGGCGGCGGCGGCCAAGGCCGATCCGAATACCGTAACGGAACAAGCAACCAAACAAAGACAACAGACCATGGAAGACAAAGTCATCAAATCCGATGCCGAATGGCGGCGGGAACTGGAGCCGCTTTCGTATCAGGTTCTCCGCAAGTCGGCGACCGAACGGGCGTTTACAGGTCAATATTGGAATCATCACGAAGTGGGTCGGTACCTGTGCGCGGGATGCGGGGCGGTGCTGTTCGAGTCGGCCACCAAGTTCGATTCGGGGTGCGGGTGGCCGAGTTTTTACCAGGCGGCCGAAAACAAGCGGATTCTCGAACGGGTGGATCGTAGCCACGGCATGGTCCGGACCGAGGTGGTGTGTGCCCGCTGCGGGGGACACCTGGGGCATGTGTTCAACAACGGGCCAAAACCGACGGGACTGCGCTACTGCATCAATTCGGCATCATTGAAGTTTGAACCGGTGGCCAACTGAGACAAAATCCATCGCATATCCATAATACGAAAGAATAGCCATAAAGTATTATTTTATATAGACTTATGATTTAATAGTCCGATATGAATATACTTATGTTTATAAATCTTCCATAATTATGCTTGATTATTCGGATATAACATCCGAAAATGCAAGCATGAATATTCATAGAAGGATTCAAAGCAGGATTCTACAATCACTGACGAGTTTCCCTGTTGTTGCCATTCTGGGAGCTCGCCAGGTTGGGAAGACAACGCTGGCCAAATCAATCGCCGGGCAATTCTCGGGCCGTACTGTGTATCTTGACCTTGAATTGGATGGCGACCTTCATAAACTCGACCAGCCCCAACTTTACCTTGAACAACACTGTGATTCCCTTATCATTCTGGATGAAATCCATCGAAAGCCGGAACTGTTTCCTTTGATTCGAGCGCTGGTCGATCAGGATCGCAGGACCGGCCGGTTTCTGGTACTGGGGTCGGCATCGCCGGACCTGCTGAGACAATCTTCGGAAAGTCTTGCCGGCCGGATTTACTACCATGAGTTATCTCCTTTTAGCATCAGCGAAGTCGGGAACCGTCCGGACCCGATCAATGATCTGTGGCTTCGAGGGGGCTTTCCAGACAGTTTTCTGGCGACCACCCCGGAAGTATCCATCGCCTGGAGAGAAACTTTTGTCAGTACCTTTCTGCAACGCGATATGCCCTCATTCGGTATCCGAATCCCAGCGACCACACTGAAGCGCTTCTGGACCATGCTGGCACATTGTCACGGCCAGATCTGGAATGCCGGTAAGATCGCCGCAGGTCTGGGGGTATCCGATAAATCTGTCCGACACTATCTCGATATTCTACAAGATACCTTCATGGTCCGGCAGCTCCAGCCCTATTATGCCAATACAAAGAAACGCATGATCAAATCGCCGAAGGTCTATTTGCGCGACAGCGGAATCCTGCATTTTCTGTTGAAAGTCTATGACATGGAGGATCTGTATGCCCATCCCATTATCGGGCCGTCATGGGAAGGGTGGTGCATCGAGCAGATCGGAGCCAATCTACCGGCCGCCGCTGAAATGTCCTTCTACAGATCCAATGCCGGCGCCGAGATCGATTTACTGATCCACCGTTCAGCCGCCAAACCCATCATCGCCGTCGAGTTCAAGCGATCTCTGGATTGCAGACTTACCCGTAGCTTTCGGAACGCTTTTGCGGATATTCAGCCGGCCATTGGTTTCATCGTATATCCTGGAACGGATAGTTTCCCCTTAGACACGAATATCCGAACATTACCTGTGCATCAACTTGACGAGTTATTCGAACAGGCAATGTAGGCATTTGTGATTCCGTACAGGTTCATGGAGTCGGCGTAACCGATGGGGTCGGGTTGGAGGAAGCGGCCGAGGGCGGGCGAGTACATCCGGGCACGGTATTGATACAGCCCCGTCTCCGGATCGTACTGCCGGCCGGTGAAGAGCCACGGGTTTTTGACGATACTTTCGGTACGGCCGGTCACGGGATTGCCACTGGCGTCGCAGAAAGTCGTCTTGCTTAAACATCGTATCAGTACCGCCCGACAACTTGAATCGAACCATCCGTATTTCGTTTTGAAAGAGCAACCACGGAACCCGGTTCATCATAAAATATTACAGAGTACTATCTCGGACTTTTTCAACAGCCCCACTATCCCCGATTATCCTGCCGCTTAAGGAAGTGCCATTCGTTCCTGACCTTTATTTTCTCTCCCCGTCTTAATACAGTTTTTATTTCAGGGACTCCATTGAGCCAACAAAAGATGGTTGGGAAAATGGCTTGGAAGTGTGATTACTTGCCTAAGGAACTCTAACAAAACCTTATGATGCGTCGCCAGCAAATCAGCAAGCAACCGAGGATCAAGAACGCCTCATGAATATCATCTCGTTTCTCATATCGAACCCGCAGTCGTCGTTGGTGAAACAACCAATCGAACGCCACCTCTACGACATAGCGGAACTTTCCCAATCCGCTGCCATGTTCGGTATACCGTTTGGCGATCCACGGCCGAATGCCTCGCTTTCGCAGCGGCTGACGGATCTTTTCTTCGGCATCATAAGCCCGATCCGCAAACAGGTTGTCCGGACGACGGCGAGGACGACCTCGAGATTGGTGGATCGGCGGAATCCCATCCACCAACGCCAAGGCCATTTCCGACTCATGGATATTGGCCCCGGTGTGTTCGATCGCCAGCGGCGTACCCTTTCCATCGACAATCAGATGCCGTTTCGATCCCGACTTGCCCCGATCCGTGGGATTCGGCCCGGTTTTCGCCCCCCCAAAATGGCCCGAAGGGAGCAACTGTCCATCGCGGCCGTGGACCATTCGATCGCATCGGCCCTCCCCAGATCGTTCAGTAAGGCATGCCAGATTTTCTTCCAAATCCCCGCGCTCTGCCAGTCGCGCAGACGCCGCCAGCAGGTCATGCCGCTGCCGCACCCCATTTCCAAGGGCAGGTATTCCCAGGGGGTGCCGGTCTTGAGGACAAACAGAATGCCGGTCAGGCAGGCCCGATTGGATACCCGCGGCCGACCCCCCTTGGGTTTGGGAGGGTCGGGCGCAATCCTGTTCGGCTCGGTATTTGCTCTTT
>JAAYVQ010000453.1 GCA_012517095.1 Phycisphaerae bacterium | reverse complement strand
GGGTGTGTTGGTTTGGATAAATTTATAAAACAATGTTAACGATTTCCCATATTTGCTTTTCAGAAGGCAGAAGAGGTTTCCCATCTTACTCTTTTGTGATTTGAGGCCATTTGGGATTGGAATGGTGCAGGAACTCTTAATTTGCACTTTATACATCCTGAAAGACAGACATCGTCTCAGAAAACCGCCTTTCTGATACTGGCAGACCTGATTTTTTCGGATTTGTCCGATAAATCGCTAAAGATTTTTTCGTCCTGCGTCGAAAATGATGAATAGGGATTTTCACGGAAGAAATCCTACGACCAGTTTGTCTGGTTAACGCTGAGGGAATTTATGAGAACCATCGCTATCGTCAACCAAAAGGGCGGATGCGGAAAAACGACCATCGCGATCAATCTGGCCAGCGTTCTGGCAGCTCGCGGTCTTCGAACCCTGCTTGTGGATATGGATCCGCAATCGCACTGCGCGGTGGGGTTGGCTGTCCCCGAAGAGCAGATCGAACAGAGTATCTATGATATCCTCATCAATCATGCTCGCGGGGAGACGGTTAAACTGTCGGAGATTCTCTGGCAGATCTCGGAGGGATTTGAATTGGCCCCTTCCAGCATTGATCTGGCCGCCTTTGACCAACAGATGGTCGGGGTGGTGGATCGCGAGAATAGTCTGAAGAAAGTCATGGCCACGGTCAACAAAGACTATGACTATGCGATCATTGACTGTCCGCCTTCGGTCAATCTGCTGACATTTAACGCGATTCGCGCGGCGACGGATATCATCGTACCGGTCGAGATGGGTTACTTTTCGCTTCACGGCCTGAGCAAGCAGCTTGAGACCCTCAATGTCCTCTGCAAACAGTGTTCTCAGCAGATCGATGTCATGATCCTGGCGAGTATGTATGATATCCGGACCAAGATGGCCCGCGAAATCCTCGGCGAGGTCCGCAAGCACTTTGCGGGCAAGATGTTCAAGACGATTGTGAACTTCAATACCAAACTCAAAGAGGCAGCCAGTCTCGGCCAGCCGATCAGCGAATACGATCCGGCGTGCAAGGGACACCGCGATTTCCAGAATCTGGCCGAAGAACTGGTCGGCACCGATACGCACATGCACCGGGCCGAACTGGTCAGTTCCCTGCAGGCCAAGCTCGACGCAATCAGCGCCAGCGCCGAAGAGCTGCTCTCGACGGTCAAGATGCCCGTTCAAACTCCGGGTGCGGAAGCGGTCGAAAGCCGTAAGGAAACCGGCGGACAGAAGATCGTGGATCTTCCCGCAACAACCCCCGCCAGAACAGAAACGCAGGTGGCCGAATCGGTTGCCGTCGCAACTGGATCCCAGACGGCCACGGCCACAATGGCTCCTCCCAAACCGCAACCTCAATCGCTCGACGCCAAACTGGCCGATTTTTACGGTGTTCGACAAATCGAAGATCTGGTGATTCTGAACACGCTCTATCCGCGAGCGGAAAGTGTGTTCGTGGCCGGAGACTTCAACAATTGGCAAGGCGATAAGACCCCGCTTCAGAAGATCGGCGATAACGGTATCTGGCAGGTCAAACTGCCCTTGGCCAGCGGTCGGTATCGGTATCGCCTTGTCGTCGATGGACAGTGGCAGCAAGATCCCTACAACGAAAAAACCGAATTGAATCCCTATGGTGAACTCAACTCAGTCCTGGAAATCCACTAACCGTTAGCAGGAGACACAATTCAACGAAAACCCCCGCGGATGTCCGGCGGGGGTTTCTGTTGCGCGGATGGTTGAAGTCTCGGACCGCAGACTATTCCTGCAAAGCGGCATCCTTCTTGAGGGCCTTGTCGGACTGATCCCGGCGGAACTGGTCGAGCTTGTCGGCCAGGGCCGAATCGCTCAGGGCCAGGATCTGAACGGCAAAAACGGCGGCGTTCTTCGCGCCGGCCTTTCCGATGGCCATGCTGGCCACGGGGATTCCGGGAGGCATCTGGACGGTGCTCAAGAGGGCATCGAGTCCCATCGGCCCTTCGGAGGCGGCCAGTGGGACTCCGATCACCGGCAGGCGGCTCCGTGCGGCCATCGCGCCGGCTAAATGCGCGGCCATTCCCGCGGCGGCGATGATGACCCTGATACCCTCACCGGCGGCACCGGCGGCAAACTGTCCGGCCTGTTCGGGCGTGCGATGGGCCGACAGAATCCGCACCACCGGGTCTATCCCAAAGGCCTTGAGCTGGTCGATACAATTCTGCATGACGCCCAGGTCACTATCCGAACCCATCACCACCGCCACCGTCGATCGTTTGGACTGTTTACTCATGATTTCCTCATGACAAGTTCGTTTGGATCGTATATACTACTGCCGCATCGGTCGAGATCATACTGCACTTCGGGCTCGATGACAAGTGGGAGGTGAATCATGGCCTCACGAAAACCGACGGTAGCGGGTCAGTTCTATCCGGCTGCGGCACAACAATGCCGAGACGAGATCCGGCAGTGCCTTCACGATCGGCCGGTCAACGAAATGTTTGAAACGCCGTTGACGGCGGGGATCGTTCCGCATGCCGGATGGATTTTCAGCGGGGATCTGGCGGGTATGACCTTCGCGGCGATCCAGAAGGCCAACGGGACGGTGGACGGCTTGATCCTGCTGGGAGCCGTGCATCGCTGGTTCGGACATTCGCCGGCGGTGTATCCGTCGGGAAGCTGGTTAAGCCCGCTCGGGGAGATCGCTATCGACGAGGACCTTGCCGGACGAATCGTCAAATTGACCGATGCCGAACCCAATCCCGACGCCCACCGCGGCGAGCACAGCATCGAGGTCCAGATTCCCTTTATTCAGTATCTGTTTCCGGAGGCGAAAATCGTGCCGATTCTGGTCCCGTTGGATGTGGATGTCGTCGCGTTTGGCGGGGGGCTGGCGAGGGTGATCCGCGATTGTTCCGAGCGACGGATCGCCTGCGTGGCATCGACGGATCTGACCCATTACGGACCCCGTTACGGTTTTGCTCCGGAAGGCGTCGGCGCGGAATCGCTATTATGGGCCAAGAATGTCAACGATCGGGAGTTTATTGACTCGGCGATTGCGATGGATGCCCTGGCTCTGGTCAAAAAGGCAATCGACCACAGCAGCGCCTGCGGTCCGGCGGCGGCGGGTGTTGCCGTCGCAACGGCAAAGGTCCTGGGCAAAACCCGGGGAATCCTGTTGGCACACACGACCAGCAGCGAAGTCATGCTCCGAAAGTTTCGGCAATCGTCGCAGGAATCCGTCGGATACGCTTCGATCGTTTTCTGATTGCGATCGATCCGTTCTGGAAACAATCGGGGCCGAACCTGTTCGGCTCGGCCCCGGGAGTACGCATTATCCATGGATACTCTCGGAAGATTAATCCGCCAATTCGCGCACCCAGACATTCCGGAAATGGACCGGGTTGCCATGATCCTGTAACTGCAGAGGTCCCTTGTCACCGTGGGGCTCATACACGGCCGGGCGCCCGTGGAAAGTGGTTCCCAAGATGGTATAGTTGTCATGCACGAGCACGCCGTTATGCAGGACAGTTACAGTCGCGGGTCGTTCAAGTTTGCCGTCCTTGAAGATCGGCCGGTGGAAGATAATATCGTAACTTTGCCACTGCCCGGGTCCGCGACTGGCGTTGACCAGCGGGGGCTGTTGGCCATACACCGCCGAGGCCTGGCCATCCGGATAGGTATCGTTGTTGAACGAATCCAGAACCTGGATTTCGTACTTGCCCATCAGAAACACGCCGCTGTTGCCGCGGCCCTGGCTGCTGCCTTTGACCTCCGAGGGTGTTTGCCATTCGATGTGCAACTGCATGCTGCCAAACTGCTTTTTGGTGCTGATGTAGCCGGCTTTCTCAACCGACTCCATCGTGCCGTTGACCAGTTTCCACTTGGTGGGGCCGCCATTGGTCGCGCTCCATTCGTCGAGGTTTGTTCCATCGAAGAGCACAATCGCATCCGAGGGGGCCGTTCCCGCCTTCTCGGCCGTGGACCAGTCACCCGGTGTGACGACTTTCGGCCGGGGCCGATCCATATCGTGGACTTTCCAAACCTGCTCGGCCGTGATCCCGATTGTGGCCAGCACGGCCAACATTGTAAATGATCCCAACACGCGCTTCATCATCATCCCTTTCAATTATCGATTCGTTCGTTTTGACTGTCTTGATTCAGACGATTGACGGGCTTTCCTTATACCAGAAAAATCCCATGGATCAAGTCCGGACTATTTTGGTGTCGATGTTCCGGCCGGCGCGACATCGAATTGTTTGACATAGTCCAGGAAGATCTTGGCGGTTTGGTCGAGGTTTTCGACGCTGCCGCCGCCGTCGAGGACCTCGCACATCTCGTAGGCGATCCAGCCCCGGTAGCCGATCTGCCGCAATGTCCCGATGAACGATTTGTAATCGATGATCCCCTTGCCCACGGGTACCGCCCGCAGGATCGGATCGGCCGGAAGGTAGTTGGTCAGGGTGTTGTCATAGCGGTAGCGCGGGAGCCGTACATAGTCGGCCACGGTGGTGTGAACGATGAACGGTTTCATCTTGACGATCGCATCGCGGATCTGTGCCGAGTCGAGCCCTTCAAGTGTTGGGGACCAGGCATCGAATCCGGCCATCACATTGGGCTGGCCCACTTCCGAGAGAAGCCAGAACAACATGTCGTGGTGGATACCGATGTCGTGGTGGTTTTGCACGACCAGCGTCACGCCGTATTTGACGGCCTCCTTGGCCGATAGCTTCAGGCCTTCGACCACAAGGGCATACTGGGTATCGAACGGAACACCCGGCCGGTCGTAACCGGTAAAGATTCTTACCATGTCCGTACCGAGGTCGTGGGCCAGTTCAGCGATCTGGCCGACATACGCGGCCTGGATTTCGACATGCGG
>JAAYVQ010000452.1 GCA_012517095.1 Phycisphaerae bacterium | reverse complement strand
TGGATGTCAAGGATTGCGAATGGATTGTCCAGTTGTTGCAGTATGGGTTATTGCGGGCCAGTTATGTACCGGATCGACCTCAACGGGAATTGCGGGACTTGACGCGGCAACGGAGCCAATGGGTCGCCGAACAGACGCGGACGGCCAATCGGGTCCACAAGATTTTGGAGGATGCCAATATCAAGCTGGGATCGGTAGCGACGAACATTCTGGGCGTTTCCGGGCGTGGGATGATTGAAGCCTTGATCGGGGGTGGGACCGAAGTCGGCCCGATGGCCGAATTGGCCCGGGGCCGATTGCGGGAGAAGAGGCCCCAGTTGCAGGAGGCGTTACGAGGCCATGTGACCGAACACCATCGGTTTATGCTCCAGCATCTGATGGACCATCTGGATTTTCTGTCTGGACAGATTGAGCAGATGGACGGGAGGATCGAGGAGCAGATGCGCCCTTTTGAGCCAGCCCTTGAACATTTGATGACGATTCCGGGTGTGGGGCAGCGGACAGCCCAGAACATTCTGGTTGAGATCGGGATGGACATGAGTCGGTTTCCCAGTGCCGGACATTTGAGTTCCTGGGCGGCGATCTGTCCGGGAAACCGCCAGAGTGCCGGCAAGCATCAAAGCGGTCGAACGAATATGGGAAACCGCTGGTTACGGGCGGCGTGATCCCGCGGGAGATGCGGCATTATTTTCCGGAGATGGAGATTGATGTGGCCGAGATCGATCCGGAAATCCCGCCGATTGCGACACAGTATATGGGGTTTGAAACGGACGACAAGCTGAAGGTTCATGTCGAGGATGGGCGGATCTTCATCAAGAAGCGATTGCGGCACAATCCGCCCGAGCCCAAATACGATATGGTGATCCTGGACGCCTTCAACGGGGATTATATCCCGTTTCACCTGATGACCCGCGAGTTTCTGGAGGAGGTCAAGGGCGTGCTGGCCGACGACGGAGTGGTGGTGGCCAATGTTTTTTCGTCCAACCGGCTGTTTGACGCTGAGTTCAGGACCTTCGTGGAGGTGTTCGGGCGGGCGCAGGCGTATTTCGGCGAGGAATCGACGAATGTGATGCTGGCCGCGCCGGGCTCGGCGGGTCCCATACTCTCAATGCGGGATGCGATGGAAAAGGCACGGGCCGTGAGACAGGATCGCAAAATCGCGTTCAATCTGGTGGAGGTGGCTCAGCGGCTGGCACCCAAAGCCGAACCTGAGGCCGACGCGATGGTCCTGACCGACGACCGCGCGCCGGTCAACTGGCTCAAGGATCAGGACAGCGGGACAAGGTAATCTCTCGGCGGTAATCGGATTGTTTTCGGGTTTTGAGAGGAAAGAAAAAGGCGGGTTTGAGGCCCGCCTTTGGTTTTTGGGATCGGGGAATAATTACAACCGCCAGGGAACCCGCATGGGACGGGCGAGCATGGAGTTGGCCTGGGGATTGTTGGTGACTTGTTCTGTGGCCGGATCCCAGGCAAGTTTGGTGCCGTCGAGCTGCATGGAAATATTCAGCAAATGGCAGATCGTCGCGGTGTGGTAGCCGACCTCGGCGGAGGCGAAGGGCTGCTGGCGGCTCTTGACGCTGTCGAGGAAGTTGCGATGGTGGCCTCGCGTACGGCCAAGACTGACATCGTTCGGTCCCAGCTTGATCTTCAAGAGGTCGGGATTACTGGCCTCCAGCGAGCAGCCGTGGATATGCACGAAGATCCATCCGTCGGTGCCGACGAACTTGATGCCGCGGGGCTCGTTGCTGGTG
>JAAYVQ010000451.1 GCA_012517095.1 Phycisphaerae bacterium | reverse complement strand
GGAATTCTACGAGCGCAAGGAGATCCGCGATATGCTGGGATATCTGCGATTGCTGGCCAATCCGGACGATGACCTTGCATTTCTTCGGGCGGTCAACAGCCATCCGCGGGGGATCGGACAGACAACGCTGGACCGGCTGGGGGCGTGCGCGGCGCGGCTGGGTCTGTCCTTGTGGGCGGCAGCGACAAAGGTTTCGACGCTGGAGGGAATCCCACGAGCGGCGCAGGCAAAGATCGCGACATTTGTCGCTCAGATGGAACCCTTGCGATCTGAAATCACCGGACCGGTGGCGCCTCTGATGGAAAAGGTTTTGGAAGCCAGCGGTTATGAAACCCATCTGAAACAGGGAGGGGACAAGGAAGAAGGGGCTATGGAGAATATTGATGAGTTGATCAGCGGCGCCGCATTGTACGACAAACAGTCCGAGACGCCGTCGTTAATCGATTATCTTCAATCGATTGCCCTATATAGCGATACGGATGCGTTCGATCCGGAGGCGGGGAAGGTATCTCTGATGACGCTGCATGCGGCCAAGGGATTGGAATTCGAGCATGTGTTTATCGCCGGGCTTGAAGAGGGTATTCTTCCACACGAGCGGTGTCTGGAATCCTCTGAGGAAATCGAAGAAGAGCGGCGATTGTGCTTTGTGGGCGTGACGCGGGCCAAGGATGAGTTGACCCTGACCCTGGCACGACACCGTACACTGCGAGGACAGTTTCTGCGGACGGTCCCGTCACCGTTTCTGTTCGAGATGGGATTTGCCCCGCGGGACATGGAGGCGATGAACGATTGGAGCCAGACAGAAGACGCGGATATGGATGGGGATGATTTGCCGGATGAATTGGAAGAATCGCCGCCGCATTCGCGTTTTCGGATCAATGAGCTTGTGCAGCATTCCACCTTTGGGATGGGCCGAGTCAAGGAGTTTGTCGATCTGGGCGAGGACAGCATTGTGGTTGTCAAATTCAACAGCGGGCAGCTCAAGTCACTCATGACACGATACGCCAAACTGCAAAGGGTAGGACAATGAGTTCCGACAATCCCCAACGCGAGGTATTATGGGCGGGACGATTTCTGGATGTGGTTCGGATCAACCGGTGGGAATTTGTGCAGCGCAAGAATATTACGGGAATTGTGGGAATCGTACCGGTGACAAACGATGGAAAACTGGTCCTGTTGGAACAGTATCGGCCCCCGATAGGCGGCAAGGTGATCGAATTGCCTGCGGGTTTGGTGGGGGATGTTCCGGGAAACCGGTCCGAACCGCTGGAGGCCGCGGCGCGGCGGGAACTGCATGAGGAGACGGGGTATGAGGCACGGCGGATGGAGGTTCTGTTTGAAGGGTGCGTAACACCGGGTTTGTGCGACGAAACGATCTCGTTTTTTCTGGCGACGGATCTTTATAAAACGGCCGATGGCGGCGGCGATGAGACCGAGGACATCATCGTGCACGAAGTCCCGCTGGGAGCGGTGATGGATTTTCTGGCCGAACAGCAACGAAAAGGATTTTTCATCGACTTGAAAGTGTATTCGGCCTTGTTTTTCCTGCAACGGGAAATTGTGGAACGGCAAGAGGATTAAGTATGGATATTTTATCACTACGAACGCCTCTATCGGATTCGGTTATTCAAACACTGAAGGTGGGGATGGATGTTCGTCTCAGCGGCGTGGTCTATTCGGCGCGGGACATGGCGCACAAGCGATTATGCGAGTTGGTGAACACGGGCAAGTCGTTGCCGATTGATCTGCAGGGGCAGGTGATTTACTTTGTCGGGCCGACGCCGGCGCCGGCAGGGCGGGCGATCGGCGCGGCTGGTCCGACCACTTCCGCGAGGATGGATGCGTTTAGCCCGATTTTGCTTGCGGCCGGTTTGAAGGGGATGATCGGCAAAGGATACCGCAGTGATCGTGTTCGGGATGCGCTGCGTCAATTCGGGGCGGTGCATTTTTCCACACTGGGCGGGGCGGGGGCCCTGCTGAGTCAACATATTGCGGCCTCGAAGATCGTGGCCTATGAGGATTTGGGAACCGAGGCGATTCGGCAGCTGGAATTGGTGGATTTTCCGTGCATAGTTGCGTATGATGCATTCGGTGGAAGCGTTTATGACGCCGTAGGGCCGCAGCAGGAATCGGCGAAGACGGCATAAGGAACCTCAAACGGGAGTCGGATATTGAAGGTTGCATTTGTCGGATTGATGCAGTCGGGCAAGAGCACTCTGTTGGCGGCGGTAAGCGGAAAACCGTTGCCCCAAACAGGATCCGTGAATATCGAGGAGCTGATTGTTCCGGTTCCCGACGAACGGTTAGATTGGCTGACGAAGTTATACCAACCGCACAAAACGGTCCATGCGACGGTGGATTGCTTAGATTTGCCGGGACTGTCGTTCGCCGATGACCACGGG
>JAAYVQ010000450.1 GCA_012517095.1 Phycisphaerae bacterium | reverse complement strand
GGTTTCTCAGCAGCAGGCGCTGGTGTTTGAGGTGCTGCAGGAACTGGTGCCGCCGCTGGGGTCTCAGCGGGATTAGGTTGTTCTGCGGGTTTCTCAGCAGCAGCAGGTTGTGCAGGTACCGCAGGTTGCGGCACTGCCGGGGCTGGCACAGGCACTGTGGGGGAACCTCCCGCCGCCGTCAGCAATTCGTCGGCAGCGGAAACTTTAGGTTTGACATCCGGTCCAGCGACAGGTTGTGGAGCCGCTGGCGCTGGTGCGGGTGCAACGGGTTGCGCCGCCGCTGGTGCGGGCGCGGGAGCCGCCGAAGGAGGAGTGGTCGGAGCCGCCGGCTGGGCTGCAGCGGGTGCGGGTGTCGGTTCCGCCGCTTTTGCGGTTGCCATGGCCGCCATCAGCGCCTCTTGCGCTTGTTTGGCTTTGGCCTCCGCTTCGGCGGCCTGTTGTTCGGCCTGTTTGGCCTTCTTTTCAGCCACGATCGCCTTGGCAATCGCATCATCCACTTCTTGTTCGCCGGCCGGAGTCTCGACTGGAGCTGTCGCCGTTTGCCGGGCCGACATCTGCTCCAGAACTTTCATCAATTCATCTTCCGACTCTCCCGCGGGAATCGCTGCCGCCGATGGAGTCGGGGAAAGTAGCTCATCCAGAACCTTGGTTTCCGTCGAAGATACTGGACCGATCAATTCACCGGAAATCGTATCCTGACCCATCCAATGTTCCGCAAAGGTCATCAGATTCGGAAACATCGATGCTTTCTCGGTTAGCGGTTGGAGGGATTCGGCCGCCTCTGTTGGTTTGTCAGGGACGACCGAAGTTGTCTCCGGCGTCATCGCTGCGGTACTCTCGAGGGGCTTAACGACAAACGGCTCTTTCAGCCTGACGACCGTTTCGGCCACCTTGCTCATCGCATCCTTGGGCGCAATCGCCAGAAGTTGACCGTTGTGAATATCGATGATCGCCCCCGGATTGGTTCCGCTGATGGGCGCTTCCTTCAGGTTCCCCACCTGAAGCGATTCCACATCCACCGTCAGCGTTTTGTCCTGAATCTGTTCCAGCATCTCGGCTGGAATTCCGAAGGAACGAATTTCGTACGCCGTCTTGGAATCCATCAAGCTGATCACCGCCGTCGCCTTGGCCAGTTCCGCTGAACTGTATCCCGTCACGATCATCGCGTTCTGCGGCAACAGCGTGATTTCATGACCCAGCTTCAGGTCCGTCAGGATCTGCTTGGCCGTTTCCGGCGCCAGTTGCTTGAGCCGATAGACCCGGCTTCGAAGAACTGGCGAGGGAGTGTTGTCCGCCGCCAACAGCGACGCATAGAGAATTCCCACACAGGATAAAACGGCCATCGCCGTTCGAATTATTCCCACGCGAACCTTCACGCATCCTGATTGCATATTTCAGCTCCGTTCCCAGATCGTCGCCGCCGGTTGTGCGTAAAGACAATATCTCCCGCATACTCGGCGATTCTGTCCTGTTGTTTATCGGTTATTTTCCAATGCAAACTCCGATTTTTCCCTGCCAAACACGATGCGCGCAACTCTTGTTGCCATGCTGAGATAACAGACATTTGAACGAAAGAAAAGTTCCCGGAATTTGTGGAGGAATTCGTAGAGATGACTCGGCCGATTGTGCGGGCGGGAACGGAGAATCAATCGGCTTAATTACCGCCGTTTTCAGTATTGGCGGGCGGCGAATCACTCGGGGGCGGAGTCGGTTGTGTTTCCGTGGCCTCGGCGGGTGGAGCCGAAGGAGCCGGTTCGGAGGCAGGCGGGGGATCCGGATGTTCCGCCGGCGGTGTCGGCGTTGGCGCCGGCGCTGGTGTGGGCGCCGGTCCGGGCGTCGAAGGCGGTGTTACTGGGTCACCCGTACCTGGATCGAGGTTCTTGCGCTCATCCTCCAGGAGTTTGAGCAATTCACCCCACGCCTTCTGGTCTTCCGATGGATTAGCCCCGGGTGAACTGTCCGTAGGTGTATTCATCAGCTTGCGAATGTCTTCGATGTTCTTGTCCAGTTCAGCTCTCTGCTGTTCGGGTGTCGGAGGCGGCGCCACCGTTTTAACCGGAGCATTCGGAATCGTCCGCGTCGGCGGGACTCCCGGCCGGACACCGGCGCGTCGCGTGGCCGTTCTCGGATCGGCCGCCGCATCTGTGGTGGTCGGCTTGGCCGTGATATTCGATGTAGGCGCTGCCGCCGCTCCTGCGGCTTGAATTTCTTCAAAAGTATGCTTTTCCAACAGCTTGGGCAGATCCCGTGCCGTCATATTCGGCGGAAGAGTAATGGCGTTGGGGTTCGGATTGGGATTCTCGGGCACGGCCATCAGAGAGGATACCGGCGCGACCGGTTGTCCGGCCGCAGGATCCCCCTTCAGGATCGACGGAAAAATCGTCGGTGACTGAACCATCGCCACCGTGCTGTTGAGCTGATCGCCCTGAAACAGCGTGACTTCGGTTTCCGTGATCTCCTGGATCGTCAGGCCTTCAACGGTTTCCCCCTGCCGATACCATTTCGGCCCCTGCGAAGTCAAATCCAGCAACGCCATCGACTTTTCCGGAACGGAGGTGTAACAGGCCGTCGCAATCAACTTGAATTTCGGATTGAGAGCGACTTTCGGTTCCGGCCTTTCCTCTGCGGGTTTGACAATTTCTTTGGGTCCCGTTGGTCCCGGTTTGACCGTCTCCTTCGGTACCGGCGGCGGCGGATTCCAGGCAAGCTGGATCAGTTTGGCCTGTTTGACCAGCGGAGACTCCGTCTCCATCGTTGGCTTGACGCTGCCGGCCTTTTGCTTGTACAATTCAACGGCGCCAAGTTCGGAAAGATACGGCGATGGCTCACCGCCACGGACGATCTGCACCAAAACAACGATCATCGTCAGGGCCGCCAAGCCAATGGACGCCATCGACAGAATTTTAACAATCCGTAACATCTGTCCCATCAATCAATTACGGTAAACAACCACATATCGACCGCCGTCGAAAACCCTCGACGGCTCTACGGTTTATCGGATGATTCCGCCGCGGTATTTATTGAATCGACTTTCGGCGCGGCCCCTTCGCTAAGATATTGGATAGCGTCCTCCGCTTTTGGTTCCTTCCAATGGATGATTTTCTGGAAATATTCGCGTTCGTGCCCGCCGAATCCGGCGCTGTGTTCAGGGGTATGGCAATCCACACACCGCATCCGCGGCTGGTGACCACAGGAAACATACGGTTTTTGTGTCAAAACCGATTCGATGTGCAGGTTGCCCGGGCCATGACATGCTTCGCAGCCGACTTCGCGAAGATCAACGGGGCTGGCCTCATTTTGAAAACCGGTTTCATAACCCAGTCCGATAACATGGCACTTGACACATTCCGGATCGTACTGATGCTCGACTTTTACCAGCGTCGGATAGGCAATCGAGTGTTTCTTCTCCGTCCACATGGCATACGCATATTCGTGGCAGATCTGGCACTTCTTGGATCCGACAAAGGCCAGTCCCCCTTCCAGGGGGATGCGGGGTACTTTATCGAGCAATTGCTCTTCGCGGACGAGAGTCTGATAAAATTTGTACAGATCCACCAGGGATTGGTCCATTGGCAACTGCTCGGTTACGGGAACATCGGAAAAACCGATGCGGGTGGATTGATCGGACCGCACTTCAACCGTTAATTTCGCTACATATTCTCCGAATTTCCCGACGGAGATCACCAGTGGTCGCTGGCGACTGCGATCGACAATCCGCGGTTCGGTCGCCGCCGCCGGGACAACCAGCACATCCACCAATCCGGTTTTGGCGATCGCGTCGATGACGGCGGGTTGGGAGGAATCGACGATCAGCAGATTGGCTTGGGCTATATCCCCTTTACCAGTAAACAGTTCCGACAGCTTCACGGCGTCAAGATCGGCGGCCTGAATTGAAGCGATTGTGACTTTGAGTTTGCGACCGGATACCGACATTTCTTTTTCTGCTTTTGCAGGAACTTTATCGCTGGGAATCGAGGTCAGCACCTGACAACTCGTCGAATCCAACAATCCCATTTCGGAAACGACCTGCAGGTCATTTTGATCCAGATGTAAAAAATCGTATTCGAGCAAGGTCATCGCCTGCAGCAGGATTCCGAGTTTGATCCGATCTTGCTGCGTATCCTGCATCAGAAAATTCCCGGTATCGACGAGAATTCTGCGATCGGCCGGCGCAGAATGAAGAACGGCGCCACGACGATCGAGGCCGCCAAGTTGGCCGGTCGTGCAGCCGCAGGGCTTTAAGGTACTGAGAGTGTTACCTGTTAAGAATAATGTGACGGTGTTGGCTTGTAAGGATGGATCAGCGGCCAGGTTTGTCGGTGCGGTTGGTTCGGGTGGAACGCAGGCGGGTACGGCCGTAAGCAGCAGGACAACCATCCATCGGTATCGTTGTAACATGTTACACTCCAACAAGTTATAAATTTTCAAACACCTCCATTATCGGCGTTTTTCGACCGAATGGATGAGGCAAACCTTCATTGGTTATACGATATCACAGACGGATGGGGCAATGCCAGCATATTCAATTTTCAGTTTACGATATTCCACTGATATGACCTCCGTGAATCTCAGCAAGATTGAGACAAATAGGCAGCAGGATGGTGACAAAAGCATGGTAAATGTGAAGGGGTCACTGAGGGGAAATTCGGCATTTTGACGATTGCAAGTCTTTTAATAACAATGGGTTACAAGCGTTTCTCGATGCGCGACTTGTTAAAACTGGCATAAGTCCTTTCATGGCCAATAGTTACACGAAAACACGATTCCCTTTTGACCGATCTTATTGTTAAGTGAGATTGTCTGGAAACATGGCCATTACTCGATAATGCCTATCGAGTGATAGGAATATGAGAAAGTAGGAACCCGACTGATTGTTAATATAGGAAACCATAAATATCCATTGTATTCAGATAGGATAGATCTTATATTAGTTCATTATTCTTTGTCATGTTTCGTTCACAATCATCCCCCCGGCAAATAGCATATATTATATGTCAGAATTAATATGAATATGGTTTGCCTCTGTCGAAGACGAAGGACTCAGGTGATGGACAACGGATAGCAGATCGAGTACAATAAAGTCCAGAACGGTTTGAATGTGGAGGCAGTACGATGCAGGTTTTCATCAAGGATCAAAGCGGCACCGGCGCGATCACCCACGAGATGATGGTGGAGTTTTTGACCGAGCACATCACGCTACGGGAACTGATCCGCGGGCGGGTGTATCAGGAGGTGCAGGATTACAATCTCGCCCGCGGGAATAAGACGCTGGGGATCGAACAACTCAGCCGGGCACCGAGCACGACGGCGTTCACCGCGCAGGCCAAAACAGCCGACTTCCAGACGGAGTTTGACCGGGCCATCGACGCGTTCCAGCGAAGCCGATACTTTGTGCTGGTGGGGGATCAGCAGCCGATGGACCTCGACGAGGAAATCGTCCTGCGGCCGGACACGGAGGTGACCTTCGTGCGGCTGGTGTATCTGGCGGGGGGATGAGGGGGAAACTTTGGTTTGCCAATTCATTTATCGGTATAAAAGATGAAGGACTGATTTCGTGGACTTGAAGTTAGAAGATATTATCGAACAAAAAAGCCTCGAAGAGGCCGTAAAGTTGTTCGGACGATTGAAGGATGCAATCCCAAATTTCACGTATCCTGTAGAAATTAAGTATGAATTTAAAGAAGTCTTATCTTATATCATGAATTCTGACCCTCAGGATCAAGTTGCCTTCGTTTTAAAAACGATTCATGAAGTGACTGTAGTACGAAATTATCTGCGGAAGCTTTCAACGGATTCGGTGAGTTTCCGAGAACTATACAATCATCACGAATATCCCCTGGCTGCAACTAAAATCCTACAATTCATATTTCGACGAAAATTGTATTATTCAGAGACACAGATCCTTTTCCTTATTCAACGGACAGCGCAATTGGAACTTGTCAACCTATCGAATATTCCTTATCTTGATGGCGTTCTTCGACAGGCGGAAAATACTTACCAGGGTCGAATGGTTCCACCCAATCTTAGCCAATCACTTGAGGAACTGGAGGTGGCGTTGTTGTGTGTAGGAGATGCCCACGAAATGAAGCTCCGGAACCGGGTCTCTATGCTCCGAGGGGGACCAACTCTATTTCCCTTAAGCCGGGTTGATACCTGGATTCGTGATGTGCATGACTATGTCGAAAATCTCAATCCTCTGGATCGTTCAGCATGGTTGTCATTATTAGCCTTCGCATTGGATTTGAAAACGGTTACTCCGAGTGAGAAATGGTTTGCGTCCGCACGAAATTATCTCAACGCGGTTGGGAAAGATCTTTTTTGCTCACGGGTGATTGAATGGTTTTCTCGTGTATCGGTCTTAACATGTAAAGGACTTGAGGACGACAAGGTTGAAGAATTGAAAACAACTATCGAAAGCATTGATGAAAATGGTTTTGCCGAGACATTCTTCTCTATCCAATGCAAAATGGATAAACGGGGAGAGGATACCAGTTTCTTCGACTTAGTCAGGACTTATTATGGCGCGCCTGACAGTCCATGGATGTTAAAAGATAGATACAAACAAACGGTCTTGGATTTGATTCCATCTATTCGTAAACATCCGGTACGATTTGCGGAGTGCAACAACGATGCATTGAAGGGGTTGGTGTGGTATTGTTCGTTGGTACCGTGTCCGGAGATCAGCCGGGCGCTGGGGCGGTTGTGCGAGGTGTGTTTCAAGAAGCTGCCGGGCGTCGGGCCGCTTGCGCCGAAGGTGGGCAATGCGTGCATCAATGTACTGGCCGAGACGGGGACCGAGGACAGCTTGGCGCAGTTGGGGCGGCTGCGGTACACGATCCGCCTTAAGTCGGCGCAGAAGATCATCGGCAAGGCGTTCGAGAAGGCGGCCCAGCGGATGGGTGTCGGCCGCGACGAACTGGAAGAGATGAGCGTGCCGAGCTACGGGCCTGGCGGAGGTGGGGATGTTGCGCGAAGCGATGGGGGAGTTTATGGCCGAGTTGACGGCGGATGGGTCAGGGGTCGAGCTGCGATGGATTAAGGGTAACAGCAAGCCAAGCACGGCCGTGCCGGCGGCGGTCAAGCGAGATTTTGCCGAGCAGGTCAAGGACCTCAAGGCCGTGGCCAAGGATATCGCGCGGATGCTGCCGGCCCAGCGGCAGCGGGTGGAGTGCCTGTACCTGCAGAACCGGTCGTGGCCGTACCCGGTGTGGCGGCAGCGGTATCTGGATCATCCGCTGGTCGGGATTATCGCGCGGAGGTTGATCTGGACGCTGGAAGAAGGCGACAAGCCGCGGGACGCGATGTTCCTCGACGGCAAGCTCGTGGATGTGGACGGCGAGCCGATTGAGGGGGCGTGCGAAAAGACGATCGTGCGGCTGTGGCATCCGATCGGACACGATCCGGACGCGATTTTTGCATGGCGATCGTTTCTGGAGCGGCGGCAGATTCGCCAACCGTTTAAGCAGGCGCATCGCGAGATTTATGTCCTGACACCGGCCGAGCAGCAGACACGGGTGTATTCGAACCGCTTTGCAGCGCATATCGTCAAACAGCACCAGTTCAACGCGCTGTGCGGGGTGCGCGGGTGGTCGAACACGCTCAAGCTGATGGTGGATCAGGATTTTCCGCCGCCCTCCATTACGCTGCCGGTGTGGGGGCTGCGCGCGGAGTTCTGGACGGATGGGCTGGGCGAAAACTACGGGGAGGATACCAACGAGACGGGGACTTACAAGTACCTGACGACGGACCAAGTGCGTTTTTTGCGGATGGATGCGCGGCAGACGCGGGCGCACGCATCGAGTCGCGGACAAGCGGAAACGGATGAGCCGGTGGCGCTTTCGGAGATTCCGGCGCTAGTGTTTTCGGAGGTGATGCGGGATATCGATTTGTTCGTGGGTGTTGCCAGCGTGGGCAACGACCCGACTTGGGCGGACGCGGGGCCGGAGGGGCATCGGGCGTATTGGGCGGAGTATGCGTTCGGGGAACTGGGCCAGCAGGCACAGACGCGGCGGGAGATTTTGATGAACCTGATTCCGCGGATGAAGATCGCCGAGCGGTGCCGGTTCGAAGAGCGGTTTTTGATCGTACGCGGGGATCTGCGGACCTACAAGATTCATCTGGGCAGCGGGAATATTCGGATGGAGCCGGACGATCAGTATCTGTGCATCGTTCGACATTCGGGCAAGGAAGTCGAGTCGGGGGCAGGGAAGGTCTTTCTGCCGTTCGAGGGGGACCTGACGCTGGCGGAGATCATCAGCAAGGCGATCCTGCTGGCGGCGGATACCCAGATCACGGACAAGACGATTTTGTCGCAGATCAGGAGAGGGAATCGCTAAGAAAAAAAGAAAACCGGAATTTACCAGATTCGGCCGCGATTGACGGGACTCTTGAAATC
>JAAYVQ010000449.1 GCA_012517095.1 Phycisphaerae bacterium | reverse complement strand
GTCGTCTGGCGAATCATGACCGATCGGCGGGACTATATTCCTCAAGGGTATCATCCGAAATCCTGAGACATCTTCACTTGTCAAAGATCAAAGAAATAATTTCGCTTCTTTTATGCTTGACTCTCTATAGCTGGTCTTTCTATAGTCTATCTCGCTTTTCAGCGAGGTGGATGCTTTACTTGATAATCTGAGTTCCGATTCCCTTATCCGTATAGATTTCCAACAGCAGGGAATGCTCAAACTGCCCGTCGATGATGTGGGTTTTACGCACGCCGCCGGCCAGGGCCGTAAGACAGGCCTGGACTTTCGGCAGCATCCCTTTCGTAATGATCCCATCGTGGATCATTTTTTCGATTTCCTGTTCGTTGACGCTGGACAGCCGACTGTCGGGATTGTTCATGTCGGTCAGAATCCCATGGGTGTCGCTGAGGACTACGAGTTTCTCGGCCTGGACCGCCGCCGCCACCTCGCCGGCGACGCTGTCGGCGTTGACATTCAGCTTGCCGCCCAAGCGACTCAGCGCGATCGGCGAAATCACCGGGATCACGCCGCTGTTACATAAGGTAACGAGCAGATCGCCGTTGACGCCGGTCACCTTACCAACCAGCCCCAGATCGACCTTACGGCCATCGCCGTTTTCCAGACGCAGCGGTTCGGCGAAGACCACGCAACTACTTAATGAATGCAGACCCATCGCACGACCGCCGAACTGCCGAATCGTTTCGCACATGGGCGCGTTCATCTTGTTGACCAGCACATGTTCGGCAATCGCCAGCGTTCGCTCGTCGGTATAGCGCCGGCCTTGAACCCAGACTGGTTCCAGCCCGGATTCATTCATCGCTTGCGTGATCGCCTTGCCCCCGCCGTGGACGATCAGCGGACGCATACCCACCGTGGACATAAAGACGATGTCCCGCAACAGCTTTCGCTGCAGGTCCAGGTCGTCCAGAATGCTGCCGCCGAGCTTGACCACGACGATCCGATCCCGAAAGCACCGGATGTACTCCATCGCCTCGACCAGAGCGCTGGTTTTCTGAATCGCTTCTTGCATTGCTTCCCTCGCAAAAACAATCCCATCCAAAAACAACAAAAGCCAACGGAGGGAATCGAACCCTCAGCCGCCGGTTTACAAAACCGGTGCTCTACCGTTGAGCTACGTTGGCATTAGCCGTTATTGGGTCAATCCGTAGTCCGCTATGATATCAATCGTCCGTTCATGCAATCTCAGGTTGTTATTCCGCCAACACGATAAATAGTAAACCTATAAAAATACCATTTGATTGGATTGTGATGCAAGAAAAAATTACTCGTTTTTACATGAGCGATGGTTCGGCGAATACCCACAATACGGAGTAAGCAACTCCAGGCAAAGAACAGCCACCCTGCAAGGTTTCAGCGCCCGACCATAAGGTCCGCAGCCCGTGACGGGAAAGGGAACTATTTAGAGCCGGACCGGAATCGAACAACGATCAGGATGCGGAATCGGTTTGAGGCCAGACCCGCTGGGTTTTTTCAATGGCGTCTGGGCCGCGAAGATAGTTCGGGACCAGAAGAACTGGGTCGGTATAGTTCCCCAACATGGCCTGGTTCCGGCCGAGTCGGAATAAATGATGGGTATGGGGGTACCAGAATTGAGAATCCATAATCCGAACCCCCTTTGCATGGAATAGATCCTTGTAATAAACCAGTCCTTCTCCCAGAATATAAACCGGCCGCTGTTGCCCATCGTACCTCTGGAGGAACGATTCCGCCGTCATTAAACAGTCCGGAAGGATTTTTTTGGGGTTTTTTCCCGTCCAGTCATAGACCGCTACGAAAAACTGCCCTCGTTTGGCGTCCAAAATCGCGGCGGTTTGCTCGCACGACCCTCCTTCATCACGCAAAAAATCCCGAGTGTTTTCGGCCAACACATCCAGGGTACTCAGGGCGACGATCCGGGTTCGATTGGCAAAATGCAGCATCTTGGCCAGGGTAATCCCGATGCGAAGTCCGGTAAAACTTCCTGGACCGGCTGTCAAATACACTTCTTGGATATCGGTCGGGAGATGGCCGATCTCGGCCAAAAGGGCCTGGATTGCGGCGAACAATTCGGCGCTGTGGCGGAGCATTCCGGAAAAAGTCCGGCTGACGAGAATACGGTCTCCCATCCCGAGGGCTACGGATCCAAATCGACCCGATGTGTCCACGGCCATTGCCAGGCCGGCTTTTGAGGCCTCATTCATGCGAAAATCAAATCCTTTCTTTCGACCCTTGAAGATCGGCAGAACTATAGCCGCAGGGAGGAATCCTGACAAGTCTCACAATCAATATTGGGAGATTATTTTTTCTCTTGCATTCCAAATTCAGGAGGGGTAAACTGCTAACGCTTCTGACACTCGATGTCGGGCGGCGTATCGTTAAAAAACCGGATTAGACCTGTTATTTCATGGAGGCACATGGTGACTCGGATCGCAATTTCGCCAGGGCGGATTTCGGGAATTCTGCTGGCTTTGTTGGTGGTTCTGAGCAGTGCCGTGGTCGTGTCGGAGCTTTCGATGGCTCAACCTTCCACGAAGCAGGATGCTATGAAACAGAAGGGCCAGTGGGAACTGGACATTGCTGCGGAACAAATCGACCGCGGGATGTTCAAAGACGCCGAAGCTCGTCTGCTCCAGACGCAGGAACTGTATAAGACTTATTTGTCGGCCGAAGAGAATGCCAGACTGGTTTCGTTGTTGGACAAGGCCCACAAGGCCGTTGTCGAGCGGGATCAGATTCTGGCTGCGCTGAAGGTCAGCGATGAGTTGGAAAAATCTGGACAGTATGGCGATGCCATTGCCCGACTCGACGCCGTCAAGGACAGTCCCTTCCTGAAAAAACTTGAACAGCAGAAGATCAAACAGACCATTGCCGGCCTGAAAGAGAAGGCCTCCGGAGCGACCCGGCAGTACCAGTCGTTGTTTGACAAGAGCGAAAAACTCTATCTGTTGGGTGAATACGACAAAGCCGAAACCGGATTTGCTCAAATCGCCAATTCCGGCGCCGACCTTCGTTCCAAAGACGGCAAAACCTCGAAGGATTATCTGGGACTGATTGCCCAGGCCAGAAGTGGCCAGCCCGCAACGGTCGTTCAGCCGGCCGAGCAGACAGCGGCACAGTCCATCGTCCAGGACAAACCCTCCGCTCCGAGCGATGGAACAATCGACATCGAGAAGGAATTGATGCATTCCGGCAAGCCCGTCTACAAGCCCTCCGATGCCGTCATTTCCGCCAAGCCCGCTATTGATGTGGCTTCCGCGGTCCAGTCGCTATCGGCCGATCAGGTACCTGCCATCGAATCCCAGGACAAATCTGCTTCATCAAAAACTCCCGAGAAACCCGTTCAACCGGCAGAGATTCAGGTTGAACAACCGGCCCAGCCGACGATTGTCGAAACTCCGGCCGAAACCTCGATTACGGTTACCGAAGTTTCTGTGACTCCGACTCTGGCCGAGCAGCCGATCACGCAGACTCAAGCTACAATCATGACCCCGGCGGATACGATACCGGTTTCGATGGCGCAATCGAATCCGGAACAACCCGCTCAGGATGGATATATCCGGGAAATCCTCCGACAGCGAAATGTGCAGCGAGATTATACCCGGGCCATTGTCAATGATGCATTGGATAAGGCCGGAAAACTCCTGGATAAAGAGCAGTTTGTCGAGGCCAAGCAGGCCCTCGCTAAGGCGTTCGCCACCATCGATCGAAACAAAATGCTTCTTGGCGACGAATTGTACAAAGAATATCAAATGAAATTGTCAGAGCTGGAAACTCTGGTGGATCGCCGTCGGGCTCAGGTCGAGCAGTCGATAGCCGAAGCGACAATCGTCCAGACTCAGGAATTGACCACGAAAATCCGCAACCAGATGGAGCAACAGCGACAGCAAGCCATTGTGGATTATATGAAAAGGGCCAAGGCCTTCCAGAAGGAACAGCGATACGAAGAAGCTCTGGGACAGCTTGAACAGCTTTTGTCCATTGATCCAACGCATACGGACGCCCAGATTCTCAAACAAACCCTCCAGGATGCCGTCAACTGGAGAGATCAGCTTCGCAGTAACAAAGAAAGCGCCAAGGAAGAAGTCGCCCTGCTTCTGGAGACCAACAAAAAATCCATCCCCTATTTTGAGGAAATCACCTATCCGAAAAACTGGAAGGAGATCGTGGCCAAACGGGAAGAGATGGAACTGACGGCCGAGGATCAAAAGAATGCATTGGCCTATGATTTACTCAAGAAGGTTGTGGATCTGACTCAACTTCGGGAAGACATGCCTTTGTCCGACGCAATCAATGTGCTTCGGAACTCAATTGAGCCGCCGTTGCCGATTACCGTTAACTGGAATGATTTGCGAGAGGTGGCCTTTGTAGAACAGACAACCCCTATAGGAATCGCTGGTGACGGATTATTTGCCGTCGCGCTCAAAACAGGCTTGGAAGAAGTTCTTCGCGGGGTTGGCAGCAGCACCGGCCAGGATATCGATTATTACATCAACCAGGGCGTTATCGTCATCTGCACGACGGAAAATCCCCTATACCTTAAGTATAAGTATATCCTTCGTTACTACGATGTTTCCGAATTGTTGAGCCCGCCATCGTCTGGGTATGGCCAATTGAGTTCCGGAAGTGGTAGTATGGGCGGTGGTATGGGTGGAGGGATGGGGGGCGGTATGGGGGGAATGATGGGCGGTGGTATGGGCGGCATGATGGGTGGAGGGATGGGCGGCATGGGGGGGATGATGGGTGGCGGCATGGGGGGCATGGGTGGCATGATGGGTGGGGGGATGGGCGGCATGGGGGGGATGATGGGCGGCGGTATGGGTGGAGGCGGAATGATGGGCGGCGGCGGTATGATGGGCGGCATGGGCGGCATGATGGGTGGTTATGGGTATAACCAGATGCTGTCCCGGATGCGCGGCTATGAAGTAATTTATCTCATCCAGGAAACCTGTGGTGAGTATGAATCATGGTATGAAAATGGGGGTGAAGGTCGTATTCAGGAATTTGGCGGGACTTATCTGGTCGTCAAGCAAACCCGGGAAGTCCAGGACCAGATTATTGACTTGCTCAATAGTCTTAAGCAGAACCTTAAAATGCAGGTGGCCATCGAAGCCCGATTCCTCTTGGTGGACGATAATTACCTCGAAGATATCGGATTGGATACATCCATTAACACCCTCAATCTGGGGGGAAATTGGGAAACAAGTACCGGAATTCAGCAGGATTCCTTTACGGGTGTTAAGCCAGCCGTGTCTGGGGTGAAAGGTTCGATTGGTGGGTTGGGAGGAACAAATCCCGCCGCGACGATGGGGCTTTCATATGTGGGAGCGTTGGACGATTTGCAAGTGGATTTCATGATTCGTGCGACCCAGGCCCACAAGAACGCCAAGACGCTGACGGCTCCGAAAACGACGGTCATGAACAGCGAATCGGGCCGGCTTGAGGTGTATCGGACGGTAACCTATGTCTCGAACACGGAATATACAACGGATACCGTGACGACTACGGGCGTTGACCGAACCGTGGGGTACTGGGATAACGAGAATGACCAGACCCAGAAAGGGATCCAGTTGATGGTGACGCCAACCATCAGCGCGGATCGTAAATATGTGTTGTTGAATATTGAAGCCACCTTGCTGGATATTGATTTATCGGAAAAGGCGACGGTCAATGCCGTGGATGCCAGCGGCGCGGTGGTTTCGAACACCTATACTCTGCCTCAACAGGAAACGACGACCGTGACCACCCGTGTGGCGGTTCCGGATCGTGGAACCGTTATGTTGGGTGGCTTGACATTGACGGCGACCAAAGAAATCGAGGAGGGAGTTCCAATTCTGAATAAAATCCCCTTGATTAATCGGTTTTTCTCGAACCGGAGCTTGGTTGACGACAAATCAATCTTGCTGGTCCTGGTCAAACCCAGTATCATCATCCGCGACGAAGCCGAAGAGGAAGCCGTTGCCGCGATGACCCGGTGAGATCCGACAGAGGGAGTATCCGATCATTGAAATCAAAGGGCCTGGCGATCTTGCCAGGCCCTTTTCAATTGAAGGCAATTCCCTCCATTCGAGGGTGTTGATTATTCCTTGGACCAGCGGTCTTTGATGGCCTGATATCCGTGATGCATGAAAAGGTGGTCGAGAATAACCATCGAGGTATAGTTTTCCGCCACCGGCCAGATTCGGCCGACGATGGTCGGATCGCGGCGGGTGATCGCGGCCAGTTGAGTATTCTTTAAGGTGTATTTGTCGATCGTGCTCTGCGGCTTATCGATTGTCGGGGTGGGCTTGACGGCCAGGCGGATGATGATGTCCTGTCCGGTACTCAACCCTCCCGTGATTCCTCCGGCGTTGTTGGTCACAAACGCCACTTGTCCGTCTTTTGATTGCATGGCGTCGTTGGACTGGATGCCGGTCATATCCTTGACGGAGAAACCCGCTCCAATCTCTATGCCCTTGACGGCGCCGATACCCAGCATCCGACCAAGTTCGGCGTCGAGTTTATCGAAAACGGGTTCCCCCAGCCCGATCGGAGCTCCGCGAACAATGACCTCGATAACGCCGCCGGAAGAATCGCCGGTCTGAGTGATCCGATTACACCCCGCCAGCATCGCCTCGGCCGCGTTCCAGTCGGGGCAGTTGACCACGCTGTGAATGCCGTAGCGATCGCGAACTTGCTCTGCGGTTATTTTCGGGGCCTTTTCGCGGATCGGATCGATCTGCTGTTCGATCTCGGAAAAAATCCTCATCTTTTCCAGGAATCGCATGTCCATGTGGACGCGACCCTTGACATAGATTTCCTGGTAGAACGGATCCAGGTCACGGCGCATTTGTTTATAGCGATTGACTGCATCCAGGATCGCGGTCGAATCCATATCCGGGCACCGAACGCCGGCCATTTCACGGATAAATGAGCAGACTTCGATTCCCAGTCGGCGGAGCACCTTCTTGGCCGTAAATCCGGCTGCGACAATGGTGCTGGTATAGCGACCGCTGAAGATCCCGGCGCCGATGGCGTCGTCACAAGGACCGTACTTGACGAACGACGCATAGGACGCGTGTCCCGGCCGAGGTGTACGATTGGTATCCTGATATTGTTTGATGTGGATGAAGTGCCGATCCAAATTCGGGATCAGGATCACCAGAGGCGTACCATTGGTTCGGTTTTTATTTCCGGCCCCCTCAATGGTGTCAGCGGCATTGAGCCCGCTGTAAATCACCGGAAGATCCGGCTCTTTGCGGGGACTGCTCAATTCGTCGGCTCCCGGCTTTCGCAGGAGCAGATCGCCGTAGATTTCCTGCTCTGTCAGCTCCATTCCCGGAGGCAGTCCCTGCACCAGTGCCGTTAAACCTTCCTGATACGATCCCCCGGCGATGCTAACCTGAAAACAACGACCTATATGACAGCCGAACATCGATATCTTACTCCTTCCTGTGAGAATTACCCGTTGTGGTTCGTTTGCGTTTCCGGCTTAGGGCCGGATGGCCATGCCCGATTACCTCAAACAGCCGACGCGCCGCCAGTGCGGGACCTTCGCTTTCCATACCGGGAATCCCCAACCGGGTCCGCAACTGGCCGACATAAACGCCCGTTTCAAACGCGGCATCAAACACTTTTTTCGCAAGTTTTTCGTGCAGATCATGGTACTGCGGCGGGCCGAAGATGTTGGCGAAATAGCTGTGGACGAGCCCCGATGCCGTCGTCGTACCTTTGGCCATGCTGGCCCCCTCCCGAAAAACGGCCAGGGCCTGTTCGGCATTGCTGAACCGCTCCAGAATCGGATGTGCATCATCGACCTGCTCGTAATTATTGGCGTACAATAAATAGTGGACTTCGAATCCCTCCAGGACCTCGTGCAAAGTCGTGACAGGCAGAACGGCTCGAGCGTTGATCTTTTGGGGGCTCATAATAATGGCGCGGTCGATTTGCTCGAAGGCGTATCCTGCCTGAAGATCATCCAGACGGACGAATGCCCCGATTTCGGTTCCATACCCGATCAATTTCCCGTTGTTGCTGATATCGAAAGATCCCATGTCGTCGGCGATAATTCGGAGGCGGCGAATCTGGTCCGACCCCAGAAGACGGAAGGCCTCCAGCGATTCGGATTTGCCGGTGGCAGTGTCCCCGATGATCAACAGATTGGCGCTGCGTCCATTTTTCATCGCGATATGGACCATCGCACCATGATACGGCATCCGGCCTCGTTTCATCATGACGATATTGTGTAATGTCAAGACCATTTTCTTAAGATAACCGAAATATCCAAATCGGTCTTCGGCGGGAGCTGCGGCAACCAGCAGACGATTTTTGGGGTCATCAAAGAATGCCACCGGATTCGGCTCGTACGCAACAAGGCGTTCCGGAGCAATGCCGAAACAATAGATCGCATCGGGACCTGCGGCGATCTGTTGATCGTTGGCCAGTTCGAACAGATTGGCCAGTGAACACCCCAGCCCGATAAACCGTTGATGGAAATAAATAAAGATCGTCAACGGTCCCACCTGTGCCGGGTAACACAACCACTTGCGGCGGTCAAAAGTCAACCCCTGGATCGGATTGGAATCGATTCGCAGAAACTGACCTGATCGTTTGTTCATCGGCGGATCGATGATCAACGGCGGGGCGATCCAGACATGCCGGATGAACGGTACCCCTTCGAGATTTCGGCAGGGTTCCGATAGTTTCGTCTGTTTTGGCACTGCGATCAGGCTGATGTCACAGCCGGCGAAAATCTGTCGATAGATCCGCGGATGGTCCCCGGTGATGTTTTCGCAAATGTCTCGATAGGTTCCCCGTACCACATGGGTTAGCGTTTCAATGGTCGCATTGAAAGTCCGGTAGGGACGCCGGTCAAAATTACTTTTACCTGGCTCCGAATGCAGGATCAAAAACCGGTCATAATGACGCCAATAATCGTATAATCCCTCCACGAATTCGAGCACAATACGACGATTGTCCTTTTCCAGCAGGGCAGAGAGGTTGGATTGTGTCTCAACAAGTTCGACCAATGTATGGTCAGCCAACAGGATGATCAGATTGCAGATTTCTTTAAAGCATGTCTTTCCAAAGATCCGGCAAAATGGTTCGAGCAAGGGGGAGTCGGCGGCATTCAAAGACCGGCAATAACTGTCCACCACTCTGCGAAACACGCTGCTATGGAGTAATTCACCAGTCGTGGTACAAATCGACCGTTCCGTATGGAGGATAACCTGGTTTTGCTCCCTGTCGAATCGCATTGATGTTCCTTTTGGAGTTTTAGGCAACAAAAACCCCTCACCGGTCAGCCATCGATCGGTGCGGGTTTTCGGATAATGAATTCAAAGCCCGAAATCGTTTTTTTCTACTGGTTTAATAGTATACGGGTGTTCTCAATCTATGTCAATCCACAAAAAGGGATTTCTGGGAAGGAGGGACCGATCATTGGATACGGTTGGGATTCAGATCTGGCCGGATTCCTTCTCGGCGGCCTCTTCGGTCGGTGATGGCGAGGATGCCATGTCCGCATTGGATGCAACACACATCCCCGTATCCTGCAAAAGTCCGTCCGAAAGACGGTAAATCCATCCATGGATACACAGGGATTGGTTTCGTTGCCATGCCTCCTGAACGATCGATGATTGAACGACCTGTCGGACCTGTTCGATCACATTCAATTCACAAAGGCGATCCAGCATCCGATCTCGATCGTTCATTTTCCGAAGGCAGGATTCATGTTTGCGGTAAACCTCCCGGATCGGGCTGAGCCAGTTGTTGATGAGACCATGAGGCTGCTTTTCGATGGCCGCTCTGACCCCGCCACAGCCATAATGTCCGCATACGATGATATGGCAGATGTGCAGGATATCCACAGCGTATTGGAGGACCGACAGGAAATTAATGTCGGTTTGAATCGCCAGATTGGCGACATTTCGGTGGACGAATAACTCCCCCGGCTGTAAACCGACGATTTCATTGGCGGGAACCCGGCTATCCGCGCATCCGATCCAGAGATATTCGGGAGTTTGTTGCTGAACAAGACGCGAAAAAAAACGGGGATCCTTTTGGGTTTTATCCGAAGCCCATCGCCGATTATTTTCGAATAGATGGTTCAATGTCCGCATCGGGGTCTTTCAGGATTTGTCCTGTACGATTCCCTGCACGATTATGATTCAGATTCAATCCCTGATTTCCATATGGGCCCCCAGTCCCTGCATCAGGCCCACATAATCCGGGAAAGTAACCGCAATGGCTTCAGCGGTGTCAATCTCGAGGGTCTCTTCGCTGGCCAATCCCATCAGACTTAAGGCCATGACGATCCGGTGATCTCCGTAACCCCGGAGCGACGCAGGTTGAACCCTACCGGATTGATATATAATAAGCCCATCGTCCAGTTCGTCAACTCGAACATCAACTCTTTTTAACTCATTGACCATGCAACGGATTCGATCGGTTTCTTTTTTTCTTGCCTGTGGAACATTGTCCAGCCGGGTTTGACCCGCGGCAAAAGCCCCGGTAACTGCCATGGCGGGCAAGGCATCGGGTGTCCGGTTCATATCAATATGTACACCGGAAAGCCGCGATCCCCGAACCCGAACACCGCCAGATTCGATTTGGATATCGGCTCCCATACGGCGAAGATAATCGACGACGGCCTTATCCGGCTGGCTGTCGGCAAAGTCCAGGCCGTTGAGGGTAATGTCAGCATCCAGAAAAGCTCCGGCGCAGAGAAAGAAGGTTGCGCTGGAGAAATCGGCCGGAATGATAACATCAAAAGCGCGATACCGCTGTCCACCCCGAATCTGAAAACGGCTGAATCCATCCTGATGGTACTGGATCTTCTGGCGGTTCAGCCAGTCTAAGGTCATCTGTACATAATCGGGCTCGTTGAGAAGGGGAACATCGATAAGGGTATCCTGCGGGGCCAGGGGACAAGCGATAAGCAAAGCCGACAAGTACTGGCTTGTCAGGCATTCAATCGAGGTCTTTCCTCCCTTTAATCCGCCGGCCACCCATACGGGAGCACAGCTATTGGACCGTTCGGATTGAGACTGGCTTCCCAAATCCGTCAACGAATGCATTAAGGGACCAACCGGCCTTCGCTGAATCTGATGATCCCCGGTAAAACGAATTCGACCGGGTCCGGCTAAAAGGGCGGCGCAAGCCATTCCAAAAGGCAAGGTTGTTCCTGAGTTTCCGACATCGATGATGTCATCTGGAATCGAAATGGCTCCGGCATTCCCCCGGATCACCCATTGGGTTGGGTCGTCGGTTTGAATATCCGCTCCAAGTCCGCGAAAACAGGCCACTGCACTCAGAGTATCACTGGAAACCAGCGGATTATGGATACGACTGGTTCCTTCAGCCATTGACCCAATTGCCACAGCCCGGATCGTGTGTGATTTCGACGCAGGTATGGATACCGATCCTCGAAGACGAGATTTCTGGGAGATTATTTTCATTGGTCGATCATAACCTCTTTGTTTACCGTAACATACATCTAACGAATCATGGTTCGTTTAATCATAATACACAACCATTATGACCCAGAGGCAGGGTCAGATGCAAGAAAAATTAGGATTGGTCTCTGGAGTAACGCCTCAATGAGGAATCTGATCTTCATTCTATCGATCCTTGCGACTTGTGTCGGGTAGGTTTTCAAAACGATACCCTTTGAAAATTTTTGACTGGAAATCTGAATATTTTGTAACACAGAATCGATCCAGACTCTCCATCTTACCAGCATTGGCGGGTTTTGTTCTATGGGACCTTGAGTCGGGGGGTGGGTATCGACTGTAAAAAAGTCCGATAACGAACGGACGAGTCTTATAATATCATGGAAAATTCGTTGCTTATTGACATTGGGGTTATCTTTCTGGTACACTACGGCTAAACTTGATCCCAACATTTTCCGATAAGATAGCGTCGTTTTGATATCGGTAGGGTAACTATGCCCGCGAAGGGAATGTCTATTTTCATTGGATGAAAGCTGGGATTGATCTATGTGCCGAACCTATCAACGAAATGAGGAAGGTGTTATGCGTAAACCAGTAATCTTTGGCATGTCCATTCTGATGGTTCTCTGTTCTTTGGCAACGGCGGCGGATCGATTTGTGCCGGATGCTTATCCCACGATCCAGGCGGCGATTGACGCCGCCGCATCCGGTGATTCGGTTGTCATCAGACCCGGGACATACAGCGGAACCGGAAATCGGGATATCAGTTTCAAGGGTAAGGCCATTACGGTTCGAAGCCTTCTGGGTCCGAACACCTGTATCATCGATTGCGGCGGAGTCGGTCGCGGCTTTCTTTTTGAAACCAACGAGAAAAACACCTCGATTCTTCAAGGGCTGACCATTCGAAACGGTACGGCGGTTTTCGGCGGGGCGATTGAATGTTACATGG
>JAAYVQ010000448.1 GCA_012517095.1 Phycisphaerae bacterium | reverse complement strand
TGAAGTTCGCTTTGCAGAAGGAAAAATACCTCATCCGGCGATTCGATGAGACCGCGGGCCACAAAACGCTTTCCAAGCTCCAATAAGACCTGCCGCATCATCGCAACCCCATAGACCAGCCGATTCTTGATATTTTCCCGAACCCGGCTCCCCAGTTGGGCCTTTCGGACGATCTTTGTAAAGATCCATCGTTTCAGGGGATTCAGTCGTTTTTGACATTCAACCAGAAGTTCTTCTCGCCGCAGAGCCGATTGTTGCCGGCGTTTGTGGGGATTACTCGCCTCCGGATCAGGCAGAAAGGTTCGAATCATGTCCAAAATTCGTTCCGGCTGTTCGGCCCATCGCGGGTTGGCCAGTTCGATCTCGCCTCGACACAGATGGCCGTGTTGCGCCATGAAGGTATCCCATGCCGCAAGGAACGCCTTGCCGGATTCATTTGATTCCAGCCGCGGGCGCAACGACTTAAAGGTTTGTTCGGATTGCACGATCGTCAATAGTTCCGGGTTGACGGCCAGGATCTTGGCCAGATCCCACAGATCGAATCCGGACTGGGCGTCTTCCAATCCCCCTACACCTGTTAGGAGCCGGTTGGAAAGGGTATGCTTTTCATCGCCGAGCCAACGCGAGCACAAACCAAAAAAAACCGCCGAATAGACAAGCGAAACGGCCATCAACGGAGTCATATCGCCAATATTAAAGGCATCGTCGATCGTGTTATTATACAACGAACATAACGCATGATCGCTCATGTCCGGCCGATAGAAATCGCGGATCGCCTCGAATTTGCGACGGATCAAATCCAATTGTTTTGTGACCCGTCTTTCCACTCCGGGCCTGAGCGAAAAGAGAAGACGGAGGATTCCCCAAATCGCCTTCCTCCATCGTATTCGGGCCGGCGGCAGATACGCCGGAATGAGACCCTCCAAATCGACTTTTTCAAATTCCGCCGTATAACCGCCAAAGACCTTGCCGAGACTCGCCGGATTTCTTTTGCCGGGTATGCTGATCAGCATTGCGATCACGGCGTTGACATTAAAATAGAACCGCCCCGCCACCCGGCCAATCAGCGCCATCGGTTCCATCTCCAGGCCGATGATATTGAAGAAGACTTGAAACAGGTTTTGTAATGCACCCTCGATCACCGAGCGGGTCATGGGTGTCACAACATCGGGCATTACTTCGCCGGCGTTGACATTCGAATAGACCTGGTGGTCCTCCCAATCGGCCTTGTTCGCATCCGGCAATACGGTGATCGGCCGGGCCTGCAATAGCCAGATCCGGCCGGATTCGAGCGACCACTCGATATCCTGCGGACAGCCGAATAAGTCTTCGACTTTCGCGGCCAGTGCGGACAATTCGTCAATCGACTCCTTCAACAAACAGAATTCCGTACGACCGGAAACCAACGCTTGATGGACGATACCGCCGGTTTTCTTATCGATGAGGATTCGATCCGGGACAACCTTTCCTTGTACAATTGCTTCGCCCGGTCCCGGCGCCGCTTCAATGACAATGTGATCCCGATTTCCCGAAATCGGATCAGCCGTGAACAGGACTCCCGACACCTCTGCCGCAATCATCTTCTGAACAATCACAGCCATTTTGGCGACCGAATGATCGATCCCGTTGGCCTTGCGATACACATACGCCCGATCCGTCCACAATGACGCCCAACATCGGCGGACGGCATCCAGACAGGCATCGATTCCTTCAACATCGAGGATCGATTCATATTGGCCCGCCGAGGACCGATCAGGCAGATCCTCCGCCGTGGCGGAGGACCGAACTGCCACCAATCCCGGTCCAAGACCGGCCAGATGCTTTCCAATTTCGGATTGCAATGCCGGATCGACCAAGATATGGGAAAATCGATCCCGGATGGAATGCAATTGGCTTTCCTGCTTGGCGTCTTCGGATAACGAATCCCAATCCTCCTTCGACAGAATCTCCGGGTAGGTCTGAGTCGTCAGGCAGAATCCCGGCGGTATTGGAAAATCCTCGACGGTCATTCGGGACAAATTAAATGCCTTGGAGCCGACACTCGGCAGGTGCGAAGAGTCGATTTGATCCAGCGACAGAATCAAGGGCACAGGTCGAGATTCGGATTGACTCATGATCTCGCTCGGAAGAGGTTTTCTCACACCGCCGCTATTCAGCGGTAAACCACACGAAGATAATTGTATCTTCGCCGATAATCTCTTCAAGAAATATTCGGATGAAAATCGTCCCATTCGCGCCGATGCCGATTGTAGTCGGATTGACGCGGTTACCGCAATCGGATATGATCCACCCGAATGAACGGTCGAAGAACGACACGAAAGGACTTGGATATGGCCATGGAATTTTTATCCGATGACTGGCTGCTTTTGAGCGAGACAGCCCGGCGGTTGTACCACGATCATGCCGCCAGGATGCCGATCTACGATTACCACTGCCACCTTCCCGCCGAGCCCATCGCCGCCGACCGTTGTTACGACAACCTCACACAGGCCTGGCTGGCCGGTGATCACTACAAATGGCGAGCCATGCGGTCCAACGGAATCGCCGAACATTTCTGTACGGGCGGCGCTTCAGATCGAGACAAATTCCAGAAGTGGGCTGAAACAGTCCCCTATTGCCTCCGCAATCCCCTCTATCATTGGACCCATCTGGAATTGAAACGCTACTTCGGGATTTCCGGTAAATTGCTGAATGGCGATACCGCTACCGAAATCTACGAACACTGTAACGCAATGCTCCGAACCCCCGAATTCAGTATCCGAAATCTGTTGCGAAAGATGAATATATGCCTGGTCTGCACCACCGAAGATCCGCTGGACACCCTCGAATATCACCAGAAGATTCGCCGTGACAGTTTCGAGATTCGTATTCATACCGCTTGGCGCCCGGATAGAGCGATGGCCGCGGAAAACCCCACCACCCTCAACGCATGGATCGACAAGTTGGCTGCCCTGACGGATATGGATATCCGCACTATGGCTGATTATGACGATGCCCTCCGCAAACGCCACCAGTATTTCCACGATCATGGCTGCCGCCTCAGTGACCACGGACTGGAAGCCGCTGTCGCCGAAGACTTCACCAAACCCGAAATCGAATCGATCTTCTCGAAGATCCGTATGAATCAGGAACTGAACCCATTGGAAATCGCAAAATTCAAATCCGCGATGATGCTGTCGTTTGCCCTGATGGATTGGCAAAAGGGTTGGGTCCAGCAACTGCACATGGGGGCCATGCGGAATAACAATTCGCGGATGTTCAATAAGATCGGTCCTGATACGGGTTTCGACTCCATTGGTGACTACCACACCGCTGCCCCCTTGGCCAAGTTTCTTAACTGGCTGGATAAAACGGACCGGCTTCCCAAAACCATCCTCTACAACCTCAACCCCCGCGACAATGAGATGATGGCCGCGATGCTCGGAAACTTCCAGGATGGCTCGGTCCCCGGCAAGATCCAGTTCGGCTCCGGCTGGTGGTTCATGGACCAGATGGACGGCATGATCCGTCAGATGAACGCCTTATCGAATCTGGGATTGCTCAGCCGTTTTGTCGGTATGCTCACCGATTCACGAAGCTTCCTGTCCTATCCGAGGCACGAATACTTCCGGCGGATTCTGTGCAACCTCATCGGCGAAGATGTCGAAAAGGGATATCTGCCGCGGGATATGGCCTTACTTGGCCGGATGGTCGAAGATATCTGTTATAATAATGCCCGCAATTATTTTTCGATGGAATGTTAAGGACCACGGTATCAGTGCTCCTATCCTTTCGTTCCAGGTGTTGAGAAAGATGAGATTCCGGCTTCCCGGATTTCAACGAGCGACGGATACTGGACCGGCGTCCGCGTATCGGGGTTTGATGAGCAACACCAGCACGATCGAGATGATTCCGACACCGCCGAACAGGCCAAAGATGGCTATCAACGGCGCATGCAGATCCCGCAGGATTCCAAATCCCCAATCGGCCAATCCGCCGCAACTGATGCTGACCAAATTCATGATTCCGTAACCGGTGGCCCGCAGATGAGGTCGAGCGATCTGGCACAGGATGGGCATGTTGTTCGTATCGAAAAACCCCCAACCCAAACCGAAGACGATCAAGAATGCGATGGCCATTCCCAGCAACCCCGTCTTTGGCGAGTAACCGACTCCAAACATCGCAATCACAATGAGCAACATACCCATGGCGCTGGTGAAGATCCGAGCCCGTTGCGTCCGCCGCATCCATCGGTCCGCCAGCCAACCACCGAGGATGGCGCCAAAGATACAGGCCACCATCCAGTAGAGCGTGGCCGAAACGCCGGCCTTTCCCTGGCCGATACCAAACTCAGCTTTCAAAATCGCAGGCATCCAGTCCCGCACAACCCAGCCGGCAATGGCCGGCAGAGTGAAATAAAGGACCAGGAGAATGAACGAGGGATTTCCAAGTAATTCCCGCAGCGCACCGGCAGGAGAGGTTGCCCGGCCATCGACCATATCGCCGGTCCGCACATTGCGCAGGAACAAAAACAGCGGCAACGCGTACAGCACCCCCATGAGACCGCACAGATCAAACATCCATCTCCAACCCAGTTCGGGATCATCGGCAACATATCCGCTGAATCCGCCGATAATGATGCCCGCGTAGATACCCATCTGATGCAGACCGACGGCACGCGAGCGGGTCTCGCCCAGATGATAATCCGCAATGAGGGCAAGAGCCGCGGGGATATAAAATGCCTCGCTGATCCCCATGGCCGCTCGTGTGACCAACAGTTGCTCGTAGGTCATAACATGCCCGGTCATCCATGTCACCGCAGACCACACAAACAGACTACCCCCTATGACCAGCCGTCGGCTGAACCTGTCGGCCAGATAACCGCCGATGGGACTGAGCACGGCGTATGTCCATTTGAACAACGCAAGTATTTTTCCCCAGTTCGCTTCGGAACCGATGTCCGAGATATCGGTCATGACGGAGAATTTCATCGTAGCCAACATCTGGCGGTCGAGGTAGTTGAGCATCGCCACCGGAACCAGCAGCGCTACCACGAACCAAGCTCCCCGCAAAAGACGCGGAGGCATGGGGTTCGGGAAATGCGAAGCGTCAGAAATGTCGTTCATTTTTCATGTTTCCTTACCCTACAGATGGTTTCCCGACTTCGACAGAGATATGATCCCAAAATGGAGATTTCATCTGGTAATGATTTGGGGATTCTTCTGTCAGAACATCATCGGCGGACCAGGCCGAGGGCCTGCGGCAGCCACAGCGACAGTTCCGGGATGTAGGTCAGCAGCAGAAGCACGATGACCATCGCCACATAAAACGGCAGGATATACTTGAGGACCTTGGTCACCGTCGTCTGGGCGATTCCGCAGCCCAGGAACAGGCAAGTCCCCACCGGCGGGGTGCACAGACCGATGCACAGGTTGGCGATCATGACGATCCCGAATTGCAGGATATCCACATTGAATTTCTTCATCACCGGTAGAAAGATCGGCGTAAAGATCAGCACCGCCGGCGTCATATCCATAAAACAGCCGACGATGAGCAGCAGGATGTTGATCAGCAGCAGGACCACCCAGCCGGTGTTGGTGAAGCTCATCAGGAACGCGCTGATATTTTGCGGCACATTTTCGTAGGTCAGCACCCAACTAAGGGCCATCGAGGTCGCCACCAGCATCATCACCACGGCCGTCGTGACCGCCGATTGCAGGATCAGTTTGGGCAGGTCCTTCCACTTGACCTCGCGATAGACGAAAACCGACAGGATAAACGAATACACCACGGCGATCGCCGAGGCCTCGGTCGCGGTGAAGATGCCGCCGAGAATCCCGCCAAGGACGATGACGATTAGCAGCAGCGGAGGGACCGCCCGGAAGAACCGCAGGACGCTTTCCTTGAGCGTAAAGGTTTCGCCTTTGCCATAGTTATTCTTGCACGACAAGACAAACGCCACGGCCATCAGTCCAAAACCGACGAGTACGCCCGGCACGACGCCGGCCATAAACAGCGCCGCGATCGAGCAGGCCCCGCCGGTCGCTAGCGAATAAACGATCATGACATTACTCGGCGGAATCAGCAGCCCGGTCGTCGCGGCGGTGATGGTCACCGCGGCATTGAAATCCCGATGATAACCCATCTTATTCATGATCGGGATCATAAAGCCCCCGATGGAGGAAACGGCCGCGGCCGCCGAACCGGAGATGGATCCAAAGAGCATACAGGTCATGATGTTGACCAGGGCCAGTCCGCCTCTCATCCGGCCCATGATGACATTGGCAAAGTCGATCAGCCGTCGTGCGATACCACCCTGACCCATGAGCAGGCCCGACAGGATAAAGAACGGAATCGCCAGCAGAGCGAAACTGTCGATGCTGGTGGCCATCTGCAGGGCGATCGTCTGCAACGGGAAAAAAATGTCCGGCATCAGCAGCAGGCCCAGCAGCGCGGCGATGCCCATTGAGAAAGCCACCGGGACATTGAGTACCACCAGGATTGTAAACGCCAACACCAGAACGAGTATCGCCAGGGACATGATCAATCCTTTATTGGGTTTCGGTTATCATTGGTTCACTCAACCGCATCCGTCGGTCAATCCAGGGTTGCCCGTGCCTGTACGGCCTGCGAAACATCCGGCCCTTTTCGGAGCGTCACGATCCGCTCCATCAGCAACTCGATACTATAGATCACCAGAAAGAAACCACTGATCGGCACGGCCAGATAGACATACCCAATCGGGAGTTTCATGGCCGGGGAGGTCTGCCCCAATTCGAATGTCTTGCTGACCAGAAGGATCCCGCCGATGAGCATCCCCACCAGGGAGAACAGGCCGATGCAGATAAAGACAAATACCTCCGTCTTGATCCGAGTCATTACGCTGAATTTCGAGACCATGTAGTCGATTCCCAGATGAGACCCGCGGTTAAGGGCGACGCTGGCTCCCAACATACCGACCCAGATCATCAGATAGGTCGCCAGTTCCTCCGTCCATGAAAAGGTGGGATTAATCCCACATGCTGTAAATAAGTTCCGGAGCCATTCGCCGACCGTCGAATTCGGCCGGTTGATGATCCATCGGGCGATCACCTGCCAGACGACATCGAGCACCAGCACCGCCATCACCACCGTCAGCAGGGTTTCCAGAAACCAATTCAAGATTTTCTTGATGAGGGTAAGCATGATTATTGTACCTCCTGAATCCGACGGACCAGATCGCCGATTTTGGTTCCCGCAAATGATTCGAGCATGGGCTTGACGGCGTCCCGGAAGGGTTGCTTGTCGGGATGGATAATCTGGACCCCGACGGCCTTGCCTTCTTTGGGCTGGACCTCCAACATGGACAACTTCTCGAACTCGGCCCACTGTTGCTTCTGGTATTCGACAGACTCATCGACCGCCTCCTGCAGGATCTTCTGCTGTTCGGCCGTCAGGCGGTTCCAGATCGCAGGGCTGATCAGAAGCACATCCGGCGGCATGGTGTGCTCGTCAAGGGAGTAATACTTGCAGACCTCGTAGTGACGCGAGGTATATAAACTCGGTGCGTTATTTTCGGCTCCATCGACGACGCCCTGTTGCAGCGAGGTGTAAAGTTCGCCGTAGTCGATCGGCGTGGGCGAGGCCCCGAGGGCTTTGACCATGTCCATCGCGATCGGGCTTTTTTGTACGCGGATTTTCAGACCCTTCAGGTCGGCCGGTGAGTTGACGGGCTTGTTGACCGTGTAAAAACTCCGTGCCCCGGCGTCATAAAAGCACAGACCCTTGAGCCCTTTCTTTTCGCCGGCAGCCAGCAGTTCCTTGCCGATCGGGCCGCTGAGAACCTTCCAGTAGTGCTCCTTATCACGGAACAGATACGGCAACCCAAGAACCTTCATCTCCTCGACGAATCCCTCCATCGGCGAGGAGCTGGTCTTGGTCATCGCCAGAGCCCCGAATTGCAGGGCCTCGATGCATTCCTTCTCCGGGCCGAGTTGCTCGCTGGGATAGATGTCGATCCGCATCTTGCCGCCGGACTTTTCGGCGACCTTCTCGGCCATGAAGACCATGCCCTTGTGGACGGGGTGTTCGGTGTTCAGGCCGTGCGCCAGCTTGAGGACGACAACATCGCTTTTCTTGGCGCATCCTTGACAGGCCAGAACAACCATTCCAAACAGTAACCATCGGCGCATGATCTGCCTTTCTATTGTATCTTCTCAATGCGGTTCCGGCCGCCATTTCAGCCGGACACAAAACCGATTGGACTGTCACTATAGGCCATCACGAGCCGGGTTTCAACCTTATTCCCATCCATTCCGATCCCAAAACGGAAATGTCGATACGCGATATTCAAGACCAGTTCCAAATCCGGGATTACGGATTACGGAATCGGACAACCCGTACCCGGCAGGACGAGTCGGTAAAGACCGTCTCAAAGTCGTCTCCGGCAAAACGAGGGAACAATCCGGAATCTCGGACAACAATAAGAAGTGGCTCAAATCCTTTCATTTCATTTCGGAGGATATCCGTGATCGGCTGATCGGGCGAATAAAGCTGATGCAGATTGTGGCGACGAAAATCCAGAAGTTCTTTCGGATAACCCGATTGTCGTTCGAGCAGATCATACATGCTGATATTGTATCCGCCCTCCAGTCGGTCGGGATTGTCCACTCCCGTCC
>JAAYVQ010000447.1 GCA_012517095.1 Phycisphaerae bacterium | reverse complement strand
GATGGAAATCAATTGTATTCAAAAAACCGGCCGCCTTCTGTAATCCTCCGGGGAGTCCGGATACTGAAGATGACTTTGTCTATATCGATGAGTGTGTCAACTTCCTGGTCAGTCAATTTGGCTACGCCTCGACTGTCGATGGCGTGAAGGCTTATGCCCTTGACAACGAACCGGCCTTGTGGCCTTCGACCCATCCGCGAATCCACCCCGCAGATACCGGTTGTCAGGAATTGCTCGATCGGTCGGTCGCCTTGTCTTCAGCCGTCAAGGATGTGGATGCAACAGCCCAAATTTTCGGCCCAGCCCTCTACGGATTTGGAGCTTTCTATAACCTTCAAAGTGCCCCCGACTGGAAAACCGTCAAGGCCGGTCATTCGTATTCCTGGTTCATCGATTATTACCTCGACGAGATGAAAACCGCATCGAACAATCAGGGCAGGCGACTGCTGGATGTCCTCGATCTTCACTGGTATCCGGAGGCCCAGGATGCCGATGGCATTCGCATTACAGAGGATCCGGGCGAATATACCCAGACCAACGCCGAAGCTCGCATGCAGGCCCCTCGATCCCTGTGGGATCCCGATTATGTGGAAAAAAGCTGGATCGGGCAATGGTACAGATCCTATCTGCCCCTGCTGCCGAAAGTAATCCAGTCGATCAATTCATATTATCCGAGTACAAAACTGGCCATCACCGAATACGACTACGGAGGAACCGATCATATCTCCGGTGGGATCGCGATGGCCGATGTGCTCGGTATCTTCGGCAAGTATGGACTGTATTTCGCCAGTTACTGGGGTGGAACTGACACATATATTTCCGCTGCGTATCGGATTTATCGCAATTATGACGGAAATAAATCTACATTTGGCGACACCCGCATCGTTGCCTCGATGTCCGACAAAGTCAACAGCTCGATCTATGGCTCCATGAACGCCGATAACCCGAACCGGATTCATCTGGTTGTTCTGAATAAAAATTACACCCAGCCGATCCGCGGCACATTCAACATCACCAGCCCACGACCGTTTTCCTCGGCACAGGTCTGGGCCTTCGATGCCGCCAGTGCTTCGATCACTGAACGAACCCCAGTCGTGCCGGTCTTCAACAACTCCTTTACCTATACGATTCCCCCTCTGACGGCCTGCCATGTCGTCGTTCGGTCCGAGCAACCCGTCGGCGACCTCAGCGGCAATTGCCGAGTGGGCATTGGAGATCTGATGTTGTTTTTGACTCAATGGCTAAACGAAATCGATTGTTCCGGTCCTGCCTGTCCCGACCTCAACGCTGATGACAGAGTCGATCTTCTCGATTTGGCTTTGATGGCCGCCAATTGGGACTCCGGTACTCCCTGCCGATAATGGGTTCCACGAATTCCGATCGTCTTTCCCGTCTCGGTTCAGCCGTTATATGAATAGATTGACGCTCCCGGCCTCGGCCTGATCCAGATACATGGCGACGCCGCCCAGCTCGACGCCCTCGATAAGTTCTTCCTTTTTGATTCCCATGATGTCCATTGACATCGAACAGGCCACCAATCGAATGCCGGCGGCCCTGGCCTTGGTCAGCAATTCCTCCAACGAGGACACATTCTTCTTGCGCATGATCCCCTTCATCATCGCCGTACCCAGGCCGCCCATGTTCATCTTCGATAACCGCAGCTTACCCGTACCTCGCGGCATCATCACCGCAAACATCCGCTCGATGAAATTCTTTCCGACCGCAGGAGGATTGTCCTTGCGAAGCACATTCAATCCCCAGAAGGTAAAGAACATCGTCACCGACGAGCCCATCGATGCTGCTCCGTTGGCGATGATGAAGGAGGCCATGACCCGGTCGAAATCGTTGCTGAAAACGATGATGGTTTTGTTCTTTCGGACCAGGGCGTTGGAGGTACATACCGAGCTTTGTCGTTTGACGATAGTCGCCGTGAAGCGACCCTTATCGCTGGCCGTAGCCGCGAGATCATGGCCGGTACTGTGGCACCAGGCTGCGATGTCCCCCGCAAAACCGGAATCCTGCGTGGTGATCGTAACAGCCTGGCCTTCGACCATTTGGTCCAGTTCTTCTTTCAGCCGTAGGATTGGCCCCGGACATTGCAGTCCACAGGCGTCGATGTGTTTGACGGCAACAACCGATTCACCGGAAGTAGGAACCTGGGATTCCTGATTCCCGGCATCATCCTTCATCTCCGTTGGTTTTTCAGGTTGAGCCGGAACGGTTCCTGCCGGAATGGAGGCACGATAAGTCTTGTATCCACCGCTCAGATTCCGGCAGGCAAAACCATTCTGAGACAGAATCCGGCAGGCCAGATACCCTCGCAGACCGACCTGACAAAATGCCAGGATTTCTTTGTTCCTCGGTAATTCTTTCAGACGATTCCTCAACTCATCGATTGGGATATTCACCGCTCCGCCGATGGTCCCCGCCTGAACCTCGGCGGTTGTCCGCACATCGAGAAGACACTGGTCATCCCGCAGGTTCAACACATCATCGGCATGACAGACCTTGACATCCCCATCGAGCACATGGCTGGCGACAAAACCCGCATAGTTCACCGGATCCTTGGCCGATCCATAGGGTGGAGCATAGGACAGCTCAAGATCCCTCAGGTCCCGGACCGTCATCCCTGCCCGGATCGCCGTGGCGATCACATCAATTCGTTTGTCCACACCATCGCTTCCGACGGCTTGGACGCCGAGGATCTTACCGTCAGACGGATCAAACAGCAGTTTCAAGCTGATCGGACTGGCGCTGGGGTAATAACTGGCGTGGCTGGCCGGGTGGATGTAGATTTTCTCGTAAGCCCGGCCGATTCGCTTAAGCATTTTTTCGCTCAGGCCGGTCATCCCTGCCGCAAGATCAAAGACCTTGCAGATGGCCGTCCCCTGAGTCTTGCGATACACGCTGGGCCTTCCCATGATGTTGTCGGCTGCGATTCGTCCCTGCCGGTTGGCGGGTCCGGCCAGAGGTATTCTCGCGGCAAAACCACTGACGAAGTCCTCTACCTCCACCGCGTCGCCGACGGCGTAAATATCGGGATCCGAGGTTCGCATGTGCTCGTCAACCACGATACCGCCCCGTTGCCCGATATCCAGACCGGCCTTTTTAGCCAGTTCAACTTCCGGTTGTACGCCGATCGATACCACCACCAAAGAAGCATCCAGTGTTTTTCCGGAACTGAGGTGCACCGTCACGCCTTCGTGCGTGTCTTCGATGGCCGTGACCGACATTCCCAGCAACAGCTCAACGCCCTGGAGTCGAAGCTGGCCGTCGATCATTGACGCCATTTCCGGGTCCATCGGTCCAAAGACCTGGTTTTCCAGCTCCACGACGCTTACTTCCATCTTGCGATGCCGCAGCGCCTCAGCCATCTCCAATCCGATATACCCCGCGCCGACAATGACCGCCTTCGTTCCCGGTGACGAATCCACACAGGCCTTGATGGCGTCCATATCCGGGATCGACCGCAGCGTAAAAACCTTTGCCGAATCGATTCCCGGAATCTTCGGGCGAACCGGCTCGGCTCCGGGGCTGAGGATGAGTTTATCATAGGGAATTTGGTATTCCCGACCGGTCGAACGGTCGTGAACAACCACCTGCCGAGCCGTTCGATCGATCCCGATCGCTTCGGATTTCGTCCGTATGTCGATCTTGAACCGTTTCTCCATCGCTTCGGGTGTCTGAATGAGCAGACGGGAACGCTCTGGGATGGTCCCCCCGATATGATAGGGTAAGCCGCAATTGGCAAAGGAAATGTAATCCCCCCGTTCCAACAAGGTGATCTCCGCCGTTTCGTTCAGCCGTCGTGCCCGTGCCGCTGCCGAGGCCCCGCCCGCAACACCGCCTACAATTACGATCTTCATCGAGAGTTTCCTTTCATTGTTCGTCTGCCGGGGTCCGATTGGGCTCCGCAATGTTTCTTGATACACGCCAGCAATCCCGGGATCTGAGGAGCCGCGATCCGGTAATAGACCGTCCGTCCCCTGCGGCGGCTGGACAGGATTTGGCGGCCCTGGAGAAACCGCAGGTGTTCGCAGGTCTGGCTGGGGCTCAGCCCGCAAAAGCTGGCGATCTCGTGTACCGCATATTCCCCCTGTAGCAGGGTGTCCAGCATCCGCAGCCGCGCCGGATGCGCCACTGCTCGAAGCCGTTCGGCTGCCGCTTCCATCGTGTCCATCGACGCCAAATCCGGCCGTTTGTTCCTTTTCGTAACCATGGAGGTTTTCTCCGATACGACCCATTATTTTATATCAATATATCGATATGTTACGATATATCAAGGTATATACACGATATTTCTGAAAATTTCCCGATCGTGATTTGGAGGACCTGCGTGGGGATGTCTGCGAGAAGTGTAGATGTTGAAATGGGTCTCAGCGTCGCTCGGTTGGCAGGTAGATATCCCCGGCCGGGCCGACATTATCCGGATAAGGGACACCGCCATCCGGCGTGATGGCTACCTTCATAACGCGGGTTTCGTCGGCCGAATACTTCTCCACATGCCCATCGATATAGCCGGCATTTAACCGTATCTCTATCCCTTGCCGTTCCAGGGAATCTTCCGCTGCCAAGCGTGACCAGAAGTCGGTGGAGACTGAGGTTCCGGCTGTAATGGACGCTCCAGTAAACTTCTCACAACTCCCAAAGGCATTGCGGGTTCCGTAAGTCAATTCGTTTCGCCAATGCCCGAAACCGAAATAATCGCTGATCAAAAGGTTACTCTGGCCTCGTTCCCCAGTTGTTCTTTGTGGTCCAACGAAAGGCCTTTTTTTGTCCACCAGGTACCCGCGGTAGTTCCAATAAAGGCAATAGGTTCCAAAAACCGGGTCTTCATGACCGGTATCGGGACTGGGGTTATCCCATGAGTCTCCGGCCAACCATGCATCTTCCAGATACTTATAGTTGCGGGGAGCACTGGCACAGTGCAGGGTCTTAGCCGTGGGGATATAATCCCTGAGGTAATCACCGACACTACGACGATGGAAAGGGCTTCGCTTTTGGAAACCCGTCAAGACCATGGGCTCCCGCCAACTCCATCGGGCAGAGGTTCCCAGTGTCGCCACAGATTCGGGGAACCACTCCTCATTCTCGCCAGCGTAAGCCGCGTTGGCCTGGGTTATCTGGCGTTGATTGGCGGCACTGATCACAGCGCGCGCAACCTTCTTGGCCTTGGACAATGCCGGCACCAAAATCATGGATAACACCGATACCACTACCAGCACGGTCAGAAGTTCGATCAAAGTAAATGCCGTGTTCTTTGATTTCGTACTCAAATCACTCTCAGTTCCCTTGATTATAGAGCCATTTCTCCGTTAGGATCATCAAATCATCTATATTAACAATCCCGTCATGATTCACATCACTTTTCAGAGGCCACGGGCTTCGGCTGGCTTGGGCGGTCGCACCATGGGCCCCCATGTTGACTCGGGCACCGTTTGGCATCGGTTCGCCCATGGGATTCAACCCGGGGTCTGCGGCATCGATACATGGGCTTGTCTGGTTGTCGAACGCCCAGTACCCGCCGCCTTCACCGGAGTTTTCTGGCTGGCCATCCGCTACGAATCGTCCCATTTCCGATTGTAAATGATAATCGCCGTTTACTGCCGCCGCAAAGAGCGGATCGGTACTGATATTACCCTCGCCCTGTACGAAACGCTCCAGACAACTATATGTAATCTGCGGGGCATAGGTATCATTATACACATCCTTGTATTTGTTATTCCAGAAAATACTGTCGCGGATGACGGGTTTTGATCCCGTATAGGCCTCCAGCCCGAAGTCGTTATTAACGACCGTGACATTCCGAATCGTGGGACGACTGCTCTCGACAAAGATGCCGATTTCACTGTTGGCAATGATAAAATTCTGAAGGATGGAAGACTCCTGTTCGCCGAAGAAAAAATTGACCGCAAAATCCCCCGGAGCTTCGATGATTGCCGCATCGGCGACGCTTCGGACGGTCACTGCTTTTCCCATGAAAATAACCGCCTCCGAATATACACCGGGCCAAACCAGGATCTCGTCGCCATCGGAAGCCATATCGATGGCCTTCTGGATGGTCTGAAAAGCCCTGCCTTTTCCTTGTCCATTGTAGGTGTCGTGACCGTGAACGGTGTCGACATGCCATGTCATACGACTGAAGATCTGCTGAGAAGTCAAGGCATAATTGTACAGTCGAACATTATCGATAAATCCATTGAACCACTGATCCATAGTCTCGGCATTTCCACCGATCCAAACATCCCCGTCATTGACATTCATCTGTCCCGATGCTGAAATCGCGGCATCCTTCGAACCATCGACATACAATGAAATTTCCCCAATATCCTGATCATATACACCCGCGACATGGTGCCAGTTATTGTCGGCAACAAGGGTATGACCCGTAATCTGAGAATGAAAGTCGAGGCCGGTACAAGAGAAGTTCAGATACCCATCGTCGTCCACGAAAAGTTTCCAGGCACTGCCACCTTTCGAAAAGATAGACGCCGTACCTACAGTCGTATTGGTTCGGATCCAGACTGAGATCGTTATTGAACCGGTGATATCAAAGACGGAATCATCCGCAATCGAGATATAATCCCCACTGTGAAGCTGAATTGCACCGCTTCCGACAGCGGCGTTCTTCCCGCTGACCCATGTTGGTGTTCCATGCAATACTCCGTCGTGATCATCCGCGCTGTCTGTTGCGTCTCCGTCCAATCGGTAATGGGCAACCAACTTGGGGGGCTCACAATCCCAAGGTCCCCACGGAAGGGTCTTTAGCCAGCCCTCGGATAAAACGCCGAAATCCGCCATATTGACGATTTCATCCTGGTTAAAATCCCCCGGAATTTCGGTTGGAGGTACACCTTGGGCAAGCACGGATGAAACACAGAGTATCCCCATCAGGCATACGATGCCGTAAAACTCATGGCTTCTGTTGATTCGAATGTGTGTGGATTCTACCGGTTTCATTTTCTGACTATTGCATAACCTTTCCCTGTGAGAGGTTAAACAACCACAGAGTGTCAAGGGATTCCCGTGCCGATCCGGTTTGGACCAAAGTAGGCGGCTGGGCTAAATCCGTTCTCGGCGGGTCCTTAAAGTAGGAAAAATCCAATCGCCCCGTTTCCCGACCGTCGGCTGATTGACTGATCACCGTCTCAACCTTATCGTGATCCAGGTCTATGACATAAACCATTTCGTCGGTATTCATCTTCAGAGTTATCTGCGCCTTCTTGCGGCCATCGATATAACCGATCTCAAAGGGAACCCTGAATTCGGCTGCATCACGCCGTACTGTGTCAATCGTATGCAGACCCATCCACGGACGACTGAGTCCTTTCAGGAATGTTCCTCCCGGAAAGGATTTCATGAGGTTTCCGGTCTGCCCCAGAATCACTGCCGTATTACCATTGTCGAAGAATCGTCGGCTACCGGCTTGGATCGAGACCCATGCCGGCCGCGTCTTGCTGGCATTGTAATAGAGAGGCACAAATCCGGTACCCTTGACATCTTGGCCTCCAAGTGTTCCAGCTACGGTGAACCAGCAGTATCCTTGAGTCTGTGTCGTATCGCGACCATCCACCCGTCGGGCTGCCGCAGGCCAACTGTACTGAAAATGCTCTTCCTGTAAAACATCATAATTCCGAATCAATCGCAGGATCTTCTGGTCCGTCCCGTTGCTGCCGGTAACGATCAGCATATTTCCGGTATGATTGGGCAACTCCGCGATATGGACCGAACGGCCTTCGATCTTGTTGAGGAATCCCGTCAGAGCCGCCGAGTCCGTTGGAAGGCGCCGTACGGAAAGGTCCTCGTTGTAATTTCGATGAGCGGTGATGTGGACCGTATTGCTGCCTGTTTCGTAATAATACGAGCCATCGTCATTCTGCAACCATTGGCAGAAGGATTGGCCTTTGTCATCTCTACGAATCAACCGCATCATCACCGGCCCTTGTGGTCCCTCGGGGTAAAAAAACCAGTTCTCATCGGCTTCATGGTTATTGGATGCATCCGCTGGAAGGACTTGGGCGGTCCCATTTTCATTTGTGGCTATTCCAGCAGTTCCGCTCAATGGCGAATGGGCCACGATTGCACCCGCGGTAATAATCCCCACGGCAGTCAACGAAACGACCGCCGTCTTGGAAGTCAGTGCCCCGATCGTTGCGGCAACCGCACCGACCTCGACGGCCGAGGGCAGAACCGTGATCCCGGCCGCCGTCGCCGTATCCGGAGCCGTCATCTTCCCGAAAATCACCAAAGCCGATATCAATGCTCCCCGGCCAAATCCGTGTCGACTTAAGTATTTCTGTAACTGTTTTTTGCCTCGGTAAAACATCAAGCGAACGTTCAGTTCGGTGGAATCCATGATCTCGGCAATCTGGGCGTAGGACATGTTCTCATAACATCGCATGCTCAGCACAGCCCGTTGATTCGGCTGGAGCTTGTCCATCGTGGACCGCACAATCTGTTTGAATTCCTCGGTCACCAGGTTTTCAAGCCCGTGTTGCGCCCTTTCCATGGACCGATCCACCTCCGCCTTAGACAGGATTGCCTGTTTGCGGCGTTGCTGAATCCGGTGGTGATTGCGAATCTTGTTGAGGGCTATCTTGCACAACCACGGCCAGAAACGATCGGTGTCACTCAATTTTCCCAGGATTTTGAACATTTCCAGTAAACTTTCCTGTACGATGTCCTGCGTCAGGTCATCGCGCATCGTAATTCGATACACATAGGCCTGCAAGGGACCACGAATACCGGCGGCCAGACGATCCTGGGCGCCTTGTTCGCCCTGACGAACCCGCAGGACCAATTCTCGATAAAGCTTGACATTATCCATTTCCATTGGACATCTTCAGGATACTGGTGCGCGCCCCCCGGCAAATGTTACCCGACTTTTTGATTTTTCTCCGCCGTGTTCAAACTCCTCGCCTCGAACAGATTGAAACACAGGACAATACATTATTCCCATCTTATTATAAGCCATTTTCAGCCAAAAAACAAGGGATAAATCCTGCCATCGGTCCCTACGAGACAGCCAACCCCTTTTTTGCACGCATCGAAGTTGTATCGAAACCATTACATTTAACGCTATTGATGAATTATTCCTGCGATCGGGATACGAATATGCCAAAGATAGACCCCCTCAATAGCACAGTATGTCCATAGGAATAGTCGGAATACTATTTTTCTCAAGTTGACTGACTTTTTCATGGTTTCTTAAGCGGCGATGAGTAACCGCTGAAGCTCTTTGATAAGTTGATCTCCCGTGGAAAACCGTTTGAGATGATCCGTCAGATCCTTCCACACCATCCGCCGCAGTTCGTTT
>JAAYVQ010000064.1 GCA_012517095.1 Phycisphaerae bacterium | reverse complement strand
AATATGTCGGTTATGAATGAGGGCCGCAACGACAGCGTGATTCAGCCGACACCCACGGAAACCGACAGCGAACGCGACCTGATCCAGCGGATCTGCCGGGGCGAAGATGGTGCGTTCGCACAGATCGTCGAGACATACCGGCTCGAGATCGCCCGACTGGCCGGCAGGATACTCGGCTGGGATCCCGAAGTGGATGATGTGGTGCAGGAAGTACTGCTCTCGGCCTATATCGGCCTGGCGAAGTTCGATCATCGATGCCGTCTTCGCTGCTGGCTCTTTCGCATTACGGTGAACAAATGCCGCACCTTTCGATTGCGGCGGATGATTCGGCTGAAACGCTTCGTTTCGTCCGAAGCGTTCGCAGAAGAACCCCATACCCAGGCCGAGAATCGTTCCTTGACCGAAGAACGGGACCAGGCCGTTCGGATGGCCGTTCGGGGGTTGCCGGCCAAGTATCGGGAGCCGGTGGTTCTGCGATACCTTTATGGAATGGAAACCCCAGAGATGCTGGAAATTCTCAGCATCGAAAGAAGCGCCCTGAATGTCCGATTATCCCGTGGCCGGGAGTTGTTGCGGGAACGATTGGCTGACTGGTGTAAAGATGAAACAGCTTGAGCGAAAGTGAAAAATGGATGAGCGATTAACACAATTGTTGCAGGATGCGGATCGAGCTTTCTCCCAACCGGAGGTTGCCGATACGGCGGTCCTGATCGGACGAATTCGATACCGAGTTCATCGTCGGCGTGTCCGCCGGACGGTTTTTGGTCTGTCTGCGGCGGCGATGATCGCGATCATCGCCACGATGGCCATCACGATCCGGATCGAACAGCGGCGAATCAATCGACTCCAGTCGCAGATCGCGGACCTGACGGAAAAGACGGATGCGACCGTGGCATTTGTCCAGAGGGTCCTGGAGGAACACGAGGGACAACAACGGCTTGCCCGTTCCAATCAACGATTGGCCTCGACCCCCGATCCAATCCGTGAAATCCAGGCCCGGGTCGATCAGACGGCGTTTTCGATGCTCTACCAGGCCGACATGCTGTACAAACAACTGAACCTGACGGATTCGGCCATTGAGGCCTACAATCGCGTGATCGAAATGTTCCCCGACAATCGCTGGGCCGAAACCGCCCGACAGCGCATCAAGGAAATCGAAGAACAACCCAAAACGAAAGTGAAAGGAGATGTATCATGACAATCCGACGAGTTGGAACAGTCATATTGATGATTGGGATGATGATCGCTACGGTTTTTGTAAGGGCGGCCGACAAGCCAGGAGAACCGGCAAAAAAATCTCAGGAAGCCAGGGAACCTTCGAACACGCGAATGGCCCAATGCATCCTGCGGATTTCGTATGATCCCTCGGTATTACCTCTGAGCGAAGAGTTTTTGAATCGACTCATCCGCAGTTCCGGGATTCTCGGCAAGGCAACCAAAGAACACCTCGGAACGGATGCATTTCTACCGGATATCACGCTGACGGATATCGGTTCGGGCGGCGATATGATGCCTGTGGCCGGCATGGAGGGGGGCATGATGGGTATGGGGATGGGTGGAGGTATGATGGGAGGAATGGGTATGGGTGGTTTTGGCGGTGGCGGAATGTCCGGTTTTGCCGGCGGCGGGGGCGAAAGTGTAAGTATGTCCGTTCCCCCCCAACCTCCCGTGCCTCCGGTTCCTCCGGCCGTCTCATCGGAGTCAGGTGACAATGTTGCCGTACAGTCGAGCAGTTCGCCGGATCAGCTTGCTGCGGATGCTCTTCGGAGACAGGCGGAGAAACAGATGCAGGAAGCCCAGCAAAGAGCCCGTGAGGCCGAAATGCGGGCCCGGGAAGCCCAACGGATGGCCGAACAGCTTCAAAGCCGGTATGGTGGAGGCCGATCCTCAGGATACCCACGCCCGGATCTGATCGATTTGAATACCCCTTCGGTGGGATTAACCAAGGAATTGTTGTTGCACTTTGAGATGATTGTAAACGAGGATCACGCGCCTCTGGCAATCGAAGCGATGGAGACAGTGATTGACCTGTTGAGAGACGCTCTCCAGCGCGACTTTGAGGCCTACAAGGAACGGATGATCCGACGCATCGACTTGGCCCAAAAGCAGGCAACCATAGCCGAAAATGAAGTACGACAATTGCAGGAAACGCTACGGGACTTGTCGTCTTCGGGGGAACTGCGCCGCGATCAGATCATGATTGAAATATCCGGCAACCAGGAAAAAATGCGTCAGATCCGGTTGGATAACGAACTGAATCGAGTCATGGAGGATAACCTGAATCTACAGATCGAGGAAGCTCGGAAGAAAGCCGACCAGCAGATCGCTGGGGATCCCGTATTGAAAGACCTTCAAAAATTGCTGGATATCTCTCGGCAGCGGGTGGATGCCACGGAAAAAATGATGGCCGCCGGACAGTCGGGCCAAAACGCCCTGCAGGATGCGATGGAAAAGCTGGCCCGGGCTAACATCGAACTGGCCCAGCGAAAGGAAGTCCTTGGTGCGTATGTGGGGGTCGAACAGATCAATGATCTGCTCCAACGACTCAACGATATTTCCCTGCGGAAGGTTCAAAGCGAAATTCAGTTGACCCAACTCGAGCAGAGGATCAGAGAATTGAGGGGCAATCTCGAAAAAGCCGTGGACTCTGAGATCCTGTCTTTGCGCTTGGATCTGGCCAGGGAAAAACTCAGCGGGGCCCTGCGCCGAGCTGACAACCTGCGTGATTTCCAGCCCGAATCCCCCATCGTGGAAGCCATCGGAGCCGACTAAAAGATTCAAAAATCGCGACGAGAATCGAAAGTGTGAACAATCATTGCCGGCCTGCTTACCCTCGTTTCCGGTTGGCTCCATATCCAAGACCTCGCACGACAGGAATGGTAATAAAATAGGCCCGCTCAAAATGAGGGACCTATTCACACAGCAGGAGAAACAATAGTTGTTGGATTGATCGTATTCCTTAGACGGATTCTCCGCAGGCGAATTCCCGTGCTCGAGCCGGCATACGGGTAGGGTGCGACGGGGCCGATTCCTTCTCGGGATCCGATCGGTCCGAGGCGGAAGTCTTGAATTGTTCCATGGCCTGCATCAGTTGTTCGGCCTCCATCGCGTTCTGTTGTGTGCTGTGGTCCAGATCGGATAAGGCGCTGTTGACAGTATCAATGGCTTGCGATTGCTGTTCGGACGAGTGGGCAATCTCATCGATCAGCTTGGTGGCCGTGACATTTTGCTGAGCCAGTTGTTCAAATCGCTTGCTGGTCGTGGTAACGACCTGCTCGCCCTTTTGGACCTTGGCGACTGTATCGTCGATCAGGTGTCCGATATTCCGGGCGGCTTCGGCACATCCCATGGCCAGTTTCCGTACGGCATCCGCGACGACGGAGAATCCCTTCCCCGCTTCACCCGCCCGGGCCGCTTCCACAGCCGCGTTGAGGGCCAGCAGGTTGGTTTGAGAGGCGATCCCGTCGATGGTTTTCACGATTGAGGAGGTCTTGCTGCTGGCCTCGGAGATCTCCTTCATTGTGACCGACAGGTTCTGCATGGCCTTGTTGGCCTCGTGGGTTTGCTGGCTGATCTCGCCCATCAATTGATTGGCCTTCTGGGCGTTGCCCGTGTTCTGCTTGGTTTGAGACGAGATTTCCTGCATTTCGGAACTGGTTTCTTCGACGGTCGCCGCCTGTCGCGAGGCCTCGGTTCCAACTCGTTTTCCGATTTCCTGCGCGCTGCCGATCACTTCATCCAGATTGCCGGTGAAGGTGTTCAGTGTTTCGGCCAGTCTGCCGATTTCATCGGATCGAGTCACCGGAATCTGGTAGGTCAGATTTCGCGAATCTGTTTCGATGGGGTTCAGCATGGCAAAGAACGATTTCAACGGTCGTCCCACCAGGAAGCTGGCCATGACATAAATAATCACCACCAGCACGATCAGAGCAATGATGCTGTTTCGAAACATAGCCCCTCGAATGCTGCTCAGCATGGTGTGAGCGTTGGTTCGGGCATCGGCCAGTTCCTTTGTGGAAAACTGGAAGTAGGTGACGCCCCCCACACCGTGTCTGGGCCAATCCGTATGACAACGAATGCAGTCGCCTTCGATCGGTGTGGGTTTAAATATTTCGATGGTCTGATCCGTCTTGACGATTTGTTCGTCAGGTTTGGACAGCAACTGATCTTTCAACGAGCCGGGAAGTTTCTGTCCGAGATGCGCCGTGTCGCTGGAATGCGTCACCACACCGTTACGATCGTACAGCGAGAACTCCAACAATCCCTTGACATTTTTCTGTTCGCGCAACAAGTTGTTGAACTTCTCCATCTCGCCCCGTTCCAGGGAACCCGCCAGCGAATTCTGAATGGAATCATATACATTCCGTGCATTCTGGTCTGCCTGGCTCTCGAGAACCGCGATATCCGACTGGATCTGTTGCGTGATTCGCCGGGTCTGATCCAGATACTGCACGGATTGCACCAGAGCGACGATCGTGCCCAGTCCGAGTACAAGACATAAAGTCAGTTTGGTATTCAGCTTCATCGGTAAATCCCTCGTTTAGCTGGTATGATCGGTGGTTTGAAGTTCCAACTTGCGGTAGATCGGGAAGGATTGTTTGGCCGTGAATCCTTCCCAGGCACAACCGATACAGATCGATCCGCTGTGCAGACAACTATTCGTGCCGCAGTTCCACATCCGCATCGTACAATCGGCGTGGGTCTGCGTGCCCATGCAACCCAGATGGAACATGCATCCGTCATCCGAGAAGCTTTTGGCAAATTTCTCCCGTTCATAATCCGCAAATCGGGGACACTGATCGTGAATGAGTTTGCCGTAAAATGCTTTTGGCCTGGACTTCTCGTCCAGCGCCGGGATTCCGAATTTCAGCACATGGACGATGGTCCCGATCAGCCAATCCGGATGGCAGGGGCATCCCGGAAGATTGATGACCGGCACTTTCACTCCCTGCGAAGCCAGAAAGGCCGATACACTGGTGGCCTGAGTCGGATTGTTTTCCGCCGCTGGAATCCCGCCGAAGCTGGCGCAGGTTCCGACTGCAATTACCGCTTGTGCCGTCCGGGCGGATTCCAGGACTACCTGCGTGAACGGTTTTTCCGCGATGACGCAGGCCTCCGGCATACCGACTGGGATGCTGCCTTCGATGGCCAGGAAATGCCCGCCCTTGGCGACGCATTCGTGAATCGTTTTAACGGCGACTTCGCCGGTTGCCGCGCTGACGGTGGAGTGAAATTTCAGCGAGACGCGTTGTGTCAGCACCTGGGCGATGCTGGGAAAATCGGTATTGAGCAACGAAACCGAGCAACCCGTGCAGCCCTGTCCTTCCAGCCAGATCAGCGGCGCGTTGCCCGAATACAGTTGTTCCACCGCCTCGGCGATCTGTGGAATCATGCTCGATCCCAGCCCCAACACGGCGGCCAGACGAGTGGATGTTTTCAGGAATGTTCTTCGTGTTACGGTTCCCATAGTCAAGTCCTCAAAAAGCTGTCCAGGCTCGGTCAATCGCCCATGCGTTCAATGAACGGCGCAGGCGATGCACGGATCAAACGAACGGACCACACGGGCCGCTTCGATGGGGTTTTCTTCATTGGCGATCGGAGTGCCTTCCAGGGCCTTCTCCACCGGGCTTTCGATCCCCCGATCATCCCGCGGAGAACAGTTCCAGGTCGTCGGAACGATACACTGATACGATTCGATCTTATGGTTGTCCAGAGTGATCCAATGACCCAAGGCGCCTCGCGGGGCTTCCGTCAAACCGATTCCGGAACCGGAGGCGGGGATGTCGAATTCATTATAGGTTGCCTGATCCGGGGCTAACTGGTCAAGCCAATGCCCGCAATGATCGGCGATGATCTTGCACTCGATGGCTCGGGCCGCATGACGGCCCATGACACTGTTCAATTCGGCGGGTGTTACACCAATTTGTTGTAACGCTCCGTCGATCAGGGTTTTGCATTCTCCATGACCCTGATGGTATGCCACCAACATGCGGGCCAGCGGGCCGACTTCCATCGGTTGTTTCTGGTAACGGGGGGCCTTGATCCAGGAATACGCATTCGCTTTGTGAGGATCGGCCACCGTGTCGCCCTGGCTTGGATGGGCTCCCGAAACCGAGGCGAACCGCGAATATTTCACATCTTCGGTAATAGCCGCCGCGTCGAACGCCCCTGGTTTTCCATTCACAATGGTTCCGGCGGGCAGAACATGCCCTTCGTTGTTTCCGGATTCCGGAAACACTCCGTAGGACAGAAAATTATCATATCCCTTGCCGATCTTGAAATAGTCTTTGAAGGCCTTGGCGACTTCCACTACATCCGGAAGATAGACATGATCGATGAACATCTGCAGTCGCTGAAGCATTCCCGCGTACGCGGCGATTTTCTGCGCGGTCGGTTTTTGTGTGACGCCACCCGGGATCAGCGAGGCGGGATGAGGCATTTTCCCGGCGAAGATCGCACACATCTGGTGCGCCAACTTTCGCATCTCCAGGGCTTCCAGATAATGCTTGATCGCCTGGATATTCAATTCGGCGTTATCGAGATATTTGCCTTCGTATCGAGGCAAAAACGGTGCCGCTGGCGCGACGACTCCGGCCTTGAATTCATTCTGAACCCACTCTCGAACGGACTGCAATTCCGGATCCGATCCCTGATATCCCGTGATGGCGGTTACATCCACATAATCCAGGGCCGTCAGGTGGTAAAAATGTAGAATATGTGATTGAATAAAATTAGCTGCCAGAATCAGATTGCGAAGCAATCGTCCATTCGTCGGGATCGTCACATGGTACGCCTGATCCTGCGCGTAGATCGAAGCGGTCCCATGAGATACCGGACAGACGCCGCAGATTCTCTGGACAATCTGATGGGCGTCCAGCGGATCGCGCCCTTTGAGAAGCACTTCGAGACCTCGGAACATTTCCCCGATGCTAAAGGCCTGCATGACCTGGTTTGACTCGACCTTGAGTTCAATCGCCAGATGTCCCTCTATGCGGGTAACCGGACTGATTTTTACGCTTGTAGCCATGGATATTGCATTCCTTTCGATTCAGGGATATTTCAAACCCACTCGCCCTCTTCGTCGACTGGAAAACAACGTTAATTAGGGGGAGATATACCGATAAGAGGGCAAGGAAATTCCTCGTTTGTGTTTCTGTTCAGAATCACCGGGTCGGATCGGAAAGTCGAAATGCTACAAGACTGTAAAGTTGGATTTATATAAGGAAAAAGAATTTTCTGAATTAAATAAATTTGATTTTACACATTGTGGTTTGAATGCAAATATTTCGAGCCGAAATATTTCATCTTTCGTTCCCCTTAAACCGGGCTGAATCTGAAAAATATTTTGCCTTATTTTGCTGTTTTGAGATCGGAGGTCTCTGTTATGGGGCGTTCTGAGGGGTTGTGACCGGTCTCTGAACAAACCAAATTTTTTTGATTGCACCCCGAAGCCGGGGTATCGTACAATGGGAACGGGGTAAGGATTGGAAAGGATTGCGGGATGTTGATATTCATAACGGGATTGGTTTTGGGTTCATGCACAGGGATCGAGCCCGCTCATCAAGATTCCGGATGTGTGGTCAAAGATGTTATTTCCGTTTGCAGCCCGATATCGTTTGTCTGTCGTGCTTCCGACTGGTCACGGGTGGGTCCCGCCCGGTTGACGGTGACCATTCGCGGACTTGAGGTTTCCGAGACCGCCCCGGCTCAATCCAAACTAATCCTTGAAGAGGGGCTGGCCCGAGCGAGCTCGATTCGCCTGTCGAATATCCAGATGAATAGTTATTTTCGGTTGATTGCGGATGTTGAGGTCGATGGCAAGGATCTGGCCGGGATTCTTATCCATTCGGGATCAGTTCGAAAGGCCATTCCTTCCGATAATTCCACGAAGAGTTCTCCGGCTCAAACCGAGGTAACAACCGGGCGGGAAATTTCAACCCGATCGGCTTCTATTCCCATCTCGGGCTCCGGTCCTTCCGGTGTCCGGGCCATCCCAACCAATTTCAGGGCTCTTCTGGATCGATCCGTGGATCTGTCCTCGATCACTCCGGAAACTTCATTTCGCGATGCGCTGGACCGGATCCGGACATCCGTTGAACCAGCTCTCCCGATGATGATCAACTGGAATGATCTTCGAGAAAACGCGTTCATCGATGAAACCTCTCCGGTTGGCCTCGATGGGTTGAGACGAATCGATATCGGAACCGCACTGGAACTGATGTGCAATGCTGTGGACGGAGGCAAAGGCCGGGTTTCGTATATGCAGCGGGGACGAGTTCTGGTTGTGGCGTCCCGAACCTCCCTGGGAAATCCCAAAACCCTGAGGATCATTGATGTTAGCGAATTAACCGCTCCAAAAAGTACGGGATATGGAATGAACTCCACATACGGGGGTTATGGATCCAATTCCAGTCCCGGATACGGCATGTCAGGTTCTCTGGGCAACCAACTCGGGCAAATGATGCCCAGCATGAATTCGGGATTGAATCGTTAGCCGAGTCTCTTTCAGGGTCCCCGCACCCCGGGTGCGGGGAATCCTAATTTCGTCCCATAATCCATTCAATTGCGTGTCATATCCCGGTTCACCGGCCGGGTTTTCCGATTAAGATTTCCGGCGAAAGGACCGATGAATTCAGGGAGACAGAGTGCCTATTGTGGGTGGTCGGTCCCGATTTTTGACGATTTCGACAGAAGGATAGCTGTCATGCATACAATCAGGACATTTACGGTTAAACCCTCGCTGCCGCAGCCGTTGGATGATCTTCGCGTCATTGCCAATAACCTCTATTGGTCGTGGCATACGGAAATCATGGATATCTTCCGACGCGTGGATTATGATTTGTGGAAGCAATGCATGCACAATCCGGTCAAGATGCTGGGAATGGTCTCCCAGGCCCGGCTGGAGGATCTGTCGGAGAACGAGGGATTTCTGTATCAGTTGAAGCAGGCCCGCGAGGCGCTGGAAGAAACCAAAAACACGCCCAGTTGGTATGACAAGGTTTATGCCAAATCCGGCCGACCCCTGATCGCCTATTTCAGCGCCGAGTTCGGGGTCCATGAAAGCATTCCGATCTATTCGGGCGGTTTGGGCATTCTGGCCGGTGACCATCTCAAGAGCGCCTCCGATTTGGGGCTTCCTTTGGTCGGCGTGGGGTTGATGTATCAAAAAGGATATTGCCGCCAATACCTCAATTCCGATGGTTGGCAACAGGAGCACTATATCGACAACGATTTCTACAACATGCCCCTGGAACTGGTCCGCAAAAAGGGCAAACGCCCGTTGGTCGTCGGCATTCAGTTCCCCGGCCGCACCGTCAGTGCGCAAGTCTGGAAAGTCGATGTCGGTCGCGTACAATTATATCTATTGGATACCAACATTCCCATGAATTCCGCCGAGGATCGCGTGATCACGCAGCAACTCTACGGCGGAGACTCGGAAACCCGCATTTGCCAGGAGATGGTTCTGGGCATCGGCGGGCTGAAGGCCCTTTACGCGATCGGCATTGAGCCGACCGTCTGTCACATGAACGAAGGTCACGCCGCCTTCATGGCGCTGGAGCGGGTGCGCCGTCTTCGCAGCGCCCTGGGGCTGACCTTTGATGAGGCCCTCGAAATCGCCAAGGCCGGAAATATTTTCACCGTGCATACCCCCGTCGCTGCGGGCAACGATGAATTCACCGTCGAGCTGATGGATAAATATTTCGGGAGTTACTACGGCAAACTGGGCATCAACCGCAAGCAGTTCCTCGGTCTGGGACGAATCGATCCGGATAATGAGACGGAAAAATTCAAGATGCCGGTACTGGCCATCCGGATGAGTGCCTATCGCAACGGTGTCAGCCAGCTTCACGGCCAGGTGTCGCGCAAGATCTGGCAGGGACTGTGGCCGGATCTTCCGGAAGACGAAGTACCGATCCAGGCGGTGACCAACGGCGTGCATATCAAGTCGTGGCTCAGCGCCGAGATGAATAATCTGTATGAACGCTACCTGGGCGTCAAATGGCTAGACGAGGTCGTCGACAAGTCCATCTGGCACAATATCGACCAGATTCCGGATGAAGAATTCTGGCGAATTCACCAGCGATGCAAAGAGCGTATGGTAGGATTCGCCCGAGCCCGTCTGCGAAGACAACTGCAGCGTCGCGGGGCTTTCCTGACGGAGATTGAACAGGCCGACGAGGTACTGGATCCGGAAGCCCTGACCATCGGATTTGCCCGTCGGTTTGCCACCTACAAACGAGGCAACCTATTGCTCCGTGAACCACAACGGCTCTTGAAGCTGCTCACGCAGACGGATCGGCCCGTCCAGTTCCTGTTTGCCGGAAAAGCGCATCCTCGAGACACCGAAGGAAAGGAACTGATTCGACAATTGAATCACTTCGCCAAAGAAAATGACGTCCGTCGCCGGTTTGTCTTCCTCGAAGACTACGATATTGATATCGCGCGGTACATGGTGCAGGGCGTTGACGTGTGGTTGAACAATCCGCGTCGCCCGCTGGAAGCCAGCGGCACCAGCGGAATGAAGGCGGCCGTCAACGGCATTCTGAATCTGAGCACTCTGGACGGCTGGTGGTGTGAGGGCTATATTCCCGACGGCGGCTGGGTCATCGGGGCCGGCGAAGAATACGAGAATCTCGAATACCAGGACCAGGTCGAGTCGCAGGCGATCTTCAACCTGATGGAAAACGAGGTCGTTCCGGTGTTCTATTCGCGGTCCAAAGACAAACTTCCTCACCGCTGGATCAAGCGGATGAAGAATACCATCAAATGGTGTGCCCCGAGGTTTAACACCAGTCGCATGGTGGCCGAATATACCCGTAAGTTCTACAATCCGGCCGCGGCCCGCTGGCGATATCTGACCTCGGAAAACATGGCCCGCGCCAAGGGCCTTTCGCTGTGGAAGACGAATGTCCGCAACGCATGGCAGGATTTATCCATCGAACAGGTTGAGGTCCATGTCGATGATGGCAAGAATGTCTGTGAACTCAATGTCAAGCAGCCGGAGTTGGAAGTGGGGTCTCAGCTCCGCGTGACCGCCAAGCTCAAACTTGGACGGCTTCGGCCGGACGATCTGGCGGTCGAGATGGTTCACGGTACGGTCAACTCCAACGGCCGGATCGAGCACGGAGAGATCACGCGTATGGAGTTCCAGCCGAATCCGGAGAGCAATGGTTCCTGCGGATTCATGGGATCGATCACCTGTCGCGCATCCGGGCAACATGGATTTGCGCTGCGGGTATTGCCGCGGCACGAAGATATGGGCGATCCGTATGAGTTGAATCTGATTCGCTGGGAAAAATAACCGAAAATCGTTTCATCGGCGCGCAAAAAAACCCCCGACAGTCAGATCCGTCGGGGGTTTTCTTTTTACTCGTTTTCCTTGACGCTGATCAGTTCATAGACCTGGGAGGGGGATGTCGCTTTTTCCAGCTTGGCTTTGAGCTCTTCATCCAGAAGCAGCCGGCTGATCCGGGCCAGGGCTTGAATATGCGGGCCTGTCCGATCCATCGGGGATACCAGAAGAACAATGATCGAGACGGGTTTGTGGTCGATGCTATCGAAGTCGATCGGATCGGATATAATTCCGATCGCCATGACCAGCTCTTTAACGCCGGCGCATTTGCCATGTGGAATGGCGATGCCGGAGCCGATACCCGTACTTCGGGTTTGCTCGCGAACCATCACGGCTTCCAAGACACTATTCCGATCCAGCAAGTGGCCAGAAGAAGCCAGAAGATCGATCAGTTCCGTAATGGCCGAATCCTTGTCTTTCGAGGTCATCGGCACTTTTACGCACGCCGGTTGTAGTATTTCAGTCAAGATCATAAGTCAGTACGCCAATAAATATGGAGGATACTCTCGTTTTTCCCGCAATCAAACAAGTTCAGTACTATACGCAGATTATATCGTCAAAGCAAGCCCTATGATCGAATTTTGAATAAAGAAATAATTAAATCCTACTATCTGTGTGGGAAACAGTAGGAAGGCAACGGATCCCTATGATGGGAGAATGCCAAACGCCGATAAAAACCGCTGCTGAAACAGTTTATTGAGGCGGATTGAAAGGAATGACGAATCAGGAGGATTCGGCGGTTACCGGAGTGGATTGTTCGACCGCAATCCGTTTTCGACGCTTGATGGTACGAAGGGGCTTATTTACCTCGGTATTTTCATCCGAGGCAACGCGAAGGGCGTCCTCGGCATTCGGGGCAAATAAGTCAGCTCCGATTTCTTCCCACAGGCCTTCCGCTCGATTGAATACGCCGCCGGACAGCATGATCTTCATATTGGGGAATGCGTTAATGCTGCGGATACGGTCAATCATGTGCCGGATATCGGGCATTTGCGGTGGGGTGAGTCCGTAAAATAGCAGAATATCCGGCCGAAATTCGTGAATGAAACTGAGGATGTCTTCATGGTTGACGCGCCCTCCCAAAAACCGGGAGTCCCAGCCATCACTTTCAAACATATCCGTTACCATTTGTCCGCCCAATTCCGCATTTTCATCGGGGCTTGAACAAATCACAATCCGTTTGTTTCGCTCGGGTTTTCTGGGTAACTTATTCTGTAGCTGATCCACGATCGTTCGGTTGATTCTTGAAGCAAAGGCCTCCTGAGCCGAGTCAATCAGTTCTCTGGAATGCAGTTTTTCAATCTCAATCATAATGGGCCAGATAATATCCATATAAACCCTGTTGGCAGGGATTCCCATTTGAAGGGCCTCTTCAATAACCAAACGGGATTGAAAGCGGTTTCCTGCAAGAAGTGCCGATAGATACCGTTCCAGAAATTGATCTTTCATATTTTACCTCAAAACCTATATCGTTTCATGTTTACATTTCGAAGTCGAAATATGTTAATGTGGGCAATATAGGAATTCGGTAATGGCATTCGAAAAACTTGAGTTAAAATAGATAATATATGATTCTTGTTTTCAGATTCTCCATTTTGTGCTCATGAAATTGGGGTTTGTTCTATGGAAGCCATCTTCAGCTAAAATTGTCATACAAAACGGACGATACAAATAGGTGTTCTCGAGCATAGTCAGTTCGGAGCTCACACGAAGTCCGATAATGTAAAACAGTTTTAGGCATGATTTCATGATTGAAGAACTCGGAGACGCTACGCTCAAGCGGATTGAATACCTGGGCCGATTTGCCCGGTTCATCAATCATGGTTCGCGGTGTTCAGTTTTAAGTTTAGTCCAACCGAGGTCCTATCCTCTGATCTGGTCGCAGATGAATGCGATCGGAGTCGGTAGCGTTCCGGTCATTATGATAACCGGAGCATTCGTGGGTATGGTTCTGGCGATTCAGGCCTACGATCAGCTTGCCGGAATGGGCCTGGAAGAACGGTTGGGAGTTCTCATCAATATTTCCGTCGTCAAAGAACTGGGGCCCGTATTGGCGGCGGTGATGCTGGCAGGGCGAGTTGGCGGAGCTCTTACGGCGGAGCTGGGTACGATGAATGTCACCGAACAGATCGCGGCCATCCGGAGTATGGGAATCGATCCGGTGAAATATCTTGTGGCACCGAGAGTGTTGGCCTGCCTGTTACTCACCCCTCTGTTAATTATTTATGCCGATCTTCTGGGTATTCTGGGGGGATATTTCGTCAGCGTGATCCAACTGGGCATCAACAGCCGGGCATATTGGGATTTCAGCGCTCAGGCCGTCGAGCTATGGGATGTGGTAACCGGATCGCTTAAGGGATTATTTTTCGGGGGGGCGATCGCGATTATTGGGTGTTACAAGGGATTTACCTGCCGGGAAGGCGCCCAAGGCGTCGGCGAGGCCTGCACCGAAGCATTTGTCGGCAGTTTTATCTCGATTCTGGTCATCAACTTTATCTATGCGGTGGTTACCAAATCCATCTTCCTGACCTTCTGGCCGATTAAGTCGCTGTTGTGAGGCCTTATGATCCGAGCGGCGATCGACAATAACAGCGGGATTATCGTAGTCCGGGAGTTAACCAAACGATACGACGAGCGGTTGGTCCTGGACAATGTGTCCGTGGCGATCGAGAAGGGCAAAACCACGGTCATCATCGGGCGGAGCGGATGCGGCAAGACGGTCCTGATGAAGCACATGATCGTTCTGGAGCGACCCAGCAGCGGCGAGGTGTATTTCAAAGGCCAGCGAATCGATCATCTCAGCGAAAAACAATTGGCTGAAATCCGTCGGCAATATGGGTTCTGTTTTCAGATGAGCGCCTTATTCGACAGTCTGACCGTCTATGAAAACATCATTTTTCCGATCCAGCAGAAACAGAAAATCACCGACTGGAAGGCGATGGATGAACTGGTCAAGGGCAAGCTGGCCATGGTCGGGATGGACGGTTTTCAGCAACAATATCCGGCCAGCTTATCCGGCGGGCAGAAAAAACGAGTCGCTTTAGCCCGCGCGATCGCTCTGGATCCTGAAGTGATTATGTATGACGAACCCACGACGGGTCTGGATCCGGTTCGATCGGACATCATCAACGAACTGATCCTCAAACTGAAACATGAACTTCATGTTACCAGCATCGTCGTTACGCACGACATGAACAGCGCTTACAAGATTGCCGATCGGATCATTATGTTCCATAATGGAAAAATCATCGCCGACGGCGACGCCGAACATATCCGGAACCATCCCAACCCCACCGTACAGGAATTCATCCACGGCAAGGTCAGCGAAGCCGAACTGGCGGCGCTGCGGCTTGGCGGAACCCGGTATAATACTCAGTACAGCCCCGAAGATTTCAAGTAATCTGACCCCATTGACAAAATGTGCCCCTCGGTTTGCTTCAAAAACCGGGAAATTCTCGCTTCGTAATATGGTTGTTCCGGGAGGGATGCGGATTTTACATAGAATTTACGACAAACCCGGAACAATTTGTGTTATTATTCGTGTAATTCTGTGGAGCATCGGGGATTTGCGGTTCCGGGGAACTTCGAAGAAATTGAGGTACTCCCTGCCGGTGGAGATTAAGATGGAGTGAATAGAATTTTCAACACAGGAGGCACACATGCAAACGCGAACGGTTTTGGGCGTAATGGTCAGCGTTTTTTATTTTATGTCCGCGGTTGACGGCAGGGGGGCGGAATCTTCCTTATCCGCCGTAGTACCCACTCTCGAGATTCTCTCAATCAATCCTCCAAGTCCTGCGGTGCTGGAAGCCGGACAGAAGGTGACGGTCAAGGTCCGCTATGACATGGCCGGCTGCGAATCGGTGCAGATCTGGGTCCGGTCCAGCAGTGCATCTCGTGGTGAAATCAGTCATCCCTGTTCTCCGATTCCTCGAACACAAGGGCAGTCCGGGATATTCGAAGGGTGGCTGTATTTTGACGACAAGGCCCAGGTCAAAGAGATCGCTGTGAGGATGAAAGATGTCGCAAAAAACGCCTTCGTCTATGAAATGACCAAGGCCGTCGATTATCGGTGGACCAATGCGCCGGCTCCCAAAGCCCCGGAAAAATTTGAGGGGATCACTCGAATTCCCGGCTCATTCACCTGGGATGTTGATTCGGATACGATCGGCGGAAACTCCAAACTTGTCGATCTGTGGTTCCAAGTGGATCGATCAAATGAACAGGTTTTGGTGACTCGAAATAATGCAGGCATGGCAATTTTTGATTTGCCCTTTGATCAGCTTCAATTAGAGCAACTTCGAAGGTGTTCATTCGGTCAAAAGTCAAGATCCTCTTTGAATGAACGCTACCCTCTCAAGCCCGGTTTCTGTTTTGGATTGAAAACTTCCGAAGGCAGGATCGCGAAACTGGAGTTGTTGGAAGACGAATTTCCACAATGCCTCGTTTTTCGCTGGCAGTTGTATCCGGATGCTGTGAAACGGGAAACCGAATCCCGAAATTCATCCAAAACGGATTCCGCAAAACAATATGGGGGGCTGTGGTATTATGTCGATCCCTGGGGACGGCCCGAGGATCGGATTGTCGTCGTGGAAGGGCGATTTGAGCAGGGGGGCAAATTGGCTTTTGATTTGGTCAAACATTTCTGTGTATCCAAACCGGTATTTACGGATGCGGTGATACAAAAAGACCAGATCGAAATCCGATTCAGCGGAATTGAATATGCCGGGCAGAATTCTTCCGCCAAAACGATGACCTATTCCCTGCTCTACCATCAGGATCAGTTGCTGGGGCAGGTGTTTCGGGACGGATTGGAACCGGAAAAAGTGGTGATGCGTCGGCCGGATGTGACGATGGCCAATCAGATCATTACCTGCCTGGCTCGCGAGAGTCGAGACATGCAAGCCCGCTTGGAGCGTGAACAAGCCCGGTCGGATGGCGAGAAACTGGCTTTGAAGAACAAGATACAGTCGCTGGGGGCATCCAATGGTCAACTGCAGGAGGAAATGTCGGGTTTACGGGAATTACTGGATCGGTCCCGGAAGGAAATCGAAGATATGAGGGCCTCGTGGGACCGGGCCAAGGAACAAATCAGCCGGATAAAGCGAGAAATGACCGAAATTCAAAAGACCAATCAAGAACTTGTGGAACAGAAAAAGAAGGACCAACAAACGGTTCGATCGCTTGAAAACATGCTTCGACAAGCTGACATCAAAAGTCCGTAATGGAATTCATTTCAGAAGGATATGGCCTTTCGGCCGGAGTAAGGATTGCCGGATAAATCTTCAACGAGTATAATAACTTCCCGCTGAATAGACGTTGATGTACAGGGCCAACTGTGGCGGGAAAGCTGGAACAACTCAAAAAGGATCTGGGAAAATCGCTGTCGGGCGGTCCCGAAGATGTCCGAACGGACATCCTGACGCGGATCGCCTTCAGTACCGATTCGAGCATCTATCAGATTTTGCCGTTGTGCGTGGTAATGCCCCGAACGGTCGAAGATGTCGCGGCTGTGATTCGCTATGCGGGTGAACATGGAATTCCCATCGCGGCCCGCGGGGCCGGCAGCGGCCTTGCCGGGGAGGCGCTGACAGGGGGGATTGTCATTCATACCGCCCGGCACATGAAAAAGATTCTGGGTGTCCAGCAAGAGGGGGAGGTGGTAGTCTGTCAGCCGGGTGTTGTGCTGGATGAACTGAATGCTTATTTAGCTCCTTTCGGCCGCAAGATCGGGCCGGATCCCTCGAGTGGAAACCGGGCGGTAATCGGCGGCATCATCGCTAACAATGCCACAGGGGCTCATTCGCTTCAATACGGTTATATTGCCGACTGGATTGAACGGCTGCAGGTTGTCTTGGCCGACGGGTCCCTCGCCGAGCTGACCAACAACTATGATCCCGGCCTTCCGCAGGAAAAGCCGACGACGATTCATCGAATCACCCGGAATCTGGCCAAACTCCTGGAAGGAACCGATACCCTGATCGAAGAAGCGTTGCCCAAAACCCGGCGAAACCGGTCGGGATATCGGATCAAAGGCGTTTATCACGAAGGCCGGCTGGATCTGGCCAAGCTGATGGCGGGATCCGAAGGAACCCTGGGGATCATCACCGAAGCGACGCTCCGGACGGTCGGACTACCCAAGTGCAAAGCCCTCCTGCAGGTGGAGTTTGAAAGCTTCGACCGAATGGCGCGAGCGGTACCGCTGATCGTGGATACCAAACCGGCGGCCTGTGAGCTGATGGATCGGACGCTGATCGAGATGGCCCTGAAGGCGTATCCTCAGTATGCGGATGTCTTTATGACGAAAGGTGCCGCGTCGTTGATGATCGAACATGTGGGGCGGGATCGAGCCGAGGTGGAGGCCGGAATCGTAAGGACGGAAGCGGCGGTCAAGGATCTGATCTGCAGTTCGATGCGAGTGTTCGACGCCAAGAGCCAGCAGCGGCTATGGCAATCCCGAAAGGATGCAGTACCGCTGCTCAATCGCGATAAGGGTCCCTCGCATCCGATCGCGTTCATTGAGGATGTCGCCGTCGAACACAGCAAGCTGGGGGTGTATATTACTGGCCTGCAGAAGATCGGCGCCGAATATGATATCCCGATGGCCTTTTATGGTCACGCGGGAGATGGGGAATTACACATCCGGCCGTATGTTGACCTGAGTCGGCCGGAAGAAGTCCAGCGGATGGTCAAGATCGCCAATGAAGTCTTTGAACTGGCCTGGTCGCTGGGCGGTTCGATCAGCGGGGAGCACGCCGATGGTTTGTTGCGGGCGGCCTTCATCAAACGCCAGTATGGCGATTCCTACTACCAGATCCTGCGGCATGTCAAGGAACTATTTGACCCGACGAATTTAATGAATCCGGGGAAGGTGATCAACGACGATCCGGAGGTCATGACAAAAAATCTTCGGATGGCGAATCTGCCGATGCCGGAACGGCTCAAGACCAACTTGCTGTTTGCCCCGGATGAATTCCGGTTTGAGATTGACCAGTGCAACGGGGATGGCGTGTGCCTGAGCTGTCGGCCGGGTTCGCGGATGTGTCCGGTTTTTCGAGCCCTGGGCGAAGAAACCTCCTGTTCCCGCGGCAAGGCCAATCTTATGCGGGCCTGGATCACCGGACTGTTGACCGAAAAAGATTTGGCCTCCGACGCCTTCAAAACCATTCTGGGTCATTGCGTCAACTGTAAGATGTGCACCATCGAATGTCCGGCCGGAGTCGATATTTCCAAACTGGTCATAGAGGCCCGTGCCGAAGTCGGCAAACGAAGAGGTTTCCGTCGGGCGGAGTTGGCTCTGGCTCGGAACCGCATGATGAGCGTTCTTGGCAGCGTGTTTGCCCCGTTGAGTAACTGGGTTCTGGATTGGCGGCTGCCACGGTATGCAATGCAGCGATTAATCGGTCTGGACCGGATGCGACCGTTGCCGAAATTTCAGCGCGGTTCCTTTCTGGCCAAGAGTAAACTCTACCTCCAAACGGCTGTGCCCGTTGCCGACCCGATCGACCGGGTTGCGTATTTTGTGGACAGTTTCGCCAATTTCAACGACCACGACCTGGGCTTTGCCGTTCTCAAGCTTCTGCGGCACAACGGGATCGATGTGGTTGTGCCCGATCAGCGTCCGGCCCCTCTTCCGGCCTTTGTCTATGGCGACCTCAAAACGGCTCGAAAAGAAGCGGGGTATTCTTTGCGATCGTTATCGTGGGCCGTCAAGGAGGGTCGCAAGATTCTCTGTTCGGAACCCAGCGCGGCGTTGTTTTTGCGGGAAGAGCTACGGTTGCTGGATTCCTCCGAGGATGCGCGTCAAGTCAGCGAAAATACATTCGAGTTGATGAGTTATCTGGAGAATCTCCGATCCCAAGGTCGATTAAAGCCGTTACCGGATCGTTCGTCGTCGGGAACATCCGACGGACAGGAATGGAAGATCCTGCTCCATTCGGAATATGCGTATCATGCTCCCTGCCATTTATGTGCAATGCGGGCCCAGGGGTCGAGCGTCTCTCTATTGGGCGCGATGGCGGGCGTCAAGCTGACCGATCTTCGGGCCGGTTGTTGCGGATTGGCCGGCACCTTTGGGATGCAGCGGAAGAACCGCGAGTTGTCGGCCCAGATCGGCAAGGATATGGCCCAGGCCATTATCGCCAGTCCGTCGCCGGTGGTTCTGACCGAATGCGCGACCTGCAAGATGCAGATCGAGTACCTGACGGGTAAAATGGTCGCGCATCCGGCGAAGATCCTGGCGATCCTGTACGGTCTGATGGATTAAATTCGCAACGGCGGTCGATATCGGATTTCAGTCAATAGGAGATTTGGGTATGCGTGGAAACACAAGTCGGATTTCTCGAAGACAATTTGTTCATGGAACAGCCGCAGCGGTCGTATGTACTCTGGTTCCGCGACATGTTTTGGCCCAGTCGGTCACGAACGCTCCCAGCGATAAACTCAACATCGCCAGTATCGGGGTGTCGGGTATGGGCGGGGGCGACGTGCGTTCGGTAGCCGAAGGAAACAACATCATCGCCCTGTGCGATGTGGACTACAAACATGCCTCTGGCACTTTCAAGGACTTTCCCAAAGCCCGGAAGTTCAAGGATTTCCGGGTGATGTTTGACGCAATCGAAAAAGACATTGACGCCGTAACGGTTTCCACACCCGATCATGTCCACGCCGTGGCGGCCATGGCGGCGATCAAGCGGGGCAAGCATGTCTATTGTCAAAAGCCGCTGGCCCATTCGATTTATGAGATTCGTCAATTGATGAAAGCGGCCAACGAACAGAAAGTCATAACGCAACTCGGGAATCAGGGCCACTCGTACGATTCGATTCGGGTTTTTTGCGAGTGGATCTGGGATGGAGCGATCGGTCCGGTCAAAGAAATTCACGCATTCTGCGAGACGAATCATTGCCGGATCAAGCAATTCGGTCAACGAGATGAGAAGCACCGAATTCCCGAAACGCTGGACTGGAACCTTTGGGTGGGACCGGCTCCAATGCGGCCTTACAATCCGATGTATCTGCCGGGGAGTTGGCGAAGCTGGATGCCGTTTGGCAGCGGGACGATCGGCGATTGGGTCTGCCATGTGGTCGATCCGGTTTTCTGGGCGCTGGATCTGGGCGCTCCGGCGACGATTCTCAACGAGGCCAAAGACTACGATCCCAGGGAGCACGCCGATACCTTCCCGAACGGTTCAAAGGTGACTTTCGAATTTGCAGGCAAAGGCGATCGGCCCGCCGTCAAGATGATTTGGTTTGATGGAACGGAGAAACCCCCGCGACCCCAAGAACTTGAAGAGGGGCGGAAAATGCCGGGAATCGGCGCGGTGGTCTATGGGGAAAAGGGCGTGATTCTGTACGGTTCTCACGGCGCCGGCGAAGTCCGTATTATCCCGGAAGCCCGGATGAAGGAATACAAACGGCCGGGGCCGAAATTGCCGCGCGTTCCGGGGGGGCATTACCAGGACTGGCTCCGTGCAATCCGCGAAAACAGACCTGCGGGATCGAATTTCAACTATGGCGGTCCGCTGACCGAGCTTGCCCAACTGGGGATTATCGCCACCAAGATGCTCGGACAAAAACTCCAGTGGGACGGCGTTTCCGGCAGATTTACCAACAGCGAAGAGGCCAACCAGTATCTGAATCCGCCATACCGCCAGGGCTGGTCGCTGTAAATCATCGAGACTGGGATCGGCATCAGATGAGGAAATATAGACGATTCCCTTATCCATTTGGAGATGAAGGAGACGAGTATGAAAATTGTGCTATGGACGATGATTGTGGCGCTGATATCGATGACCTATGGTTGCGGAAACTACGCTTGCCGGCAGGATATCACCCTTGGCATGGATGAACAGGATGCCCTCCGGACGATTCCCGGCATCCAGGTGATCGCCGAGGAGATGAACCGCAAAGAGTATGCCTGCGATTTGCTGGACACATGTCCCAAGAGCTTTCTCTCTTCCACTACGCCATATAAGCTGAGTTTTCAAAACGCCCGTCTGTTGCGGATCGAGGTCAATCAGGACGAGATCACCCGCAGACAACTCAACCACGCGGTGGAAATGCGCTACGGGTACTATCGCTGGTAATCGTGATTCATGAATCCCTCGCAAAAACAAGCCGTCCTCTGGGAATCGGCCGAAGGTGGCGCGGTTCGTTGTCGATTGTGTCATCATCATTGCCGCATCACCGAGGGGCAGGAGGGACTCTGCGGGGCTCGAAAGAATGTCGGCGGAACGCTCTATTCGCTGAGCTATGATTGTGTTTGTGCCGCCAACAGCGATCCGATCGAGAAAAAACCGCTCTATCATTTTCAACCCGGAAGTCGCAGTTTTTCCATTGCGGCGCCCGGGTGTAATTTCAATTGTGACTTCTGCCAGAACTGGCAGATCAGCCAGGCCGGCGAGAAAGACCGGCCGTATGGTCGGGCAATCGATCCGCGGGATATCGTTCAATCGGCCGTCCACGCCAACTGTAACAGCATCGCTTATACCTATACGGAGCCGACGATTTTTATCGAGCTGGCCGAGGCCTGTGCGCACCTGGGGAAAGAACAAGGATTGGCGAATGTTTTTGTCAGCAACGGCTATATGACGACCGAAGCGATTGACTATATGGCTGGCTGGCTCGACGGGATCAATGTCGATCTCAAGGCCTTTTCGGATTTCTTCTACCGCAAACACTGCATGGCCTCGTTGGAGGGCGTACTGGAAACGATTCGCCACATCGCCCGCAATACGCATATCTGGATGGAGCTAACGACTCTGCTGATCCCGGGCTTGAACGATTCAGCCGACGAACTGAAGCGGATGACGGAGTGGATCGTTAAAGAAGCCGGTCCCCACATTCCCTGGCATGTCAGTCGGTTCTATCCGCAGCATCGATTGCTGGATGTGGAGGCGACGCCGGAAGAATCGATTCGATCCGCCTGCGAGATCGGCAAAGCCGCGGGGCTGCAATTTGTTTATGTCGGTAACCTCCCCGGAAATGCCGGCGAATCCACGCGTTGTCCCGGATGCAATGCCCTCTTGATCGAACGCAAAGGGTATGCGGTTCGTATTCGGGACCTCGATGACGGCCGATGCCGCCGCTGCGGGCGAATGATCGAGGGGTTTCAGTTACCCTGAGTACCGGCTTCGGGCGTGACCGGCGGAATGGGTTTGTTCATCGTCCAGAAGACTGCGCGGATCATCATTGCGCGGAATGGGTCAATTTTCCAATCATCCCAGTGTCCGAGCGATGTATAAAACACCCGTCCGCCTTTGTAACCATAGGTCCACGCCACTGGTTCGGGTTTTTTCCCCTCGACAGTCCCGATCAGCAGGGGGGTTATCTCAGGATCCAGATCATTTGTGTAGAGCCAGCTCGGACTGACAAAGCCGTCGGTCTTCAGTCCGGCCAGGATCGGATGGGTTTTGGCCGCCGGGGATAAAGAGATTTTCGTTCCTTCCGGGCCTTTGTCATAGTGGCCGGTATATTTGCAGCCAAGGACTTCTTCGTCGAATTTCAACCATTGCGACAGCAGTATGGGCTTTCCAGACGAATCCCTGGCGCCGTCCGGCGAGGGCACATCCTGCTTAGCGTTGAAGGCATGGCTGGCGGTTCGAATGCCGATTATGCCTTTGCCGCTATTGAGGTACTCTCGGATGATCTTCATCTGATCTTCCGGCAGAGCCCGGCGCCGAACGGCGATCACACAGAGGTCCGCGTCGGCCAGGGTTTGCAGATTCTCGATCCGGTGGATTCCCGTGCCGCTTGATTGCGCACGACCTGCCGCAAAATCGCACGCCAGGTCATAGTGATTTTCCAGCAGACGGGCAAACTCGGGGAGTCTTTGGTCTGCCCGATACTCATGTTCGGCGGTTACGAAAACAATCTTTGGCCGTATGTCGGCGGCGAAGCGGAAGGGGGGCTTGCCCGTCAGGTCGGTTGAGGCGATCGTCGGACAGATATACTTTTCGATGTGCTCCAGCACGACGCTGGTCCCGGTAAAATGGTTGACCTGTGGAGACATTTTTGGATTGTACATGGTATCGGTCATGTCCCGCATGATGACAACATCCTTGCCCCAGCGGGCCAAATTGCGGGCCCCAAAAGGCCGGCCCACGACGCACATGTTGGTATGAACACCCATCACGATCACATGCCGAATGCCCCGTTGTTCAAAGAGCCGCCCGATCTGGATCCCGTCATCGCTGATGATATCCTTTGGATCGATGAAGATCGCGTCGATTTGTTTTCGCCAGGGGTTGCCCTGTTTGCAGGGGGTCGCGCAGTCGCAGCCGCCGTCGGACTGATCGACGGGCCAATCGGCTTCCTTGTCCAGTCTGGAATTCCATTTGCCCAGGTAATCGGGGACTGTGCCGGCGGTTACGGCGATCGCGTTCTTCCGCGCCGGATGATCTTTGTATGCGCTCATACACTCGCTGGGCGAATGAACGATCAGTATCCCGCGACTTCGGGCCATGCTGACGATCTCGTTCATCGGTCCGGCCAGTTCCGCCACCCGCGCCGAGGCGCTGGCGCACCAGTGTCGGTCCCACATGTCGCAAATCACGACGGCGGTCTCGGAGGGCTTCCACTCTTCGGGCCGGATTATCAGCCGCCATGCCCCCGGCTGATCTGTGCTGGGTACACGACTGCGAAGATGTATGTCGATCTGATCGCTCTTCGACGCCGACACAGCGGTGCCGCCTGTTTGAGACAGAAACATTAGTCCTATCATGCCGAGCATACTCAGTCTGAGCATCATCGAATCTCCCTGAAGGATTGAATCGGATTTTCCCGGACACGATACCTAATCTCTCCTGTGAAATCAATCCCACCCTGGAGTCGAGAGTTTCACGAGAGAGGGAAGAAATCAAATGCCCGAAGATTCCGTTTGTGCCGTTCCTTGCAGGAAAAATTCCCGAATGTCGGCATCGGTCTTGGCCAGTTCCCGAAGATGTTCAAGGGTGACCTGTTCGTCGGTCAGGTTTCCGTCGGGTTTTAGGTCCAGCTTCGACAGCGACATCTGCTGGATTCGGGGTTTGCCCTCTTGGGTTGCGACTAAAAACAACCGACCCCTGGTCAGGTCAAACGAATTCGAACCGATCTTGACCGTACCAGTCAGGCCGTCCAGTGTGACACATTCGATTTTCATATCCCCGATGGCGCCGTCATACCGGGCGCTGCCTCGCGGGTCCGAGGGCTGTCGCGGAGAAGTTCCTCGGTGGGTACTGGATCCGTCGGACCAGATCACAAATGCGGCGCCGTCATTCCACGAGAAGATATCGATGGCGGTGTTGTCAATTCCCGCCGTACCTTGATTACTACCTTCCGAATGCGACCAGGAAATATGTTTGACTCCACGGGCCGGTTGATGCCGAAATCCGCATCCCACCCCCCAACAGGACAGAATCGCCATCATTACCAGCAAACGGTTCCCTATTCCGATTCGACTTTTCTTGTTCATGTCAATCCCCACTCAAAACAAATGTCGTATTGTTGGCGCAATTCGCCAGAACCACCAATCCCTTCGAAGGATGTCATTCGTTCCCGAGACAAACCTGCAGGACGCCGACTCCGCTCAATCGCGTGCCTGATAGAAGGGTCGTTCCTCTTGAATGATTCTTTCTGATACGGACAAAGGGGTGGTTAGGTTTTCCCCAATCACAAAATTGCTCCAAGTCGCGATCATTTTCTTGACAAATCATGGCCTTTTATATATAATAATTCAATCGTATCGATGACCAGAAGGGTCTTAATTTTGAGAGAGAGGGTTATGAAAAAAGTATTTGCTTCGAGGATCAACACCGTTGTATCCACCATCCTGATTTTATCATCATGGGGGTTTGCGGGAACCTATGGGGGCGGCAGCGGAACAGCCGAAGATCCATATCGAATCAGCACGCCTGCTCATTGGCAGGAGTTGATGAACGCTCCTGTCGATTGGGATAAACATTTTATCCTGGTTTCCGATATCGATCTTCAGGGCATCAGCCTGACGCCGATCGGATATGAAGGTTGCGAGTTTACAGGCACGGTTTCCGGAGCTGGCTTTGTTCTTCGCAATGCCCTGCTGTTATCGCCGAATTTTGATCATGTCGGCCTGTTCGGCTACATCGGTCCGGCTGGACAACTCCGTTCTATTGCCGTTGAAAATCTCAAGGTCACCGGCTCGCATCGTGTCGGGGGTTTGTGTGGCTCCAACTCGGGAACAGTCAGCGACTGTCGTGTATCCGGAACCGTCATGGCTCTGGGTGAACTCGGCGGTCTGTGCGGATGGAATAACGGCATCATCCATCGATGTTTTGTTGGCGGAACGGTAATCGGCGAAGGCAGTTCGATCGGCGGCCTGTGTGGCTGGACGAATTTCGGATCGATCTCCGATTGTTATGCCGTTGGCGCAGTCCAGGGCTATGACCATGTGGGCGGCCTGTGCGGATACAATCTCAAGGGCGAAGTTGTGCGATGTTACGCCGCCGGAAAAGTCACGGGGACAATCAACACCGGCGGTCTGTTCGGCAAGGTCGATTTCACTACCACAAATCCCGTAAGCGGTTGCCTGTGGGACAAGCAGGCCACCGGCCAAATCAACGCCACGGGGTTTGGTCCTCTCGAAGGTACGGCCGGAAAAACGACCGCCGAAATGAAGACGCTTTCAACCTTCACCAGTGCCGGTTGGGATTTCTCGGACACCGACGGCGATCCGGCCGACTGGTGGTTGCCTACTGATAACTACCCCCGTCTGATTTGGGAAACGATCCTGTCGTTTTCTCCCGACCATGGCGTGTATTGGGGCACGCAGCAAGTGACGATCCGCTGTTCGGCGCCGGCCGCGACGATTCACTATACTCTCGACGGAGAGGAACCCACGCAGAACGATCCGATTATCCTATCCGGTTCCATCCTCCCGATCAGCCAGCCATTGACGCTGAAAGCCAAGGCGTGGCTTGCCGGCATGATCCCGAGCGAAACCAAATCCGCGGCGTATGAGATCAAGCGGATTTGTCCGGCCGGTGATCTCGACGGCGACTGCAAGGTGGATATGCGTGATTTTGTGGTAGTGTCGGAGTGGTGGCTACAGACCTGCGATGTCACCAATAACTGGTGCAATGGAGTGGACCTGGACCTGTCCGGCGTGATCGACCTGGGCGAACTGGAAGATGTGGCCTCCAATACCCTTGACGAAGAAGAGGTCATCAACCATGTCAAGGAGTTTACCATCCAGATGAATCGCGATTACAACGATGTGCATATCCAGCAATACTATGGAAAGAATATGACGCATGTATTCTATCTGAATGTTCAAACTGATTCGACAGTGTTGGGTATCGTGGTAACAACCCCGGGCGGCATCGCCTTCAGCATGTCTCCCGCGGTTTATGTTTGGAGAGAGTCCCGTCCCGATGGTCTGTACTCCGGCGGCCGGGGCATGTTGGGTCCCGACTGGTACCTGTGGGAGTATGAGTACCGGTTCTTCGAGGCCGATTCCCTGGCGGCCTATGGCGACGGATACTACACCTTTACGATTCATTATGCCGACGGCGGCAAGCAGACGACCGAGGTATGGTTCGGGATCCCCGGGACCTCCGATCCCATTCCCGCGCCAACGCAGATTCCGACCTTTACCACGATCACCAACGGCGGAACTTTCAGTTCTCCCGTGTCGTTCAACTGGCAACCCTGCACAGATCCAGCCGTACTATATATCGGAATGGGGATCTTGTATGGGGATTATTGGGATTTCGAGGACCTGGCGATCTCCGGTCTCGATGCTCCGGTTCCGTTATCCCCCGGTGAACATGCCGCCTGGATCTACTTCGATTCATACTATTACGATATCAATCCGGACGGGATCGATGTCGGCATCGGGAAGAATGTCCAAAACTATTATACATTCACGGTGAATTAGATGGTTTGCGGCGAAGAAAACCGTGAATCGTTGAGGCCTGTGCCGCCGACAAATTTCATTGCCTGCCGTTTGGGGAAGGCGTATAATCGAACCGATTAGCGTAAGAGTCGTAAACGCCACAACGAATCAGTGCCATCCAAACGAAAGGGCAGGACATGAACGATCCGAAATTGTCCCGGCGGGATTTTTTACGCGACAGCACTCTTGCGACGGCGGGTCTGGCGGCGGGTCTTGCCGCGGCGACCAACTCCTCTTTGTTTGCGGCCGATAATCCGGAAATCCCCAAAACCCGAAGCTACAATCCCAACATGGAATATCGTCGGCTGGGCAAGACCGGCCTGTGGATTTCGGCCGTGTGTCTGGGCGGGCACTGGAAACGAGTCGATAAGGTCCTTCCTAAGGCGTTCGACAATCCGGGCTGGCTGTCGGCCGGCCTGGATGATCCCGATTTCATCAAGAACCGTACCGATGTCGTCAGCCGCTGTCTGGAGGTCGGCATCAACTACATCGATGCCTGCACGACCGAGGAAATCCTGACTTACTGCAAAGCACTGAAGGGCCGGCGCGACAAGATGTTTCTGGGTTGTTCATGGTTCCAGCATGAGATGCGGTTCGACGGATACCGCACGACCCATGCGCTGCTCAAGACGCTGGACGAGGGGATGAAGAGCAACGGGCTGGAGTATGTTGACCTCTGGCGGATCACGCTGCATGAGCAGAGCGGCCAGCATACACAGGGCGAGATCGAGCAGATGATCAAGGCCCTGGATACGGCCAAGAAGCAGGGCAAGGCGCGATTTGTGGGCTTTTCTTCGCATGACCGTCCCCATATCAAGAAGCTCATAGAAACTTACTCGGAGATCATCGATGTTGTCGTGACTCCCTATACGGCCATGAGCAAGGAATTGCCCAAGGACAGCTTGTTCGAAGCCATCCGCACGCACAACATCGGCGTGTTCGGAATCAAACCCTTCGCCAGCGGGTCCTTGTTTGCCGGCGACGGCACGCCCGGAGGTCCGAAGGAAACGGAAGACCACAAGCGGGCGAGAATGGCTCTGCGAAATATCCTGTGCAATCCGGCGATCACCGCGCCGATTCCTGGCTTGGCAACCCCGGCCCAGGTCGATAACGCCGTGTCCGCTGTCAGCGAACGCCGCCAGTTGGATCTGGCCGAATCGAAGGAACTTGCCCAGGCGATGGATCAGGCCTTCGCGAATCTGCCGCCGGACTATCACTGGCTCCGCGATTGGAAATATGTGTGATGACACCGTGAAGGTCGGATGAGATCATCTTGATGGGAATGTCGCTATGAGGATAACGGGCCGGGCGGGATGGTCTGTGTTGGTAATTCTGATCGCGGGTGTTGTCGGATGCAAGTCCGATGATTTATCGGTTTCAAAACCTGCCGCGACCGTTTCCGGTTTTATTCCGCCCAGGATCACCAAGGCCGTCGATCCGGTGGACAACAGCCGCTGCCATGTCTGCCACATCAATTACTATGACGAACTGCTGGCCGCCGGCCATGCCCAGAAGGGCGTTTCCTGCGAGGCCTGCCACGGTCCTTCGAACGCCCATTGCGCCGACGAAAATAATATTACCGCGCCCGACAAGATGTACGGGCCGGAGACGATTGATCCGGGATGCGCTCATTGCCATGAATTTCTGACCTTGACGGCCAGCAATCATGGATTGTATCTGATCAAAGAAGATCCAGGGAAAAGATTCTGTGTCGATTGCCACGGCAACCACAAATTGCCATTTCGGAACCGTAACTGGGATAAGAAAACCGGGAAATTGTTGTAACCCGAAGATTGGTTTTCCACAATTATGTAAACCGGCACATTTTCCCTGACAAATCGGAAAAGACCCGATGGTTTTCTGTTGCAGGCGCGGGGGGCAATCACTATAATCTCCCGGATTTTAGAGCGGGGGTGGAGAATCCCTGTAGTGATAACGGTGGCGATCGTATAGGATAGCGGTATGCCGAAGCGACAAGATATACATAAGATACTGATCATCGGGTCCGGTCCAATCGTCATCGGCCAGGCCTGTGAGTTCGATTATTCCGGCGCTCAGGCGTGCAAGGTGTTGCGTCAGCAGGGCTTTGAGGTTGTGTTGGTCAACAGCAATCCGGCGACGATCATGACCGATCCGGATCTGGCCGACCGGACCTACATCGAGCCGATTACGCCGGAGATGGTGGAAAAGATTATCGCGGCCGAGCGGCCGGACAGTTT
>JAAYVQ010000446.1 GCA_012517095.1 Phycisphaerae bacterium | reverse complement strand
TCCCCATACAGATCCGCGATCTTGATCGAGTTGGCCGTCTCCAACTCCAGATACGGCCCTTTGCGGCTTTTAAGACTGGCTTTTTTTTCGTCGTCGTTCCACTTACTATTGGGAAGAATATACAGGTCTTTTCCTCCAATCCCGACCGAATCCGTTCCCCATGGAGAAAAAATCGATTGGGGATGAAATCCAAAACCATCATAGCCAATCACGGCTTCGGCAAGGCGTTGCGCCCCGCCGTACATATTGGGTCCGTCGAGCGGATTGAAAGACTCCGGGTAATCGCCGAAATCCGTGCGGAAACCCTCAAGGGCGACACTGATGCTGTTGAACTGGGCCTTTTGTTTGACATTGGTCGCCGTTTTGAACACCATGTTGAACGCCGGCACAAGGATCGCGGCCAGGATCGCAATGATGGCGATGGTCGTAACGACCTCGACCAGCGTAAAGGCGGGTTGCGTTCGATCGGTTTGATAGCGTTTCATGTCCGTGACTCCTTGTTCGGCGGCGCATCGAACGGATGGGCCGTCAATAGTTGAAATTGGTCACATCGTCCTTGGTGCCGAAGATCCCGTCATAGCCGGCGGACATCAGGATAAACGACCGGGGATTGTACGGCTTCCGATAGTTCTGCACCGACGGATCGGTAATCGTATTGTAGAATCGTTCCCTGCCGGTAGCGGTCTTAACGGCGCCATGAATGTCGGTGTACTCGTAGGGTTCGGCCGGGTCAAATAAATGCTTGCGGTTCACAGGGTCCTGTACGGGACCAAGCTTGATCAGATCGGCGTTGTCGTCGTAGTTGTAGATCAGACGCGACAAGTTCGTCGGCATCGGATCCCACTCGAAATCCTTGGACTCCTCGTTGGCCTTGTAGTAGAGGATCGGATTGCCGACAAAATACTGTTGTCCGCTGGGCAGGACCACCTTGCGATGACGAAAGATATCGGTGATGACCGGAGCGAGGATCTTGCCGGTGCCATCGGAAGAATAGACAGGCCCGCTGTAACCCTCGTACAGTTGTTCGAGAAGAACGACGGCCGAATCCTTCAGTTCCGTATAGACTTTCTTGCGGCGATGAAGACTGGTCGGATCGTTTTCATATTCTTTGAGGGCGGAGTCCTGTTTGGGAGCGTACCATTTGCTGACCGGATCGAATCCCCGCTGATCCCGACCGAGAAGGGCCTCGGCAAGGTGCTGAGCCCCGCAGATCAAGGGCGGAGCGCCTTTGTTGGATTCCACTTTTGACTGGGGGTATCCGTCATTTTCGTCGTGGAAAAATTCCAATCCCACTTCAAGGGAATGCAAGACGGCTTTTTGCTTGAGGGCCTTGGCGGACTTCATCACTTTATTCAGACCCGGAGCCAGGATCATCACCAGCATGGAGATAATGGCGATCACCACCAGCAGCTCCATCAAAGTGAATGCTGCCCCGTGTCGGGATGAATATCGTCGGTTCATATTCGATTCCTCTCAAAACCCCCGTAGGGGCCAAAAGGTCTTTATTCGTCGCTTCGCAGGTCGTCGGGCGTATCGAAAGTTCGGTCGGGCCCGGCGCTGGTGATCCGCGGAAAAGACATCGTGCCGGGCGTAAATTCATATCGCAATGTCGAGTTCCAGGGATCCATCAGGCGAATCAGCACGATCGTAACCTCCTGGCCGGTCGCATTCGTGTAGTTCGCCTGACGCGGCTTGCCATTGGTATCGAACGAAGTTTTCTGACTATCGGCAATCGTGTCGATCATTCGCCGACTGGCCGACAGTTTGTTGAGAAAATAATACAGACACTCGCCGACGGCATTGTTGTTTTCCACGGATGAAGAGATCGTCACCGTTTTCGCCGGGACCATCCGAATCAGGCCAAGATCATCATTTAAATACGCGATCAAATCCGCCTGTGCAAATGCCGGAGTCACCGAGCGAGGCATGGAGTTCAGATATTCCATCGGAAACTGGTTCAATTCACTGCGGTACTGCTCGATGGCCGTGACAACGATGTCGATCGTCGAACGGGCCAACTTTTCCTGGGCCGTGGTCAGGAGTCGTCGTCCGACGCCGACCAGTGCCGACGCCAGAATCATGACGATCGCCGCCACGACCAGCAGTTCCATCAGCGTAAAACCGGTTTGTCCCGATTTCCGATTCATCATCGCATTCCTACAACCATCGAAAGGACTGGATTTCGCCCGAACTACTCTTTCTTGAAGTTGGTAATGTCGTCGGAGGTGCCGTACATGCCGTCCTTGCCGGCGGAGATCAGAATATAGGACTGGGCTCGGTACGGACGCTTGATATCGACCAGCGGATTCTGCGTGACCTGTCGGTTCAAGATCATGTTCTCGAAATCCTCGACATCGTTGACATTCCCGCCGCTGTCGGCCAGCGGATGATCCACGGGGCTGGTTTCCGCCGTTTGAAGGAACAACAGGTTCATATTGTCGGGATAATAATAAATGTCGTCGTCAATCCCCTGGACGGTGTACAGCGGTTGAACCGTCGGGGACAACCGCGTGCGGTCTTGTTCGGTAAATTGGGTACGGGCTCGATAGTACAGAATCGGCATCCCCGTCTTTTTCGCCGATGCAGTGCTTCGTTTCTTGGCATAGACATCGCACAGAACCATGCTATCGATATTGAAATTGCCCATTTGTGCGGGCATATACACATCGCTCATCCGGAATGCGTTGGCGTTTTCCAATTCGATAAAGGGCGCCCCGGATTTTCCGCCTCTGCATTTGACATTCTCTTCGGCTGTTTGGAAATTGGCGATATCCGTACGGGCGCTGTAGATTCGCACATCCGGAACCAATGCCCCGAGACGATTGATAATATCCGCCTGGCCGGTGGAACGGAATTCCGAATTGGGATGGAAACCGAGGAAGTCCAGTCCCACCATCGCCTCGGCCAGCTTGTTGGCGCCGCAATAGGGAGTTGGATCTCTCGTCAGGACGGGCGGAACCGAATTGTCGTTAGAGGGGGGATAGACGCCAAATTCGGTCTTGTACAGATCCAGTCCCACTTCGATGCTGTGGAACTGAGCCGCCTGTTGAACCTGTTTGGCGTAGTCCTTCACCATCGCTAAGGCCGGCGCCAGAAGTCCGATCAGGATGGCAATAATGCCCATCACCGTCAACAACTCGACGATCGTGAAACCGCCTTCTCTGGTTGTGTTCATATTGATCTTCATGGATTTTTCCTTTCCTAACCGTACGGTTATCTGTGGTTTCCCGGATTACATCAGCACTTCCATAATTTTAATCATGGGAAGGAACATGGCGATCACAATGGTGCCGACCATCAGCCCCAGACTGACGATCATCAACGGTTCGAGCATCGACATCATCGACGAGACCAGCACATCGGCCTCTTCATCGTAGGTGTTGGCGATTTTTTCGAGCATCTTATCCATATCGCCCGTTTCCTCGCCGACATCGATCATATTGACCACCAGCGAATCGACCTTCTTGGTCTGTCGGAGGGGATTGGCGAAGGTGTCGCCCTGGCGAATGGCATGGTGGACCTTGCCCAGCACCGCGGAAAAAATTTCGTTGTCAGCGGTTTCGCGGGTAATGTTCAGGGCCTCGAGGATCGGCACGCCGGCACCGATCAGGGTACCCAGCGTTCGGGTCCAGCGAGCGACGGAAGTTTTATAGACGATCTGCTTGATGATGGGCATGTGCAGTTTGATCCAGTCCAATCCGTATCGGCCGTACTTGAACTGACGGATGAGCTTGAGCACGCTAATGATGACAAAGGGGGTGATGATCACCTTCGCGGCATTCAGGCCGTAATTCGAGGTCAGCCAGCCGCTGATATTGAGCAGGGTCTGCGTCAGCCAGGGAAGACTGGCGTTACCATCGCTCATGTCACCCAAGACTTCGGCAAATGTTGGAATGATAAATATCATCAATCCCATCACGATACACAAAGCGGCGGACATGACGACCGTCGGATAAACCATGGCGCCCTTAATCTTGCCTTTGAGGCGCTGGGACTTTTCCATGAAGTCCGCAAGCCGGGACAGGATGATGTCCAGCACGCCGCCGACCTCGCCGGCGGCGACCATGTTGACAAACAGGCGGCTGAAACACTTGGGGTGCTTGGCCATCGCCTCGGAAAGGGTGGATCCGCCTTCAATGTCCTCAGCCAGGCGACCAATGATGGTCTTGAGACGGCCCTTCTTCTGCTGGTCTTCGAGAATCCTCAACGAACGCAGGATCGCCAGACCGGCATCCTGCAGGGTCGAGAGTTGACGGGCAAACTGGCAGACATATTTCGTTTTGACTTTGCCGGTTTTGCGACGGCGTTTGGGGGCCTCGGCCTTGGCGGCGACCTTCTTGCCGGCGTCCTTGGCGCGAACCTTCGTCGGGAACAGGCCCTTGTTGCGGATCTTGCTGATGGCCTCCTTGTTGCTGAGGGCCTCAATCTCCGCCTTCACCTCGCGGCCATTGGCATCCAGAGCGGAATATTGGAATACGGGCATTGGATTTCTCCTTTATACGATTCGGATTCGACTGAAATCGTCGCGAATCGGTCCCTGTAACGATCGGTTATCCGGCTTCCACGGCCAGTGTTTCACGGGAGACCTCTTCAATGGTGGTAATGCCATCGTATATCAGCAGAAGACCGTTTTCCCGCAACAAACGCATGCCGTTCTTTCGGGCGGCATCGCGCAGAACATTCGTCGAGGCGTGACTCATGATCAGCTCCCGAAGCTCGTCGTTCATCACCATAATTTCATAAATGCCCGTCCGTCCGCGATAGCCCGTATTGTTGCAGACCTCGCAGCCGCGGCCATAGTAGAATTTTTTATCACCGACTTCCTCGGGAGTCAGGCCCAGTTCCAGAAGCATCTCCTCCTTCGGCTGAAACGGCGTCTTGCAATTGGTACAGATCTTTCGGACCAGCCGTTGGGCAACGATGCCTTCGAGAGTGGCCGTGATCAAAAACGGTTCCATTCCAAGGTCCACCAGACGGGCGATCGTGCTGGGGGCATCGTTGGTGTGAACGGTCGTAAACACCAGGTGGCCGGTGAGGGAGGCCTGAATGGATATTTCGCCAGTTTCAAGGTCTCGAATCTCGCCTACCATGCAGATATCGGGGTCCTGACGCAAAATAGATCGAAGACACTTGGCAAAGGTCAGTCCGATTTCGGTACGGATCTGAACCTGAATAAGACCATCGATATCGTATTCAACGGGGTCTTCGGTCGTAATGATTTTATTGTCAATCGAGTTGAGTTCCTTCAGGGCCGAATACAACGTCGTGGTTTTGCCGCTGCCGGTGGGACCCGTGACAATCACGATTCCGTTGGGCTTGTTGATGAGCTGGCGCATCATGTTCATCTCGCGCTCTCTCATGCCCAGCGATTCAAGACGCAAATCCACTTGCGAACGGTCCAGGATACGAAGCACGACACTTTCGCCGAACATCGTCGGCAAAACGCTGACGCGAAGGTCCACCGGATTGCCTCCCACCATCAACGGGATACGTCCGTCCTGCGGAAGCCGTCTCTCGGCGATATCCAGATTGGCCATAACTTTGATACGGCTGCTGAGAGCCACCGCGATATGCTTGGGCGGGGGAACCATCTCATAGAGTACGCCATCGATTCGATACCGCATCTTGAACTCATTTTCGAACGGTTCAAAATGAATGTCCGAGGCCTTGTCGCGGATGGCCTGCAAGAGAACCAGGTTTAGTAATTTCTTGACGGGATTGGAATCCGCCAGTTCTTTCAAATCGTCCAAGTCGATACTGGCATCTCGGCCTCGGAATGTCGCCAGATTGCTATCGCTTTCGATTTCACCGATCAAATCATTGATACTCTCATCCGATTCCGCATAGTATTTATTAATCGCATCCTGAAGGGCGTTGGCATCGGCCACTTTGGGGACAACCGTAAAACCCGTCAGGGTCGCCAGGTCATCCGAAGCTCTAAAGTTATCAGGACTATCAACGGCAATTGTTAATTGCTTCTTGTCATCATCAAAGGCAATCGGAAGGATACGATAAGTCTTGGCCATCTGCGCCGGAACATGCTTGATAACGGTGGAGGGTATTTCGAGCCGGTCAATTTCAGCAAATTCCATTCCCCGTTGACCGGCAAGAGCGATTTTCAGATCTTTTTCCTTGATAAGTCCCTGATCCAGAAAGATTTGGCCGATTTTAACTTTACCGCCCTTTTGCTGCTGAATCTGAAGGCATTCATGGACCTTCTCTCGAGTGAGCAAGCCCATCTTAATTAAGATTCGGCCTAATGCTCGACCTTTTAATTCTTGCATTGGCGGTAACTTTGCCATAATGACTCTCCGATATTAATCTTGTTCCATTTTATTATAAGCTGAATTTGTTAAGAATTCAAGGCATTTATCTATAGACATTTAGAATACAACACATCTGTGTATCAAAATGAAGATTCAATCATGAAGGGAAAGGCCAAAACTTCGAAGATAATGAATAAAGAAGTACTTCTGTATGAAAAGGAAAAAAGAATAGAGTTGTCGAATAAAACCTTGAAATATTCAAAATAACTTCATAGACATTTGGCAAACAGGACGAGCCCTTGTCCTTGATCGACGGTTTTGATCACTTTTTTTAATCCTTTTGTTCGACCATTGCCACAAGATCATCCTTGAGTTTGATGCCCGTAGTTGAACCCTTATGGAGTTTTTCGGCCTTCTCGAGCAAGGAGGATGGATATCGGGCTTTGTCAAGCATTTCCTGAAGGTCGATTTTTTCGGATTCGTATAAGTCCCAGAGGTGGTCATCCAAAAGTTGCATGCCCAGTTTTTTACCGATCTGAATGCTGGACTCGATTCTGTAGGTCTTATTTTCGCGAATGAGGTTTCCAATTGCCGGAGTGACGACCATGAACTCATAAGCCGCTACCCGGCCTTTTCCTGACCGGATTGGACACAAGGTCTGGCTGAGAACCGCTATCAGGTTCGTACTTAACTGAACGCGGATCTGTTCCTGCTGGCTGACAGGAAAGGCATCAATAATACGGTTGATCGTGCCCTGGCAACCGGTCGTATGCAGGGTACCAAAGACCAAGTGGCCTGTCTCGGCTGCCGTGATGGCCGATTCCATGGTTTCCAGATCTCGCAATTCACCCACGAGGATCACATCCGGATCCTGTCGCAACACGCGACGCAGGGCCTCGGCAAATGTCGGCACATCAATACCCACTTCGCGCTGATTAATGATGGATTTCTTGTGACTGTGGTAGTATTCGATGGGTTGTTCGACGGTTACGATATGGTGGTCAATATTCTCGTTGATGTAGTTGATCATACTGGCCAATGTAGTGGTTTTTCCGCTACCGGTCGGTCCGGTGACCAGAAACAGGCCTCTTGGTCGCCGGCAGAGGGCTGCCGCAATTTTGGGCAGTCCGATTTGTTCAAAGGTCAACAAGGCCGAAGGAATCAGACGAAGAACCATTGCAATAAAACCTTTTTGGCGAAAAACGGCTGTTCGGAAACGACCGGCATCACCAAAGGCAAAACCGTAGTCCGTTCCTCCTTTTTCCTGGAGTTCCTGTTGGTTTTTTTCCGGCGTGATGGCCTTCATCAACGAAACCGTATCGTCCGGCTCGAGAACCTTTGTATCCAGGGACCGCAAGTGGCCGTGAATACGCAAGACAGGCGGACGACCACAGGTGATATGTAAATCCGATCCCCCCATCTTGATACATGCCTCTAACAGCCGATCGATCTGTAACTTTGATTCTTTAAGGACTGCCATAATGATTCTTTATCCTTCCCGAGCGATTCATCGCATTTTTCATACCCTACAACGATTATTACACCCAAACCTATGCCTCATCCATCACCAGGCCTTCGGCCTGAGTAACCTGTGCAATCTCCTGTGGGGTGCTAATTCCCTTGAAGACCTTGATACGGCCATCCATCAGCAGGGATTTCATTCCGCTGGCCAACGCGGCTTTCCGTAAGGCACTGGCTGTCGCTCGTGAAAAGGCCAATTCGCGAACATGCGTTGTCATTTCCATCATTTCAAATACGGCGATTCGGCCGCGATAGCCGGTATTGTTACAACGGGAACACCCAACCGCTTTATAAATGGGGTGTTCCTTGAGATCTTCCGGTTGAATACTTAAAAGCCGCAAGTAATGGGGGTCCGGATTATCATCGATTGTCTTGCATTCCTTACACAGAACACGGATAAGCCGCTGGGCCATGATGGCCTGAATCGAACTGGCAACCAAGAACGGCTTAACGCCCATATCGATCAAACGAGTAATCGCGCTGGGCGCATCGTTGGTATGCAGGGTACTGAAGACCAAGTGGCCCGTAAGAGCGGCCTGAATAGCGATTTCGGCCACGATACCATCACGGATTTCACCAATGAGAATGATATTCGGTGCCTGTCGCAGCATGGATCGAAGAATTTTGTCAAAGGTCAGGTCGATTTCCGTCCGGACCTGGCATTGGTTGATACCGGCGATGTTGTATTCGACGGGATCTTCGGCCGTGATGATTTTACGATTGGGGGTATTGAGTTCCTGCAGGGCGGCGTACAGGGTGGTGGTTTTTCCGCTACCCGTTGGCCCCGTCACCAGAAAGATGCCGTTTGGACGGCGAATAATCTGGGTGAAGCGTTCATAATCTTCGGCTTCAAAACCGATGGCCTGAATTCCAATGTTGACCGAATCCGGTCGCAAGATACGGAGTACCGTGCTTTCGCCGTGGTAAGCGGGGAGACAAGACACACGAAAGTCGATATCTTTGTTATCCACTGTTCGCTTGATTCGCCCGTCCTGAGGCAGACGACGCTCGCCAATGTCCATTCCGGACATGATTTTGATACGGGCCAGAACAGGGGCCTGCATACTTTTTGGGATATTATCCCGTTCCGAACACACACCATCAATCCGGTATCGAACTCGAACACGGTCGGACATCGGCTCAATGTGAATATCGCTGGCTCGCAGGCGGACGGCTTCGTCAATCATCAGGTTGACCAGGCGAACGATCGGGCCTTCGTCATCGGCCTGAGCGGCTTCCGCTTTGCGAATTTCGGCCTCGATGGCATGTCCGGCGGCGGCCAATTCGGCCGCGGTAGCGTCGATGCTGCTGCGGACTTCGTCCATCGTGTGTAGAATGTGAGTGCGAATTTTGGTGGGGCTGGCCAGACAGCATTCCAGTTCGGCATTCAACCGGAACCGAAGCAGATCCAGCATGTCCAGGTCCAGCGGGTCACTGATAATGATCTTGAGCCGGCCGTCCTCCTTGCCAAGAGGAAGGACAAAGTGTTTTTTGACCAGCTCATCGGGGATCAGCTTCATCGTGCTTGCGGAAATCTGGACCTTATCGAGATCGATATATTCCATCCCGAATTGCTGAGCCAGGGCCTGCATGACCTGATCTTCCGTCAACATTCCCAGAGAAACCAGGGCCTCCCCGAGGCGTTTATTCTCCGCCTTGGCCTTTTTGAGGGCCTTGACCAGACCATCCTTATCGACCAGCTTGTTGCGATACAGGATCTCGCCGAGATGTTTGCGCTGTTTGGCCATAATCTCTTACAAATTCGATTTCGAAAGCACGCGAATACTTGAGTATATCACATGCAAAAAAGAAGGTCAACCCCTGATTTGAAGTCGAATCAGATTCAAGGCCGTCAGGGCCGCCCGGTGCCGAATCACCGGTCGGGAATTCGAAAACCGGCTCTCGTGAACCATTGTCTGATCCGGAGTCGCTACTCCAATATATACTAATCCTACCGGTTTTTGTTCCGTTCCGCCTTCGGGGCCGGCAATACCGGATACGGCGACGGCGAAATCCGCTCCGGATTTCCGCAAGGCCCCTTCGGCCATGGCCCGGACCACGGGCTCGCTTACCGCGCCATATTTGTTCAGAAGGGCCGGATCAACCCCCAATTCGGACTGTTTGGCCTGATTGCCATAGGTCACCCAACCATAGGCAAAATACCGACTTGAGCCGGGGATGTCCGTCAGCATCTTGGCGATCAGGCCGCCCGTACAGGATTCGGCAACGGCAATCGTTTTTCCCGTTCGAGCCAAATGGTATCCAACCACCTCGGCAAGGGTCTGGTCGTCGGTTCCATAGACCCAATCACCCAACATTTCACAGAGGACGGTTTGATCCTTTCGGATCAGGGTCTCGGCCACAGAAGAATCGGGTGCCGTCGCCACAATATGAAGCGTGATCACGCCGTCGGAGACGGTACAATTGATCAAGGGGTTTCGCCCGCGCAACATCATGTCACCGATTTTCTCGGCAATCATGGACTCGCCCGTTCCGAAACATTTGAGACGCCGACTGATCACAAACTGACGACCGGCCGAATGAATTATCCGAGGCAGGACAAAATCGTTGAACATGATCTTCATTTCGGAAGGGACGCCCGGCAGGCAGAAGATCCTGGCATGATCTTTCCGAGCAAAAATGCCGGGGGCCGTTCCGGAAGAATTGGAGATCGCTTCAGTTCCAATAGGTAGATAGGCCTGAATCCGGTTTTTGTCCACCATGGTGAAATTCCGACGGCGGAAAAAGGCGGCGATGGACTCGAAAAGTTCCGGATGAAATTGAAGCTCGACTCCCAGATACTGAGCCAACGATTGGCGTGTCAGATCGTCATCGGTCGGTCCCAGTCCGCCGGTGACAATAACGATGTCGGATTTGGAAACAGCCAGACGCAACGATTCGACGGTGTCGGCGATTTCGTCGGGTACAGTCAGGATGCCCACCGTTGGAATACCTCGTTCGGCCAGTTGGCCGCTGATCCAGGCGGCATTCGTATCCACCGTCCGGCCGGACAGGAGTTCATTGCCGATGCTGAGAAGAAATACGCGGCCCATGTTCAATCGAGGGTAATCATGGCCTTGACAACCCCATCCTTATAACCGGCAACCAGGTCAAAGGCCTCCTGGGTCTTTTCAAACTGAAAATGATGCGTAACCATAAAATCGATCTTCGCTTGTCGCGAAGCGATCCAGTCGATGGCCGTCTGGGGACAATGGTTTTGCCGTCGGACATTGATGACCGTCAGTTCCTTGCGCCGCATCTTGTCAATCGAAAAACTGATACGGTCTTCGCGCGGAATACCAACCAACATTAGCGTTCCACCGGGCCGAAGAAGATCAAGGGCCTGATCGATAGCGGCTTGCTGGCCGGCACATTCAAAGATTACATCCAAACCGAATGGTTCCTGTTGAATGATGGAATGGACGATATCTTCGCGATCGGGATTGCCGGCCCATGCGGCGCCGGCCTTGTGTGCGATCTTAACTCGAGCATCGATCTTATCGGTGATATAGACCGACCGAGCGCCGATGATTCGGGCAGCTTCAAGGCAACTGAGACCAATCGGGCCGGCGCCCAGAACACCCACCGGTGCCCCCGCAACCATCCGGGATTGTTTGACGGCATAGATTCCGATGGCGAACGGTTCGCAGAGGACACCCTGATCAGGAGTAAGCTTGCCTTGCGTGGGGAAACAACATTCCTGGGGCATAACGATATAATCGCACAAACAACCTTCAAGCTGGCCGGGGCAGCCGAGAAATTTGAGCTTTCGGCAGGTATTTTCGCGGCCGGATTTGCACTGATCGCACTGGTGGCAGGAGACGGCCGGTTCGACGATGACCGGCTGGCCGACTTTGACATGGCTGACCGCCCCGCCAATTTCAGCAACGGTAGCGGAACATTCGTGGCCGACGCGGAAGGGGTATTGAACAACTTGCGAACCGATCCGGCCCGTCTCGTAGTAATGAACATCGCTACCGCAAACGCCGACGCGGTTAATCTTGAGTAAAACCTCGTTGTCATTTTGGATTTCCGGCTTCGGCACTTCCCGTAATTCCATCCGTCGGATACCCGTCAATACTTGCGCTCGCATCAATTTCTAATCTCCCAATCGAATTGTTTGGAAAGAATATCCTAACAAAAAATTCGGGAATGACCAAGAAAAAGCGAGAAAAACCTCTACGGGGCAATCCGACTTCCTGGCGCTTTCAATCGGAGGTTGGATGTATCGTGAGCGCAAAATCCTGCCGCGTGCTTCCGTATTTCAGGAATCGGCCCACAATGTCTTAGGTTATCGGAAAACGATGGGTCCGTGAGAGTTCATATCATAGGGGCAACCGCGCTGCAGCCAGGCGAGGTCTTCATTTCCGGCACAAAGCTCATTCGAGCCCGCACCGTATGAATTGCGATCGCTGAAGTACTTCAGCGTACGCTCATCTTTCCATTTATGTTTCTCGGCATGCCCGTCGGCGAATGCAAAAGTACTTGCTTCCAGGTGGTAGAGACCCAACGGATCGTGGAAGTCGCCTTCCCAGGGTTCGAAGTCCCAGGAATTGTGATTGTAGTTATAGTTGGCCCCAAAATCATAGTATTCCTCAACAAATACATACTTTGCGCCCGGGGATGTTATCTGATTGTAGGTACGGATATCTTTATTGGGATTTGAGTCGTACACGGCCAAACCCCGATGAATCGAGTAACTGCGATATCGGTTTCGGGGTGATGGCTGGACATACTGTTTGTCTCCGGGACAGTGATACAGCTTGATATTCTCATTGTACGGCCACAAAACCCCCCGCTGGCACCCCCGATAACGGTCCTCTATTGTCGGCCAATCCGAATCACGGGTTCCGGCATAAGCCAAATTGGCATATACAGGAGGCCAGACCCAGATCGGGGGCCAACGATTATCCCCACCCGGAAGACTGTCGTACATCGCCTCGGGAATGATTCGACCTCCGGGAATCTTGCCCTCGTTGGCCTCAATGTATAATGAATAACTCCGCATCAAGCCCTTTTGGTTGAACAGACAGGCGGCCGAAGTGGCGAACCTTCTGGCTGAATTCAACGCTGGGATTAAAACAGAAAGCAGAAGAGCAACGATAGCAATAACAATAAGCAGTTCGATGAGCGTAAACGCTTTGCGAGTTCGATATGGACACATAATCCTTCTCTCCTGACAATTCGAACAATCGTTCAAGCCCTTATAGTATATCAGGATAAAGGAACAATTACAAGAATTATTGGGTTTTCGAAAGAGACCGGATCACGCACTCTCGAACGATCTCTTCGTTGGCCTGACGGCCGGTGAACAACCAGAACTGGGCCAGGGCCTGGCGGATGAACATTTCAATGCCCCGAATGGGGATCGCCCCTGCAGAACGGGCCTCTTTGAGCAGTCGGGTATCAAGGGGATTATAGACCGTATCAAAAACCACCATACCGGACCGAAAGTTATCCGGCGAAACAGGCATGTCGTTCACATTGGGGTACATCCCGATGCTGGTACAGTTAATGACGATCTCGTCAGGGACCTGAGTGGATGGTAAAAGGCCGGCAAAACGACAGTGGAATTCCTCAGCAAGCAATCGGCCCTTTTCCTGTGTCCTGTTGTAAATGGTCACCTTTGCCCCAACATCGCACAGGCCGGCTACGACAGCCCGGGCTGCCCCCCCCGCTCCCAAAACCGCTACCGATTTGCCATGAAGGCCGTGACGGTCCGTTCCGAGGACTTGAGCCAAGGCATCGATCGCCCCCGCATAGTCCGTGTTATTACCCGCAGTCAATTCGCCATATCCGATTCGCAGGGTGTTAACCGCGCCGATTCGTGAGGCCAGGGGCTCGACGCTGCCTCCCTGCCGAAGGAGGTATTCCAGGGCGTTGGATTTGTGGGGAATGGTAACGCTAAAACCATGAAAATCCCGACCGTAGGTCCCCTGGCGAGATCGCAAGCCGTTCAGGAAATCAGAAAACTCCGAATATCCGCCTTCCATAAGAATCGGGACATAGACGGCGTTCATCTGCTCGGCATCAAAGAGGGTATTGAAGAGGATCGGACTCATGGAATGAGCAACCGGATTACCAATAATCCCATAGACCCGAGTATCCGACCGAATGGAATTCCACCGATAGTCCCGGAATTGGGACAATCCCATCTGACCCGGAGCGGTTGTGGAATCCGTATCAAGACAGGCATAAGTCAGCGGGGATCCGAACTTGGGAGCGAGAATTCGGGTGATCTGTCCGGCCGGGCCCATGGCAATCACAATCGCACTTGGGTACTCTCCGGCAAGATCTAAGGCCGCAAAACAATCGTTGATATGACGGGCGGTATATGCAATTTTCGGAATCGCTCGCGGGCAACCGGCAAGGATCGAATTGACCAATCCGGCCGGATCCTCAAAGGGTCCCTGAAAGTTATGCGCCGAGAGAATCAGCCGGGCAGAAGGATGGCGTTGCCATTCCTCCAGGATTGGCTTTCCAACCTCGTATTGTTGGAAATTACGGAATTCACAGTCGATGAAGTCGGCCCCCTGTCGAAGGGCCAAGGTCAGTATCTCCCTTCGGATAGATTGCTCGATCGGCCTATACCCCCCTTCCATCTGATCACGACAGGTAACTAGAATGAGCTTACCGACCCGTTTTCCGGCAAGGATTAAACGGCCCAGACACTCCGAGGACAAGTCTTCCAGGTAGTCCATACGGAGTTCCACAATGTCCGCACCCTGACGGGAAGCGGATTCGACAGCCACAAGGGCATTCTCAACTCGAGTCTGAGCAATTGGAACGGCCAGAAGGGTCATCGTACCCACGATTATTAATGGATCGTCCTGATCATTATACGACCCATTGTGAAAGCGTCAATTGAACGAGTTGGGAATTCATCCTGTCTTTGTGACAGTCTCCCTGTCGGCTCTCTTGCCCCCCTCAAGGGTGTCGGATATAATCCTCTTGTACTCGACCGGTCCAGGACGGATTTGTTTTCGAATCCATCCCCAATTTGCCGATAGATACCGGGGGGTATAACGATACATGAATTCTATGGAGTATTACGATTGAAAACACGAATTTCTGGTAGTATTATCGCAGCGGCAATCTTCGGATTGTGGTTGGGGGGGTGTGCTAATCCGGAACAAGAAACCCCGAAGATCACAGGGACATTACCTCCACCCGTGGTCAAACCCGTGCCCACCCCGACGCCCCCCGTTAAACCGATTCCCAAGCCCACGATTCCGATCCCAAAACCAGGCAATAGTCTGGCCGGCAGGACCTTCATTGTCGATGCGGGACATGGGGGACGAGATCCCGGCGCAGGAGCGGTAGGATATTCTGCTGTGCCGGAAAAGACTCTGGTCCTGAGCATCGCACGCGATGTGGAAACCCTGATCAAGGGCCAGGGGGGTCGGGTGATCATGACGCGAACCGGAGACACCTATGTTGAACTGGATGACCGGGCAGCCATGGCTGAACGATACAAAGCGGATTTACTGGTGTCCATCCATGTCGATTCAAACAAGGACAGGACGATCAGCGGACCTTCGATCTATATTTCCCGTAATGCTTCCTCGATGAGTCGCCGAATTGCCAATAGCATCCACAAGCGATTTCTGGACGCGGGGATCGCTTCGCGGGGCGTTCGCCAAGCGGACTTTCGGGTGTTGTCAAAACATTCCCGGCCGGCGGTATTGGTGGAATCGGGGTATTTGACCAATGCCACGGAGGCCCGAAATCTCAACATGAACGGTTATCGAACCCGGATCGCCAAGGTGATCGCGGCAGGCATCACGGACATTCTGGGTCGAGGAAATTAGATCGGTTGTGCGTATGATATCGCATCTGGAATTGCATCGGTTCAATATTCATCATTCCGGAACAATCGATTGCATCGAGAGTTTTTCGAGGGGAAAGGTCTGGTGTTGATCCATGGATGAAAAGCATGTCGGATTGATCAGTACGGAACTGAAGGTGACCGTTCCGCAGGTGGTTGCATCGGTCGAACTTTTGGACGGCGGAGCGACGGTTCCGTTCATCGCGCGGTATCGGAAGGAAGCCACGGGCAGTCTGGATGAAGTGGCCATCATGAAGATTCGGGATCGTCTTGAACAACTCCGGGAACTTGATCGGCGGCGAACGAGCATCCTGGACACGATCGGCAAACAGGGAAAGTTGACCGACGAATTGAAGGCGAAAATCCTGGAGGCGCCGACTCTGGCTCTTCTGGAGGATCTCTACCTGCCCTATAAACCCAAACGACGGACTCGAGCCACGGTCGCTATCGAAAAAGGCCTGGAACCGCTGGCGAAGGTCCTCTTTGACCAGACGAATGCCGATCCTCTTGTGGAGGCAGCCCGGTATATCAACGCCGAAAAGGGCGTCGCAACCGTTGACGATGCGCTGGCCGGAGCCCGGGACATCATAGCCGAATGGATCAACGAAGCTCCCGTGGCGCGCGAGCGCATGCGCAAATTGTATTTTGAAAAAGGTCGTTATGTGTCCAAAGTCATCGAAGGCAAAGAACAGGCTGCCCTCAAGTACAAAGATTACTTCGACTGGTCAGAGCCGGTGTCCAAGGCGCCGTCGCACAGGATCCTGGCCATGCGGCGGGGGGCACGGGAGAAGCTATTGAATATCCGCATCATCATCGAAGAAGCGGAGGCGATTCGGCTATTGGAAGAACTCTATCTTAAACCCGCTTGTCCAGCAACCGGGCAAGTCAAATCGGCAATTGAAGATAGCTTAAAGCGTTTATTAGGACCCTCGATGGAAACCGAGGTCCGCGTCGAAACCAAAAAACACGCCGACGAGGTAGCCATTCATATTTTTTCGGAAAATCTTCGGCAATTGCTGCTGGCTCCGCCGTTGGGAGGCAAAAATGTTTTGGCCCTGGACCCGGGATTCCGCACGGGATGCAAACTGGTGTGCCTGGACTCGCAGGGGAAACTGGTTTTTGACGATGTGGCCTATCTGCATCAATCCGAACAATTGAATCAACAGGAGATCGTCAAGATCCAATCTCTCTGCGACCAATACCAGATCGCAGCGATCGCCATCGGTAACGGAACGGGAGGACGGGAAACCGAGGAACTGTTGCGAAAGACTGACTGGAGCCGAACGATTCCGATCGTCATGGTCAATGAAAGCGGCGCATCGATTTATTCGGCTTCGCCGGTGGCTCGGGAAGAGTTTCCGGATAAAGACATCACCGTCCGCGGCGCCGCATCGATCGGACGGCGACTGATGGATCCTCTGGCCGAATTGGTCAAGATTGATCCCAAGTCGATCGGCGTGGGGCAATATCAACACGAGGTGGATCAATCCCGTCTGCGCAAATCGCTGGATGATGTCGTGATCAGTTGCGTCAACAGCGTTGGCGTGGAAGTCAACACCGCCAGCAAACAACTGTTGACCTATGTGTCGGGACTGGGACCGATCCTGGCGGAAAACATCGTCGGTTATCGTAATGAACACGGGCCTTTCCAAAGTCGAACCGATTTGCTCAGCGTTCGGGGAATGGGTTCGAAAACCTTTGAACAGTCGGCAGGGTTTCTGCGGATTCGCAACGGAGTCAATCCGCTGGACGCCAGCGCCGTTCATCCGGAAGCGTATAGCGTCATTGAAGCCATGTGCCGTGACCTGAATTGTACGGTGACCGATCTGGTCAACAATCCAACTCTTCAGGAACAGATCGTCCTGGACCGGTATGTCACTCCGAAGATCGGCCTACCGACTCTGCAGGATATCCGGATGGAACTGGCCAAGCCGGGCCGTGACCCCCGCCAGCAATTCGACCCAGTCACTTTCGCGGATGGCATTCGATCCATCGAAGATCTCAAGCCCGGCATGAAACTTCCGGGCATTGTCACCAACATCACGGCGTTCGGAGTGTTCGTCGATATCGGAGTTCATCAGGATGGACTGGTACACATCAGCCAATTGTCCACTCGATTTGTCAAAGATCCGGCCGCTATCGTCAAAGTCTATCAAAAGGTAACCGTCTGGGTCATGGAGGTCGATGCCGGCCGCAAACGGATTGGCCTGACGATGAAGGATCCCGAGGCCAAGCAGCCCGCCAAGCCGGAACAAAAAGATCGAAAGCCCCGACCGCAGGTCAAACCGAAATCTCAGTCCTCCAGTTCCGCTCCAGAACCAAAACAGGAGCAAAAGCAGGCCCAACCCGTGAAAGACAGGACGGTTCGCCCCAACCCACCCGGCAAGCACTTCAAAGGTAAACAACCGCTGCCCTCCAAAGCACCAAAGGGAGAAGAGCCCTTTGGTGAACGATTGGGACTGATTTGGCCGTCGAATTGAGGATATCCGGCCGGAAAGCGATGCTCTTCGGTTAAAAAATTCGCGGCAGGACAAGAAACGGAAACCACGGTAACAATTCCGTAACCTGGACGGCGACAATGTACTGTGTCGGAAGGAATCAAGCCGAAACCTGTTAAGGAGACACAGTCATGAAAACGAAATGGATGGTGGTTGTCATTTTGGGGACGATTATGCCGATGTGCATGGCCGCCTCCAAGCCGGTGAGCGTGGAACTACGCGAGGCTCGTTACACCGAGGAGATGAAGGGGGATCTGGATCAGGCGATCAAACTCTATGAAAAGATCGCTTTCAATGCCGAGGCGGACCGGGGGTATATCGCCGAGGCCCTGTTCCGGTTAGGATCCTGTTACGCCAAAAAGGGAATGCTCGACAAGGCACAGGTTCAGTTCCAGTTGGTCATTAACCAATATGCCGACCAGGCGGCTTTCGTCGCGCGTGCCCGGAAAGAACTGGCGACCTTGCAGGACAAACCCGACTCGGTAGTTACCCAGGCCGTACAGACGATTTCAATGTGTGCCGAGGGAGATCCGAAGGTGAAGTCGGCCATGGAATCACTGCAAGGACGCGATCCATCCGCCGTAGTTACCGAGTTGGTTAAACATCTGGATTCGAAAACCGATACCGTCCGCCGGGCAGCAATCTACATTCTCTGGCAGGGATCGTTCGCTGATATTCAAGCCGCCGCGTCCAAGCTCATCGAATTGTGCAAGCATTCGGAAGAATACACGCGAGGCATGGCGGCGTTGGCGCTGGGGCAAAACAAAGTTGTCTCGGCGTACGATACTCTGTGCACAATGACGGCGACGGATGCAAGTCCTTACGCTCGACGATGTGGGGCTTACGCGCTGGGACTTCTCGGCAAACCGGAAGCCAAAGCAATCCTCGAAAAGGCAGCGAAGGATACCGACAGCATGGTCAGCGGCAATGCCAAGGCCGCCCTGGAGATGCTGGTTCCCGGTAAGATCGCGGTACCCTCGGCACAAGCGACGGGACAAATCGAAACGGATGAGCCGGTCGTCATCAAGACAGTACCTCCGGCCTATGCCGACGATGTATCGCCAACCCTGAATCGAATTAGCGCCACCTTTAACCAAACGATGACGGATGGAAATTGGTCATTCGTCACATGGGACGCCCCATTCCCGGAAACAACCGGCAGCCCCTCCTATGATACGACCAAACGAGTTTGCAGCATGCCGGTCAAACTGGAACCGGGCAAGGCCTATATGGTAGGAATCAACATTGGTCAGTTCAACAGTTTCCAGAGTCAGGACGGCGTCACAGCCCGACCGTATGCGCTGGTATTTGCGACCCGTTCGGCCGACGGAAAGCCCACACCGATCCCCCAGGAGCTGTACAATCGCGCCAAGCAGGTCAATGACGCCGTCGCCCAATACATTGAGCAATCCAAGCCGACAGCCCCGATTACCGGGACACAGGAACTTGCCCATGATGACGGCAAACCTGCAGGCAAATTGAGTATTTCCGGCGGTGGACATGGCGTAAAATTCACCTGTCCGGACGACCGGGGAACTCTTCGTGCCGTCAAGATTTACGGATCGCGCTACGGAACCGCCGAGGCCCCAAAGGAGGATTTTCATATCTGGATTTGCGACGAACAAAACAAGGTACTCAAGGATTTCGCCTTCCCGTACAGCAAGTTCATTCGGGGACGCGACAAGTGGGTGGTCCTGCCCACGGGGGCCGTTGAAATTCCGAAACAATTCGTGATTTTTGCCGGATTCAACCCGGAGCAGCGGAAAGGCGTTTATGTACATTATGACAAGGAAGCGTCGGGGAACTCCCTGCAAGGTCTTCCGACATCTCAGAGCGAGGCCTTCAACAAAGGCGACTGGCTGATCCGTGCCGTGATCGGTTCCCAGAAATCGGGGGCCGAGGCATCGCCTGCCGCAACGACTTCTTCGACGGCCGTATCCAGTGCAAACCTTCAGGAATTAATCGACTCGGCCAAACCCGACGATACGCTGGTCGTACCCGAAGGTACCTATACCGAGCCGGTAACCATCTCAAAATCTCTGACTCTCCGCGGCGCGTCTCGGACGGGGTGTATTTTCGAAATCACGGCGAATCGACCCGCGATTTTCGTGGATACGCAAAGTAAAGGCAGAGTCACTATTGAAAACCTCACCATCAAATGGCAATTGGCGACCAGCGACAAGACGACCGAGTCTCCGTACGCCGTGGGGTTCAAGGATTCCAAGGGCCAGATCAAGAACTGTAATTTTATCCCCCTTGGAAATCCCCAACAATCTCCGGTAGCGGTCCAGGCACAGGGCTTCACGGATCTGACGATTACCACCTGTCGGTTCCAGGGATTTGAGTACGCGATCTGTTTCGGCGATGGAACAACCGGAGCTCTTGAAGACAGTCTGGTCATGGATTGCGGGCACCAGGGCATCATCCTGTACACCGGCGCGAAAGTCGCCGTACGGGGCAATGTCTTTACCGGTTCCGGGTATCATGCCGTCCGCAATACCGGAGGGAACCTCACCCTACAGGACAATCTGATCATTGACAATCAAAATCGTGGTGTTTATCTGGGCAACAAAAGCAGCAGTGGCATAATCCGGAACAACCTGATTGTTCGCAACGCCACGGGGATCAACGGATTTGCCGCCGCGAAATACCTGATTGAAAACAATGTGATTACCGAGAGTTCCTACGCCGGAATCGCGATGCAGGAATCGTGTCGCTTTACGATTCAGAAAAATATTCTTCAAGGCAATGAGCAGGGAATCGCCCTGGCTCCCGGTGGCGGAGCCGGTGAAAAT
>JAAYVQ010000445.1 GCA_012517095.1 Phycisphaerae bacterium | reverse complement strand
GATTCATCCCTTAATTGTACCGGATTCGCCCGATAATATCAACTTGAGTACCTGTCAATGCCGGATATTTCTCATTTTTCAGACAATTTCCGTAAAGAGAATGTCGAAAAACCTTCACGAATTAGAATCTTCGATATTAGATTGTGGAAACTTGGAATGAAAAGTAACTTTTTCTATGACACAAATACCGAAATAATAGTAGATCTATGCCTTCGGATGTGATTGGATTACAAATCGAGAGTATAGAAGAGGTTATGAATTTGAAGAACCAATGACGGATCAAATCGAGCCAATCAATTCGACGCTTCTGCCGCCATCGACCTGGTTGAAAGCGACTCCGTTGCCGTGGGTTATCGCGGGCCCCTGCAGTGCTGAGACCGAACGGCAAGTCCTTGATACTGCAAGACTTGTGGCTAAGTCGGAACATGTTGTGGCCTATCGTGCCGGCGTTTGGAAGCCGAGGACCCGGCCGGACAGCTTTGAGGGCGTCGGTGAAGAGGGACTTCGATGGTTGTCACAAGTCAAGGCCGAAACGGGACTTGCAACAACAACTGAAGTTGCCAACGCGCGGCATGTGGAATTGTGCCTCCAGAATGGCGTTGACATTCTGTGGATCGGGGCCAGAACGACGATTAACTCCTTTGCCGTACAGGAGATAGCGGAAGCACTCAAGGGCGTGGATATTCCAGTGATGGTAAAAAATCCAGTCAATGCACATTTGGCACCGTGGATTGGTGCGATTGAGCGGATTTACGATGCGGGAACTCGAAAAATTGCGGCGATTCATCGGGGGTTTTCAGTGTATCTGGAGTCAGGATTTCGAAACAGACCGCAGTGGCAAATACCGATTGAACTTCAACGCAGATTGCCCAATTTGCCCATGATATGCGATCCAAGCCATATTTCGGGAAAGAGGGAGCTTGTTGAGCCGGTCGCGCAAATGGCGTTAGACATTGGGATCAGCGGTTTGATGATCGAAACGCATCTTGATCCGTCTCGGGCGTGGAGCGATGCCGAGCAACAGGTTACTCCTGCGGAATTGATGGAGATGCTTGCGCGGCTGCATGCGCGTGGTAAGTCCATTGGTGACAAAGACTTACAAAAACAGATTTCGCAGCTTCGCGGGTGCATTGAACAGGTTGACGATCGGATTTTGCAGGATTTGTCCGAACGGATGCGATGGGTGGAACAGATCGGCCGGATCAAGCGGGAAAATGATATTCCAGTTCTTCAGATTGATAGATGGGAGAATCTTTTGGAGGACCATTTGCGTAAATGCAGGCAACTTGGGTTAGATGAGAGCTTTGTCAAGTCGATTTTTGAGCTGATTCATCTTCAGGCCGTTAAGCAACAGGTTTCCAAACCGTCTGAAAACGGCGAAGATTAAGACGGGGGAAACGATAGCGGAATAGTACAAATCGAACAACAAGATCGGGACAAAAGGACGGCAAGATAAGAGCAATAGTAAGGTAAATGTGGAGGGGTCACTGAGGACAATATCGGCATTTCTGACATTGTAAGTCCTTACATTTCAATGCGTTACAAGCGTTTCCCGATGCACGAATCGTTACGATTTTCGCAAATCCTTATCAATTCATGAATTACGATGAAACCACCCGGAATTTTGACTTATCTTAATGTCGAGTATCAATGTCTTGTGTTCGCATCAATATACGATACGAAAGATCTCTTATTGTGCATGGATTCACATTTATAAAAAGACATGATGACTCGACTAACTACTCTCATTTCCCCCAATATAACTATAGTATTCTGGTAGGGAAGGACAACTTTGTACTCTCCAGAAACCATATATGGACTCAGTAAGTCCACATATGATCTTTTCTTATTTCCATTCAAAATTCAAGAAATCCCGTTTTATTCCTTGACAGAACAGCAAAATTGTGATAAATTAGGATGGTTGAGTAACATTGATAAGTATTAATTTTTTAGGAGAGAGCGATGAAAAAGATCGGATTTGTTTTCACCTTAATCGCATTTCTTGCCTTTGTGAATCAGGCCGCAGTCATCACTGTCAACAACTTCAGCTTTGAACAGCCGGGCGATGGTAAAATCAAGGGATGGGATTTAGCCGACGGGGCGTATTATGTCACCGGCGGAGCCGCCGCGGAGGTTCCGGGATGGGAATCAGACGGAACGGTTGCCGATTCGGGCGTAGAAAGCGACTGGCCGGGACATACCGAGGGTTTGTGGACCGGTTTCATGATGAGCGGAGACCCTTCCATTTATAACCTGACGGAACATGTCATTGCGGCCGGTGAGGAATTTACGCTGCAGGTGGATGCCCGCGACAACTGGACTGACGGTTCGGCTGACTTCAAGATCAGTCTGTATTACGATGTTGCGGGGGTGCGAAATCCCCTGGCATCGACGGTCGTTACGCTGGATGCCGCCGACACCTGGGCAACCTATTCGCTCACAATCGCAGCGGACACGGTTGCTGGTTCTATTGGTCATCCTATCGGGATCGAACTGGATAATGTCTCCGCTACCGGCAGCAGTTGGGAGGGATTTGACAATGTCCGGTTGGATGTTGTTCCCGAACCAATGACGCTGTCATTGTTGGCACTGGGAGCGGTTGCGCTGAGGCGAGCTCGCAAGGTGTAAGTTACGACGATTGTCGATTTCGACAAGTATTGCCAGTCTTTGAGAGGTAGGATCTTATGAGCGGACCGGGTCCGCTCTTTTTTTACGCCGATCATGTTTCAGCGTGATTATTATGGTCCGCAGGAATCGGAGAGGATTTACCACACTCCAATGTTTTCGATTGGTTTTGTTTATTGTCTATTGGAGTTCTTATTGTTGAACCATGGTCGCGGTTGAAGAACGAGATCCAAAAACGAGCCAAGGACAAGGAAAACCTCGACCCGAGTGAACCTTTGAAACGGCGATGAAACGGGCGGAAAAAGCGGAAAAAGCTTGACAAAACGGAGGGTGAGAGTGTAGAATATAGGTTTGGAAGTGCGGATCGGGATGGGTGATCGGGGTCGCCTCTTTCGAGGATTGTCCGGAAATGTTTCCGGAATTTGTGTCACGATCCGGGTGAACTTGGGTCTGAGGAAATACGGGATCCGGACATTTGACCTTTCGATCCAGGGTCGAGGGTAACGCAACGCGATCGGCAACCAAATCCGGACGAGGAACTGGATCTGCGGTAATGAACGGTTGAAACGGTTGGGAGGTTTTATGAGCGGGATCTATCCATTCAGCGGGCGGGTTTTGCATTCCCTGATTCTGTCAACGGTTGTTTTTTCCACGGTGATTCCCTGTGCGTATTCGGCCCACTGGGTCGTTCCCACGGACTTTCTGTACATCCAGGATGCGATTGACGCATCCAACGACGGGGACACGATCGAGGTCCAGCTCGGCCGGCATGTTGAGCGGATCCAGTTCAAGGGCAAGAATATTACGCTTCGATCGTCCGATCCGGATGACTGGGAGGTGGTCAAGGCCACGGTCATCGACGGGGGAGGGCTGGGCAGGCCGGTCACTTTCAGCGGATCGGAAACCGATTCGTGCCGGCTGGAGGGATTCACGATCACCGGCGGACTGGTTACGAATTCGGCCGGGGGCGGAATCTATGGTAATCGATGCCACGCGGTGATTCGGCGATGTTTTATCAAGGGAAATGAGACTACGGGTACTCTGGGAGACGGCGGGGGAATCAACGGATTCTGGGGGCAGGTTTCGAATTGTATCATCCAGAACAATACCGCGTCGGGCCTTGGGGGCGGGGTTTTTGATGTCCCCTTCATGAATAACTGCATCATCCGAAAGAACCACGCTCAACGGGGAGGGGGAATGGCCGATGTGGGCGGAACTGTGACCAATTGCCTGATCGCACAGAATACGGCCGTTGAAAACGCCGGAGGGATCTACTGCTTTCAGGGGGATCTGGCTTATTGCACGATCGCCGATAATGTGGCCGGACTTCAGGGGGGAGGCATTGAAGTTTGGGCGTTTGATTATATGGATTCCACGATTTCCAATTGCATCCTATGGGGGAATCAGGATCACATTTACGGCCAGGACACCGACCAGCTCAGCTTTATCGTTGATGCCACCGTCACTGTCCAGAACAGTTGTGTTCAGGGACTGTATGCGTATCCCGGGAACGGCAACATCAACTCGGATCCCAATTTCGCGGATCCAGCGGGAGGCGATTATCATCTGACGGCCGGATCCGATTGTATCGATCGGGGTCGTTGGATTGTCGAGGTGAAAACGGATCTTGAGGGATTGCTTCGATCCATCGATGGCGACGGAAATATTTCGATCCTATCCGATATGGGGGCCTATGAGTATATTCCGGCCGGAAAAACCATTTTAGCCATATCGCCGTTGAGCTTTAACTATTCTTGTTTGCTGGATGGGGCCGACCCCCAAGCGCAGAATTTGACGATTCAAAATCAAGGGCTGGTGGAGATGGAATGGCGGATCGAGACAGCTTGTCCCTGGATTTCGATCGACGAGATGACGGGGATTATCGCGGCCTTATCCAGTCGCGAGATTCCAATCCGCATGAATCTGAGCGGAATGGACTGGGGGACCTATACGAGTGCCTTGATGGTATCCAGCCCTCAATCGCTTTACGATCCCAAGACGGTTCCCGTTACGCTGAAAATCACGGGGCCTAAGATGCAATTGTCGGCCAGCACGGTATCCTTCCGGGCCGGACAGGGATTGCCGAATCCCGCGACGAAGTCGATCATGGTATCCAATGTTGGGGGCGGGACCTTGGACTGGTTGATTGAGCAGGCCGAACCGTGTGCGTGGCTGTCGATCGCGCCGACGCAGGGCAGCTTAACGACCGGGCAGAATGAAAGCGTGACGATCGGCGTCGATTCGACGGGGCTGGAGGTGGGTCGCCATACCTGTACCGCGACGATCTTGGCGGAGGGGGCAGAGACTGCTGAGCAGACATTGACTTTTGTCCTGGATGTGTATCTGCCCGGATATGGCGGGGGCAGCGGCATCGCGGAGGATCCGTACCAGATCCGGACCGTCGATCAACTGATCGAACTGGGGCTGAATACGGTGGATTACGACAAGTGTTTTATCCTGATGGCGGATCTGGATCTGACGGGAAAGACTTTCAATCAGGCCATCATCGCCAAGGATACCAGTACCTCCAGCGGATTTCAGGGCACGGGATTCAGTGGCTGTTTTGACGGCAACGGGCATGTGATACGGAATATGTCGATCCCGGCTTATTCGGCGAAAACCAGTTACCTTGGGCTATTCGGACAGATTGAGACCACGGGGATCGTGAAACACCTTACTCTTGATGTCATGGCGATCAAAGGGCATCCTCAAGCCAGTTATTTTGGAGGGATCGCTGGAAACTGTAAGGGGCGTATTGAGGGTTGTCATGCAAGGGGATCGATTTCCTACGAGTTTTATCTTACGGATCTGAGCTGTAATTACATTGGAGGCATTTCTGGGAATATCGAAGAGGGAGAGATTATCGATTGCGATTTTTCGGGAACCGTCAGCGGACATTATTATGTGGGCGGTTTGGTCGGAAAAAATATCGGAACAATCGGTTTCTGTCGATCCAATAGTACAATTCAGGGAGATTATTATGTCGGGGGTCTTGTCGGATTGAGCAACGGTTCTATTCACGATTCGACATCGAAGGGGACTGTCACCGGGGGCAGCGCCATCGGAGGACTGGTCGGCCAGAATTCTCAGGGTTCCGTCCAGCAAAGCCGTTCTTCATGTTTTATTATGATGGGCGGAAATCAATGTTACAATGCCGGAGGATTGATCGGGAACTGTATTTCATCACAGATTGAAGATTGTTCCAGCACGGGATCGGTTATTTTGAGCGGATACACCAGCACGGCCGGAGGGCTCATTGGAAGGAGCAATCAATCTGTCTTTCAGCGGTGTTATTCAACGGGGTCCGTTATCGGGATTGACAATAGTGCATTGGGGGGATTGGTGGGAGAATTTACCCTTGGGGGTTCAATTCAACATTGTTTTGCACAAGGATCTGTCACCGGGAAATGGGTTTTGGGCGGATTGGTTGGAAGAGGCGACGACACCACAGGTTCTTTTATTTCCAACTGCTATGCCACCGGATCGGTCACGGGTCAAAACCGGACAGGAGGACTTGTCGGATTTTTAGCCGGACCGGACATTATCAACTGTTATTCCACCGGAACCGTTCAGGCCGACACAACAACAGGTGGATTGATCGGGCTATATATCAGCGGAGACATCACGAACTCCTTTTGGGATATGGATACATCCGGAATGGCTACCAGCCAAGGCGGAGAGGGCAAGACGACGGCGGAGATGAAGACGCCGGCGACTTTCACGGATGCGGGCTGGGATTTTCTCGGGGAGTCGGTCAACGGGACCGAGGAACTCTGGAGGATGTGCCAGGAGGGAATGGATTACCCGAGTTTGGCATTTGCGTATTCAAATCACGGCGATTATTCCTGTCCGGATGGCATGGGGATGGACGACCTGATGGTTCTGGCCGAACGATGGATGGCGACAACACCTTCGGAGATCGGACCGGCGGACGGCAACGGCGATGGGGTTGTCAATCTATCCGATCTGGGGATTCTATCCGAATACTGGAAGATGATTCAACTGCCGGATCCGGACTTTTTACTGCATTTGAAGCTGGACGGGGATTACAAAGATTCCGCCTCCGGTTATTCCGGAGTTGGGATGGGCGATCCGTTGTTTGTCGGGCCCGATCAGGCCAAGATAGGCAATGGGGCCGTGGAACTGGACGGGGACGATGGAATCGTAATCACGGGTTTCAAGGGAATCCCCGGTGCGGCGCCGCGGACCTGTGCGGCGTGGATCAAGACGACTGGAACCTTTTATGAGATAATTCGATGGGGCGATTTTGCTCCTCTCGCTCAGATATGGATAGTGGAATTATCGAGCGGATTGCTGACGCTTGAAGCCAGTCACGGCTGGGTTCAGGGAAAAATCCGCGTCAATACCGGTCAGTGGGTTCATGTGGCCGTGGTTCTTTCGGAAGGAGTCAACGGCGGTAACGACATTACTCTTTATGTCAATGGGGTTCGAGATTTTGTTCAGACATCCGCACAAGGCATTAATACGGGACAAGGTGAGGATGTTATCATCGGATCCTATCCCTACACCGGCTATCCCGCTTTGATCGATGATGTGCGGATTTATTCCCGGGCGCTGACGGCCGACGAGATCACGATAGTAATGGAGGCCGGGCCGGCAGTATATGCGGGTCCGGATCAGCGGATTGATTTCCAAGCCGACCCCAATGCTACACTCAGCGGACAGCTTATCGGCAATTGGGTAGAGCCGTCAGTGCAATGGGAACAGGTCAGCGGGCCTGAAGGGGCCGTCCTCGGTCATCCGGAGGCGCTGGCCACTACGGTCGAGTTTACGGAGGAGGGTTTGTATACCTTTCGTCTGACAGCAACCGATGGGGTCAATACCGACGACGATGAAGTCGTCATCATGGTTTCCGACGGCAAAGTCGGGTATTGGAAATTCGACGGGAACCTGACGGATGTATTCGGGCATGACGGCATCGCTGTGGGAGACCCGGCGTTTGTGGATGCGTCGCAGGCGAAGGCGGGAACGGGAGCGGTGGATCTGGACGGGGACGATTGGGTTGGGATCGATGGTTACACGGGGATCGGCGGAACGAAGGCACGGACGACGATGGCGTGGATCAAGACGACGGGTACTGTGGCTCCCATTGTATATTGGGGGGACAAGAATGTGACGGGGGGAATCTGGGAGATGCGTCTCAATTATCTGGGACAACTGCGGGTACAGACGATTGGTGGTGGTACGGTTGGAGTGTCGGCGGTGAATACGGGGCAATGGGTACATGTGGCGGCAGTGCTGCCGGAGGGCGGGGACAACACCGAAGATGTGCAGTTGTATGTCAACGGGGTTTTGGAGACCGGCGGAGAGATCACATCCGGAGTGATTAACACAACAGCCGCAGCGACGATGCGAATCGGGTCCGACGAGGCGTCGCATTATTTTACCGGATTGATCGACGATGTGCGGATTTATGATCGGGCGCTGACGGCCGAGGAAATCGTATTGGCAATGGGCGAGTAACGAGCAGACCGTATGGGTTCGCAAATGCGGCGAATCCATCCTACGAGCCAAACAAATCGGAATCCCACTTCGTGGGATGGCTATTGTTTACAACCAAGACGGTTGTTCTACTTCTGGATGCCGGATCAAGTCGGGAATGAAAGAACGGCCATCCACCTCCCTTCGTTCGATGGTTGCCACGCGCCGTACAATGACTCAGAAAATCAGGGGAGTTTACGGGTGATTCCGAGGCCGAGCATGGGGAGGACTTCGGCGGTTTCGGCGGGACCGAGATTGAAGATCGTAAAGCCGCGGGTGTTGAGGTCACGCGTGGCGGCGATCTGATCGATGAGTCGCGGCAGATCGGTCGAGTCAGGCCAGGTCGAAAGGCCGATGCCGGGGTAAACCGGGACACCGGAGGCCCAACGGATTTGTTTGGCGACGGTGTCACGAAAGCCGGTGGTTTTGGTCGTGTAGTCCATCGGGCAGACAAAGTCGAGGTAGCGTTTTTCACACCAGAGCTTCCAGTCCTGTCCGACGGCGATCGAGTCGGTGGGACCATTGCGGAAGACGGCGGCGGAGATTTTGATACCGGGGCGGACGGCGCGGGCCTGCGCGGCGACCGCCGAGACAACGGCGGTGATCTGGTCCTGGCGAAAGCGGGTCCATTGGCGGGCGAGGGTTGCGTCAGTGCGGACGATATTGGGCCAGCCGGTTAGGGCCTGGCCGATGGATTGCTCGAAGCGCTTGCGGCAGCTGGGGCAGAAACAGTGATCGGCGTCGGGGTAGCGGATGTAGTCGAAGTGGAGGCCGTCCACGGCGTAGTTACGGGCGAGCTCAACGAGGGAGTCGATTTCGAGCTTGCGATTATCGGGGTGCGAGGGGCAGAGCCAATCGGGCTCGGGTTTGCCGTCGAAGCCAACCTGCGTACGGCCGGCGGCCTGCATCCGGGCCTTGAAGGCGCGATCGGTGGGCCAGCCCATGTTGAAGTTAACCTTCCAGACATGGCACTGGACGCCAGATTTTTTGCAGGCGGCCAGACACTGGGCAAGAAGATCCCCGGAGGTCGCGATCTGCGGGGAAACGGGGAGGATGTCACTTTTATAGAAGGCGACGCCGCCCCAGAGCATATTGGGGATGACGGCGGTGAAGCCGTTTTCGGAGAGTTTTCCGATGACGGTATCCCAGTCGAGACCTTCGACGCCGGTTGCGCTGTGGCACCAGAAGGCGCGGAACTCGCCGGGCATGGAGGGTTGAGCGATGCAGTAGGCGCGAAGGAGGGCGGCGCGAGAATCGACGGCGGCGGACATGGCTTGCGGGTAATGGGCGGCAGCCAGTTCGCCGAGGGCAAGCTCGTGACGGGTTCGCGCCAACATGAGCGCTTCGTCACAGGCGCGGCCGAACTTGAGTCGGGTGATGCCGGCGACGGCCTGTTCGAAGGATGCATACGGACCGAGTTTTCCGATACGAGAGATGGACAAATTGACGGCCTGTTTCCACAACGAAGGATCCATGGAACCGAGGACGGCCAAGAGCAGACGGCGCTTGTTGGCCGAGTCATCCGGGAGGAGGACATGGGAGAGAAAGAAACCCTTGTCCGAGGCGACGAGGGCGGGTTTTTGAGTGTTGGCGGCGGAGCTATCGTACCAGTAGGCGACGACGCGGCTTTTGCCGGAGATGGCTACGGGCTGGAAAATATTCCAGGAGGCCTGGCGCGTTTCGGGCGGCAGGCCGGGAACCGACTCATCCACGGCTCGAATGGAAGCGAAGTTGCCGGGGGATTTTTGGGAGACAAAACCCCCGAGCAGAAAACCCATCTTATCCGCAAGGGATTTGTGGAGGGTATAGCAGGCGAACACTTTTCCCCCGGAGTCGATCCAGGTCGATAGCACGGCGACGGCCGAGTCGGTCATGCCCGGATTGTAGGGCAGGATAGCGACCCGGACGGAACGAAGCCGCTGAGGGTCGAGGTCTTCGTCGCTGAGGACGACGAAAGACAGGCCGAGATCGTCGAGCATGGTCGAGACGGTTTCGGCATATTGGCGGACGGAGGACAGTTCGGCAGCGTTGGTTTTGGCGACGGAGTCGGCACGGATAACCGCGATGGAGGCGGAGGCACCGAAGGGACGCGGCTGGGTCATGAAGAATTCGGCGTCTTCATCGAGACCGCGCCAGGCGGAGATGCGGACGGCGTCGATCTTGCTCCAGCCGGCGGGAGCGCCTTCGACTTCAGCGCGGGTCTTGAGAACACGGACGGTCTGCCAGCCGGGAGAGTCGTCGGGCTCGAAACCGACGCGATACCACCCGCCGCCGCTGCGGAAATAGGCGGTGAAGTACGCAATGGGAGATTGGTTCTTGCAGAGAAAATCGAATTCAACGCCCGCGGCCAAGCCGAGGTCGAGTTTCTGGGGATGGTCCCAGGCGGCGCGATCGATGGGGTTGTCTTTGAAGCGGCAGAGAAACTTGACGGCGGCACGGCCCTCGGCGGATACGGAGACGGCGGGAGAGGTACCGGCCAGGGGAGTCCATCCGGAAGAGGAGGAGGCGGCATATACGATATTTTCCGGAAATACAAATAATATAGCCATTATTAATACATTCGGTCGTATCGGATTAGCCATGGGATTCTCCGGAGGCGTTTCGTTCGGGAGCGGCTTTGGTTTTCCACCATTGCCAGTCATTGAGTCGTAACTTCAGGATATTCACAAATTCGGGACGGCCGTAATAGATAACGCCTTCGGCGGAATCGGGATTGCGAAGAACACAGACCGATAGACCCCGGGCAGTAGCCGCGAGGAAGTCGGCAAGCCGGAATCCTTTGGCCCAGAACAGGACGCGTGCCTGAACGGGATCGTTGAACCATTCGTCAAGGTTACCGTGGACAGGACCGGCGGGGACAAAAGGCAGACGGCCGATCCAGCGTTCGAGGTCGGGATTTTGGCGGACAACATCGCGGCCGGCGGCATCAAAGACGACCAGGGCCGAATACCCG
>JAAYVQ010000444.1 GCA_012517095.1 Phycisphaerae bacterium | reverse complement strand
GCTCAAGACCCTGCCTGCCGGACATTCCGTCAGTTACGGCCGTTCCTTTGTTACAAAACGACCGACCCTCGTCGGAATGTTGCCCCTCGGATACGCCGACGGCTACTGGCGATGCTTCTCCAATTGCGCCGTCATGAAGATTGGTTCGACGGTCGTTCCCGTTATCGGCCGGGTCTGTATGGACCAGATCCTGATTGATGTTACCGATGTACCGGATGCTCACATCGGACAGATGGCCACCGTCATCGACGACCGCCACGATTCGCCTTGTGGGGTGTATGCCCTGGCCGATCTGGCCCAGACAATCTGTTATGAAATCCTGACCAGTGTCCATGCTCATGTCAATCTGATTGTGCATTGAGTCCCCTGGGATGTACCGGATCGAATACTATGCAAAACCAGAATTTCACCGCCAATCTATTCGTCTATGGTTCTCTGCGGGATCCGGACATTCTCCGATCCGTGTGCGGATACGGATTCACGCTGACTTCAGAGGTGTCCGATTCGCGAACCCTTCGGGCCGAATCGGCGATCTTGCCGTATCATCGACGACTCAGCCCTGACAATGTCTATTGCTATGCCGTACCCGATCCCGATGCCCGGATCGAGGGATTTATTATCTTCGACCTTCCCGTATCCGCCCTGGCCGAGATCGACCGATATGAAGGCAAATATTACACGCGGGAAACCGTCAAAGTGAATACCTCGCGGGGATTGACGGAAGCCCAGGCGTATCTGGTCAGCCGAACCAAAATGCAAAAACGGTTTGGCGACCGTTTCTATGTCAATTTGATCCACGAATTGTGGCTGCGAAAACGGATTGATCGCTTTTTCGAGATGCATACTCGCCCCGGAGAACAATCTCCCGACGCCACGATTGAACGCCGCGCCCGTCGCGAATTGATGGCTACCACCGAACGGGACCTGCTGGCCGTCCAGATGGATCAAAGTTCCGTCAGCGATTATTTCATTGAGCGGGAATTTGATCGTCCCTGTCCCAGTATCCGTGAATGTAAATCCGAACCCCAGTCCAGACCGTATCTGGACAACTATCTGACCCTGTTGGTTAAACTTGTTCTGCTCAACCAGATTGAGCAGCAGGTGCAATCCCGTTATCGATACGAGATGGAGCGTCTGGCCACGTCGGCCCGTTACTTTAACCGGTCGATCAGCATGTTGATCGCTCTGCGAATGATCAATGTCAATCAATCGGTCGTGGACATGATTCAGCGCCGTTGTCTCGAGACCATGTCACCCGAAGGTCCCTATGATCTGATCGACTATGTCAAATTCGCCATTACAGCCGCCGACAACCTCTTCGATGAGCGAGTGGTGACCAGCATGATCGAATGGGTTCGGACCAATCGTCAGCCGGGATTGATCCCCTTGGGAACGGAACTCGAATTCAGCAATCTCGGATTTCGAGCAGTTAGCCGAAATCCCGCGGACAGGGATCCCGATTTTAACGGATTCCTGTACTTCAATGACTTCTGTCTCGATGTACTCAGTTGGAAATTGGGTGGATATGTGGACGACCACACCGGCCGGTCCTGCGCGCGGCGACAGGGATTTCTGGAAATGGCCCCGGGTCGCCTCAATATTGTCGGAGAACTGTCCAAACCCGCTACCAATGATCCCTGGATCCTCAATCATCTAATCCGCGAAATCGCGGCCTTTATGCCGATCAAACCCCACAGTTTGCACTTGTCATTTCAGATCCGAAAACGCCACATGCTCAACGACAAGGTCCTGCCCCTCAGCTTCGTCAAATGTCTTCTGGCGATGGGTGGCGGAATCCAGGAAGACGCACAGGGCCGGGTGTGGGTTTCGCGGATGCAGCACGATGAAATCGAACAGAATGTGTATGGACAGGAATTGGTGTTTGCTCGGAGGAGCAAGCGCAAGTTTCATATCTCCGCGGACGACATCGCCGTCGATCGTCCCGCTTCCTACGCTACGACCTATGTCCAGCAATACAAATTCATCCGACTGGACAGTCGCGCCAACTACGAAGCGATGATCATGGCCCTCAAAGGCCTTCAGATCCTATACCATCCAGCCGACTACCTCACGGCCGAGCAACTGGCCCATAGCGCCGCCTTACGAGCGCAATACCGCAAACTCAAGGATTGGTCGCGAAATCCGTCCCCCCTCAGTCATCGAACCATCGGTCGGTTTATCGACGCAATCCGCAAAGGGCTCCTGCGGGAGTGCCACGGAAAACCCGCACACAAACTCCATTACATCGACTGGGTACTCGGAGCCATTGATGTCCAGCTTCGGATGTTCAACAAGGTCGTGGAAAGCCAACCCGAAAAAAAAGCACCGAACGATCTTCGTCTGATCGTCGATGCCCTTGACGCCAAAACTCACCCCGAAGACAACATGAACCCATAACCGCGCGGTACGATCGGTCTATGTCGACCGGGTTCCCCCGTCCAGAAGACCATCCACTTTCACGACCAACTCGCTGACATGACCCGCCGATTCAGCGAGGGCCTTCTGCTCGTCGGGCGTTAAACGCAATTCGATGACCTTTTCCACACCGTTGGCCCCGAGCATCACTGGCACGCCCACAAACGCCCCGCGAATCCCATACGGCCCATCGCACCAGGCACAACAGCTCATGATCGACCGCGAGTCGTTCAAAATCGCTTCAGCCATCTTCACCGCCCCCGCCGCCGGCGCATAGTAAGCGCTATACCCCAGCAGATTGACGATCTCGATGCCGCCCTTGCGGGCCCGATCGATCAGTCGGTCAATCGTCGGTTTGTCCATCAGCTCCGTCAGCGGGATCCCCGCCACGCTCGTATAGCGAGGCAGCGGCACCATGTCGTCGCCGTGGCCGCCCATCAGTACGCCCTGGATATCGCCCACATGGACCCCAAGAATCTCGGAAATGAAAAACGCAAATCGCGCCGAATCCAGAACGCCCGCCATCCCCATCACGCGGTTTCGGGGAAAGCCCGTTACTCGCCCGGTCACATGGACCATCGCATCCAGCGGATTGCTTACGACGATCACGATCGCGTTGGGAGAATGCCTCGCTATCTCGGCGGATACCGACTGTACAATCTTGGTATTCATCGCCAGCAAATCGTCGCGGCTCATCCCCGGCTTTCGGGCAAGACCGCTGGTCAAGATCACAATGTCGCTGCCGGCCGTATCCTTCCAGTCGCGCGTACCCCGAACCGATCCGCTGAAGGGATCCACTCCGCCCCACTCCGACAGGTCTAAGGCCTTGCCCTCCGCCAACCCCTGCACGATATCCAGGACTACCACGTCTCCGAGATCCTTGCCCGCGGCGATCTGCGCTGCGGTTGCCCCGACATTTCCGGCTCCAATAACGGAAATCTTCTTTCGACCCATACAATCCCTCGATGTTTGAACGATTCTGCTTAGTATGATGTTGCTATCCCATTCGACCGGACAACTGAATTACCCACTGCTCCATCGCCGTCGGAATCTCCGCTCGCCCCGATTTGCCCGCATAATCCAGTCTCGCAAGATCGCAAATCAGTCCCCCCAACACCCGCCAATCCATGTGGCCCGCCTGCCGAAGCAGCGTCGATGCTCGGAATCGCGGAATCCGGAGTTGTCGCACGATTTGTTCCTCCGACGCTCCCTTTTCCCGCAGAGCCCGAGCCGAAATCAACTGTCGCACATGATAAGCAAACGCCCCGATGACCGAATACTCCGCGGACTTGTCAGCCGCAAACATCTGCCGGAGTGCATCCAGTGCCCCTGACAGGTTTCGCGATACCAGTTTGTCGATCACATCGAAAGCCCCCAGCACCCGGTTATGTCCGGTCAGGGACTCGACATCTTCGATCGTAATCGCCGTCTTCCGATCGACAAAAATCGCCAGTTTCTCCACCTCGCTGTGCAGTGCCCCCGGTTCGTCGCCGATCCACTCGACCAGCATTTCCGCCGCTTCCATTGCGATGGACTTCTTGAATTCATCCCGGGCACACTGAACGACAAACGCCGGAAGTTGATATCGTTTGAGCTCCTCGATTTCGATCATCTCGCCGATGGCCGGGAGTTTTTTCGCAAGCTTGGTATTGCTTGGCCAGCTCTTGACCGTCAGGATCAACACCCCGCATGAACTGGGGGCGTCAAAATATTTTTCCAGCGATTCCCGGTTATCCCGAATGAAATCTCCGGCATCCTCCAGTAATACCACTCGCCTTGGCGCAAGAAATGGAGATGTCCTCAATTCATCCAAAACCCCCGCCAGGGTCGCCTCCTGTGCTTTTGGCTGATACAGAGCCAGTGCCCGCTGCTCGGGCTCCAGCAACCGTTCCAACAGAGATTCGACCTGACGGCGAACTCGAAATCCATCCGCCCCGGCGATAACATACACGCTCCGTATCGTTGGGGCCGGATTGCTCTTCTTGACTGCCATGAGGGAACCGCCGTTTACTGATTCTCGGAACCGTCGTTCGGTTCTTCCGGCCGGCTGTCATCCTCGTCGGCCGTATCAATGGTTTCGAGTCCTTCAGATCCCGGTTCGGACTTTCCCGTGGAGGGTGATCTTGTCGTTCGCGGGCCGTCCTCGGATGGACTTTCTTCATTGGCCAGTCGCGCAACGGCGACAACCTTGTCCCCTTCATTGAGTCGGATCATTCGAACGCCTGCGGTGTTTCGCCCGATCGCTCGAATCTCTTCCAGCCCCGTGCGTATGATGATCCCGCTGGCGGTCACGATCATGATCTCGTCATCGTCGTGCACGGGTTTCAACGCTACGACTTTTCCGTTCCGGTCGGTCGTCTTGATGTTAATCAGACCCAGGCCGCCCCGGCTTTGCGGCCGGTATTCCTCCAGCGAGGTCCGCTTACCGAATCCAAACTCGCAAACCGTCAACAGTGTCGCTCCCTGTTCCGGTATCACCATATCGACGACGCTGTCGCCTTCCCGCAAACGAATCCCGATCACGCCGCGACTGACGCGACCCATCGAACGGGCCTGCTCTTCCGGAAACCGGATCGCCATTCCTTCCGCCGTGCCGAGGATGATTTCGTCCTTGCCGCTGGTAACCTCAACCCCGATGAGAGCGTCGCCCTCGTCCAGCCGGATCGCGATCAGGCCGTTGCTTCGCGGATTGCCGTAGGCCGACAATTCGGTCTTTTTGATAATGCCGTTCTTGGTCGCCATCACAAGTTGCCGGTCGTCAAAATTCCGTACATTGATGATCGACGCGATTTTGGCGTCCTTGAGATTGAGCAAATTGACGATATTGCGGCCTTTGCTCTGCCGGTTCAGACTGGGAATCGTGTGCACCTTCAACCAGTGACACAGTCCCGCGGAAGTAAAGACCAGTAAATAATCGTGCGTCGAGGCCGTAAACATGTGCTCGATGAAATCGTCTTCCTTCGTCGAAGATCCGACGATTCCCTTCCCGCCCCGGCCCTGCTTGCGATACAGATCCAGCGGCATCCGCTTGATGTATCCGCCGTGGCTGATCATCACCAGGACCTCTTCTTCCGCAATCAGGTCCTCGACCTCAAACTCGTCGGCGTCGGTGTCGATGATCTCCGTCCGCCGCTGGTCTCCGTATTTGTCGCGAATCTCCCGCAAGTCGGCTCGGATGATATCGTATTGTTTGTTTTTGTCGGCCAGAAGCTCTTCATAATCGGCGATTTGCTGAGACAATTCCGCGAATTCCTTGGCCAATTTTTCGATCTCAAGCCCGGTCAGCCGTTGCAATTGCATCGTTAATATCGCGTCGGCCTGTGGACCGGTCAGAAATTGGTCGCTTTGGGTTTTCTCGCGGATAAACGCTTCGGGCAGAATCTTTCGCAGCGTGGCCGACTCGGCCAGACGAAGCGGCTTTCCCATCAACCGCTGCTTGGCCGTCGGCGTGTCCGGCGATCGCTTGATCAGTTCGATGATCTCGTCGATATCGCTGACCGCCAGAATCAGTCCTTCCAGAATATGCGCCCGCTGACGGCATCGTCGAAGCAGATATCGCGTTCGCCGATAGATAATCGTAAGCCGATGCGCGATAAACAACTTCAGCATGTGCTTGATGTGCAGCACTTCCGGCCGGTTGTTGACCAGCGCGACATTGTTGATGGCAAAGGTCGTCTGCAGGGGCGTGAATCGGTACAATTGATTTAGCACGATCCGGCTGTCGGCATCCTTTTTCAATTCGACGACGATCCGCATCCCCTTGCGGTCGGATTCGTCGCGGACATCCGAGATCTCCTGGATCTGATCTTCGTGAACGCACTCGGCGATCCGGGAAACGATCGCGGTCTTGACCACCTGGTACGGAATTTCCGTAATCACGATGCTCTCGCGTCCGCGTTTGTCGGTTTCGATGTGCGTCTTGCCCCGGACCTTGAGATGCCCGCGCCCGGTCACATAGGCGTCGAGAATCCCCTTTCGGCCGCAGATGATCCCGCCGGTCGGGAAATCCGGCCCGGGCAGCTTCTGCAAAATGTCCTTGAATCCGCATTCCGGGTCGTCGATCATCAGCAGCAGCGCATCGCACACCTCGGCCACATTGTGCGGCGGGATGTTCGTCGCCATGCCCACCGCGATACCGCTGGCCCCGTTGACCAGCAGATTCGGAAACCGAGAAGGCAACACTGTCGGCTCCGTTCGCGTCTCGTCGTAGTTGGGCACAAAATCAACGGTCTCTCGCGTGAGATCCTCCAGCATCTCCGTGGCCGCGGCCGTCATGCGGGCTTCGGTGTACCGCATGGCCGCCGGCGGGTCGGCGTCGATGCTGCCGAAGTTGCCCTGCGGATCGACCAGCGTCGTCCGCATGTTCCAGTCCTGCCCCATCCGCACGAGCGTTCCGTAGGTGGCCTGGTCGCCATGGGGGTGGTAGTTACCGCTGGTATCGCCGACGATCTTGGCGCATTTACGGTGCTTGGAGCGGGGACCCAGGTTCAGGTCGTTCATCGCCACTAAGATCCGCCGCTGCGAGGGCTTCAGGCCGTCGCGCACATCCGGCAACGCCCGCGCGACGATCACGCTCATCGCATAGTTCAGGTAGGAATTTTTCAGCTCGTCGAGGATTCCGAGTTCTTCAAACCGCTCCTGGACGGGCTGTTCTTGTTGTTCGTTGTCGTCGGCCATAACCGTTTCGGCGCTTCCATTTCAGGTCGTCTTGACACAGGGATTTCCTCCCTGATCCATCGCTTCCATACGAAACAGTTATTGTACCCCGACGGCCCCAAAAGTCAACAATTTCGCTCCCCTCCAAAACCCCATTTTCTCCCCCGTTTTCCGCCCCAAATCCGGCCTTTTTCCGCCCTGTCGAACCGATCGGAGGGACCCGCTCTGTCGAGTCCGATTTTTCGGCCGCAAAAGAATCCAGATGTGTAGGGGCGGACGGCGTCCGCCCACCCCATCCGGCACATGCCGTGTGTCCTACATCCTGACCCCTATATCCTGAATCCTGTACCTTCAATCCTGTCCCAATTCCCGCCCCGTAAGGTCGCAACCTCCACAATACCCCCAAGACGCCCCCGCCCATTTTTTGTATTGAATCTGTATCTTTTATATTTTATTCTTCCGATTTTAATACCACCAGTAAGACTGGTGGATGGAAATAACCGTTGTCTTCCCGTTGTTTTGGAAGACAACGGGCAAGCTATGCTTGAACCCGAAAATGCCACCGGTTTTAACCGGTGGTAGTTTACTCTTTTGATATTTGATCTTTCTACCGCATCCAGTTTTCCGCCATCACCACAAAATCCTCGATCCCCACTCGCCCATTGCCATTAACATCCGCTGCCCCAACCGTTGCCGGCGTACTGGCCATCCATCGCCCCGCCAGATAGACCAGATCCTCCAAGCCAACCCCATCCGGACAATTCAAATCGCCGTTTTGGGAGAATTCCCAAGAGAGCCGCGGATAATCCACTCCATCAGCACACATCCTCCACACATCCGCCGTACCGTTGGCCGCCTCCCCGACAAAATCCCACCCCGCCGAAGTAAAGGTCGAAAGCGTCTTCATCTCCTCCGTGGTTTTACCCGTTCCTGCTGCGCTAGTTGTCATTCCGCTTGATTCAAGATCCCAAAAACTGTTTTGAATAGAAGCCCAACTATCTATCCCTCCAACCAATCCCCCACCTTGACCTACAACAGTCCCGTATGAGAAACAATTTTTGATTCCCCATGCAAGATTATGAGAACCAACAAGCCCCCCTATATACAAGTATCGTCCCTTTACATTTGTTCCAGAATAACAGTTTTCGACTCCACCCTGGCGGTAGACGCCGATCAGCCCCCCCAGTTTAGAAAAACCGTCTACCGTTCCCAACGCATAACTCGCTTCAATGCTTCCACCATCATTTACCCCTACCAATCCACCCGAATACGATCTTTTTGAAACAATATTACACGAACTACTACAATGATAGATTCTGAGGATGTCCCGATTGTCGTTGATCGATAGTTGAAAAAATCATGCGGTCCGGGTACGGATACTGAGTCGTGACAAACAGAACCCGTACCTGTTAGGAGACCGCATGATGAGCGCATCGTACAAACCGAGGACCGAACGGT
>JAAYVQ010000443.1 GCA_012517095.1 Phycisphaerae bacterium | reverse complement strand
GGATCGGAGTATTTGTTTACGATGACTGAAAAGCAGTACATCACCCTCAAGCCGGACGATCAGAAGACGGTCATGGAAAAAGGGCTGGGGGATTGTGCGGTGATCAGACAGATCGCGCGGACGATCCGCGAGAAGGCCCGGCCGATGATCGAAGCCGGACAGTATGATAAAGCCGAGCCGATGCTCACGGCCGGCGAACAACTCGGTCATCTGCTGACCCACGATCCGGAACGGATGATCATCGTGCGGCTGGTGGGGATCGCTGTGCAGAAGATGATGCTCGAAGATCTCGGCAAACTGTACGAATCGCAAGGGAAGACGGACCTGCTGCAAAAGGCCCAACAGCGATTGCGGGCGGTACAGGCCGAAGGCGATGCGATCAAAAAACAGGCCGCTGGAAAATAGATCATGAAGGATGGGAAGCGATATGGGAGCGCGTGAGACGATCAAACTGTGAATTGTGTCACTCCGTTTTTCTGAAAAACGATTCGATTAACGATATACGCCCTGCTACAATAACCTGTAGCGGGCTTTTTTATCGAAAGTTGGATCTGTACCCAAAACAGGGCGAGTGCGATATGAAGGTGGCCTTCATCTATTTTGATTTCATGACCGGGGCGGGTGGCAAATACTATGAAGGTATTGCGTCGCTTTCCGCGGTGTTGAAGGCGGCCGGACATCAGACGGCCTTGTTTCATGTGACAACCCGGCCGGATGTGGAAGACCTCGTAGGGCGATTCGAACGGGATTATGGCGATGCGGATATCGCCGCCTTTTCGGCCACATCCAATGTCTTTCCGTATATTGCCGTTACATCAGCCCGCCTGAAAGAACGAATCCCCCGACTGGTGACCATCTGCGGCGGGCCGCATCCGACGCTGTGTCCCGATGAGGCCATCGCGGCCTCCGGGCTGGATGTGATTTGTGTCGGAGAGGGCGAATATTCCTTGCGTGAACTGTGCGATTGCCTGGAGACCGGCCGAGATATCCCGACCATTTCGGGTCTATGGGTCAAGCGCGATGGCCACATTCTTCGCGGTCAGTCCCGCCCCTGGATTCGGAATCTGGATGAATTGCCGTTGCCCGATCGGGAGTTATTCGACTACCGGAATTCGGTCGATCGGGAAATGGGGCGTTTGACCTTTATGGGTTCGCGAGGGTGTCCGTTCAATTGCACCCATTGCTGCAATCACGCGTTTAAGACCCTGTGTTCGGACGGAACGCCGTATGTCCGATTCAAATCGGTGGATCGGCTTCTGGAGGAAATCCGAGCGGCACGGTCGCGCTATCCGGAGGCCGAAAAAATCCACTTTCTGGATGACATTCTCACCCTCAAACCTTCGTGGTTTCGCTCATTCACCGCCCAATACAAGGAGCAAATCGGTCTGCCGTATGTCTGTAACAGCCGATTTGATCTTCTGGACGATGAACTAATGGAAATGCTTCAGAAGTCCGGCTGTGCATGGCTCTTGCTGGGCCTGGAAAGCGGCGATCAGGAAATTCGGCGGGATATTCTCAAACGGGATCAGAGCGATGAACAGATTCTCCGTTTGACGGAACTGGGACGGGGCAAAGGGATCCGATTCTCTTTGTACAACATGGTGGGGATTCCGGGGGAGACGCTGAAGCGAGCCCGGAAAACGGTCAAGCTCAATGCCCGTCTGCGGCCGGACGCATGCCAGCTCTCGATTTATTATCCGTATGTCAAAACCGAACTCTACGCATTGTGCAAGGAACATGGATACCTGACCGGAAAGACTCTCGATAGTTACTTTGAAGCCGAAACGACCCTTAAGTTGCCGGAGTTCCCGCGATCGCAAATCCTTTTTGCCTATCGGAACTTTTATGATTTTCTGGATTACTACAAGACCGTCCTTCGATTCGGGGGATGGAAACGGCGGTTTTTGGAGGGGCTTGTGGATTTTCTGTGGATGCACCCGAGGATATACGCGACGGCGAATCCGGGTTATCGTGCGTTGAAGAAGGCGTATAAAAAAGTCCGTCGGCGGCGGGTGAAATCTTGACGCGAAGGATTCGCCGCAAATTTTAGATTGCGTCTAAACGCCAGCAAAGGAGATTGTAATGACACCCCGAATCGTGAGGATTACGATCCTGTTGATGTTCGGTTTCAGTTGCTTGATGACCAGTCGAGCTGCCGTTTCCGGCAATTCCAACACCGACTGGTTCAAGGACGCCCGGTACGGCGTCTTCATGCATTTTCTGCCGGGCGACGACAAGCAATTGGCGCTGGTCGATTCGTTCGATGTCAATACCCTGGCCGGACAACTGGAGGCGATGGGGGCCCAATACTTCGTGATTACCCTGGGACAAAACTCCGGCTATTACAACTCTCCAAATGCTGCTTATGACAAGGTTACCGGCTATGCCGCCGGCGAACGATGTTCCAAACGGGATCTGCCGCTGGCCCTGTATGAGGCGCTGAAGCCCAAGGGTATTCGATTGATGCTGTATCTTCCCTGCCAGGTACCCAATGGTGATGACCGTGCACAGAAGGCATTCGGGTTGCCACAAGGGCGGCAGGATCAGCCGATC
>JAAYVQ010000063.1 GCA_012517095.1 Phycisphaerae bacterium | reverse complement strand
GAATTGTACGCTCTCGATGAATCAGGCCACTCGGTATGGCGGTGCCTACAACGACGGAGGAACAACTCTGGCGCTGAATTCCATTCTGTGGAATAACACGGATACAAGCAATGATTTGTATCGTGCGCAGATTCACGGCCTGCAGAAACCGCGGGTGGAGTATTCCTGCGTCACGGGTTGGACGGCCATCGAAGGGGGGATCGGAAACTTCGATCAAGTTCCTCTCTTTATCAATTCCGGCGGCGGCGATTTCCATTTACAGAGTACGGCGGGGCGGTGGAATTCGAGTACGGGTAAATGGGTTTATGACAAACAGACCAGCCGATGCATCGACGCCGGCAGCCCGTCGATGGTGTTGGGTCTGGAGACAAGGGATTCGGCGAATCTGCGGATCGACATGGGGTGCTATGGGGGGACGGCCGAGGCGAGCCGAACACCGGCCGGATGGTCGCTGCTGGCCGATTTCGCAAATGATGGGGCCGTTGAAATCGATGACTTTGCGACCCTATCCGAGTCATGGGGGATCGATCATGGCTGGCCGATTCATCCGGACTTGACCCGTGACGGCGTGGTTGATCTCGAAGATTTTCTGATTTTTCTTGATTCATGGTTGGGTCGGACAACCTGGCACCTATAACAGGTTCAGGATTTTGCCGTCAGAGTTTCCGAAAAAGTTTCAGGTTGGCGGCAATCGAACCTCACGCCAAAATAGCAAACCATTCACGATTTTAATGGGGTATCGGTGTACACACGATGGGATCAAATGACACATTCATTGTCCGTACGGGATTGTAGGGGAATTTCCGATTGCGCGGGAAGGGAGATTGACAATGGATTTTGGATTGGGGATGATGGGGCGGTGGCCGAGAGGCGGCCGGAGACGAAACTTTTGGAAGCAGGAGAGTCCACCATGCAGACTGTGTCAAAATCCCGAACGAATCGCGCGATGCCGTGGCTGTGGGCCGTGACCTTGTGTGTGTTGCCGTCGCTGTCGCCGGATGTCATTTCGCAATCGGCGGCGCCGGAGGAGTTGCGGGCCGGGAAGAATTTTCTGGCGACGCGGGTCTATACGGAAAAGGAGGATCAGGAGATTTTGAAATTGTTCGATGGGCTGCGGGTGACGGATGTCTGCGACGGGATGGACCGGGCGGGGTTGCCGAATCGGGGACTGATGGATCCGGCGATTCATCCGTCGTGGGTGGATACGAAGACCTATTCGCATCGGATCATCGGGATCGCGCTAACCGTGCGGTATGTGCCGACGAACAAGCCCTGGGCCGAGACGCGGGACAGCGCGGCGTTCGACAAGTGGGTGGGGCAGTGGTACAGCACAATGTCGTCGGAGCCGTTTGTGCCGGCGATTCGGCCGGGGACGGTGCTGGTGTTCGACGATGCCGAACGGGTCGAGGCGGGTACGATCGGGTCGAACAACATCATGTCGTGGAAGCTGAAGGGCTGCGTGGGGGTGATCACGGATGCCGGAGCGCGGGATGTGGACGAGATCGCGGCCGAGGGCGTGCCGCTGTATCTGCGGCAGGCCAGCCGCGGCATCCGGCCGGGCCGCAATGAGATCGAGTCGGTCAATCGGCCGATCGAGTGCGGCGGTGTGCGGGTCGAGCCGGGGGATGTGGTCGTGGCCGACGGCGACGGGGTGATCGTGGTACCGCGGGCGGCGGCGGCGATGGTGGCCGAGTACGCATTGGTGACGCTGAAGACCGACAAGGGGCAGCGAAAGGATTTGTACAAAAAACTCAATCTGGAGGAAGATTCATCGGTGAAGTAATCCAGCAAGAACCGCGTGAAGGACACGAGAGGACAGGGTTATGGAGACATTGATTCAGCACTTGCGAAATAGGGGATTTCGGGTAGGATTATGAGGATGGACTGGAGACGGATATGACGGAAGAACAAAAGCAATCGCTCTTGAAGACGGCCAAGGCGGCGGTGGGGGCGGCGGTACGAGGGGAACCGGGGCCGCGGATTGCTGCAGGCGATCCCAAGACGCCGCCGCAGGGATGTTTTGTGACGCTGACGATCGATGGGCAACTGCGGGGATGTATCGGTCAATTCATCGCGGAAAAGCCGCTGGGGGAACTGGTGGGGGATATGGGTCGGGCGGCGGCGCGGGAAGATCCGCGGTTTTTTCATACGCCGATTCGCGAGAACGATCTGAACCGGCTGCATATCGAGATTTCGGCACTGTCGCCGCTGGTCAGGACCAAAGACCCGATGTCGCTGCGGCTGGGAACCGATGGGATTTATATCATTCGCGGGCGGCGGAGCGGATGTTTTCTGCCGCAGGTGGCGACGGAGACCGGCTGGACGAAGGAAGAATTTCTGTCGTACTGTTGCACGATGAAGGCGAATTTGCCGTCGGACGCGTGGAAAGATCCGAACACCGAGGTGTACCTGTTTACGGCGGAGATCTTCGGGGCGGACTACACGAAAATCGAGGATTGAATATAGGAATTGCATGTTGGGAATATCGAATGATCAGGGGTTGTGAGTGAGATTCTTCCGGTTGTTGATGGGGATCGCCTTGTCGCTGATTGCGACGGGGTGCGGGCCGGAGGCGGCCGAACCGCAGGCGGGCGGGACGCAGGGTTTGCTGCGGCAGATCGAGGGGCAAAACGGGGTCGAGGCGGTTCGGGCGTGGTCATTCGACGGACACGCGGGGGCAATCATCGAAACGCGGCATTATGCGATTCACACAACGCTTCTGGATCCGTTGGTGGCAACGCGACTGGCGGGATTTCTGGAGGCGGCGTGCCAGGCGTATCAGCGATCGTTGCCGATTTCAATAAATCCGAAGGAACGGATGATTGTGTACTTGTTGGCGGACCGGGGGCAGTGGGAGTCGTTTACGGATACCTTTGTCGGCTCGGATGCGGCGATCTACAAACAGATTCGCAAAGGGGCCTATTGCCTGAGGCAGACTTGTGTGGCGTATCCGATCGGGATCGAGCAGACATTGTCGGCGCTGGGGCACGAGGGGTGGCACCAATTCTCGGGAAGCTGTTTTGTCTATCGGCTGCCGAGTTGGTTGGACGAGGGAATGGCAACGCAGTTTGAGACCTTCGAGGCGCGACAGGGGCGATTTGTATTTCGGCCGGAACGTAACGCCATGCGGCTGGGAGGGCTCAAGACGGCGATCCAACGGAATGGACTGATCCCGTTACGGTCGTTGATCGAATTGAATCCGGGACAGGTCTTGGGGGATGATGAGACGACGACGGCGTATTATGCGCAAGTCTATGCGTTGACACGCTTTCTGTGGGAGGGGACGCCGACCGTTTGGTCACAGCCGTTCCGACAGATCGTGAAGGATGGGGTAACGGGATCCTGGCCGGTGGATAGCACGACCAGTCAGATGTTGTCGGATCGGAGAGCCGTGCTGACGGGCCGGATGAACCGCGAGTTGTCGCGACAGTTGTTTGCCCATTATATCCGGGGAGATGTCGAACAAATACAAGAGGCGTATGAACAGTATTGCCGGCGAATCGCCGATACGGTGACGATCAAGACGCAGATATGGCCGAGCCCCGTGACAAAATGAAGCTGCACTTGCCGGAATTCGTGCTGGCATCGGCGTCGCCGCGGCGGAGGGATCTGCTGGCGCGGGCGGGCCATCGGTTTGAAGTGGATCCTTCTTCGGTGGATGAGTCACAATTTGCCACCGTAGGCGTCTATAGTGAAAGGTACTGCATGGAGTTGGCGCGGGCCAAGGCGGCCGAGGTGGCGGATCGGCGGCCGGACCGGCTGGTAATGGGCGCTGACACGGTGGTGGATTTCGACGGGCAGATTGTCGGCAAGCCCGCCGATGCCAATGACGCCCGGCGGATTGTGCGGATGCTGTTTTCGGCTCCGCACAAGGTGATCACGGGGCTTGCGCTGATCCGGCGGGACCGGAAGATCGAACTGGTACGGTCGGCGGTGACGGTGGTCTTCCCGCGGGCGCTGACGGACGAACAGGTCGAAGCGCATATTCGCAGCGGCGACTGGGAGGGAAAGGCCGGCGCGTACGGGATCCAGGAATGCGGCGACGAATTTGTGGAACGGATCGAGGGTTCGTTCACGAATGTGATGGGCTTGCCGATGGAGCTGGTGGAAGAAATGTTAAAATTGACGATCGAATATTGACTTTTGAATAGTGGAACTACGGACGATTATCGTATTCAAGATCGCAGAAACATGACTTTCCTGTAATGTGACGGTTCTCGTAAAGGGATGATTGTGGGGACCTTTGAATAAATCGAAAGGGTAAGGATGGTTGCAGCGGTTGAGATCGACGGGGTCAGCAAAAGTTTCGGGACATTTACGGCGGTCAGCGAGTTGAGCTTGTCGGTGCCCGAGGGGAGCATTTACGGATTCATCGGGCCCAACGGTTCCGGCAAGACGACGACGCTGCGGATGATTATGAATATCCTGCTGCCGGATCAGGGTCAGATCCGCGTGCTGGGTCGGCCGGTGGACGGGCCGTGCGGGGATCGCGTGGGGTATCTGCCGGAGGAACGCGGGATGTATCGCAAGATGAAGGTGGGGGATTTTTTGCGGTACTACGGCCGGCTCAAGTCCGGGGGCGACCCGCGAAAGGAGATCGCCGAATGGCTGAAACGGTTCGATCTGGCTGATCGGGCCAATCACAAGGTCGAAACGCTCAGTAAGGGGATGAGCCAGAAGGTGCAGTTCATCGCCGCGGCGCTGGGCAGACCGCGGCTGATGATTCTCGACGAGCCGTTTACGGGGCTGGACCCGGTGAATGTCGAGGCGCTGCGCGAAGCGGCGCTGGAGATGCGGCGGCGAGGCACGACGGTGATCTTCAGCACGCACGATATGGCGATGGCCGAGGCGATGTGCGATTTCATCTTCATGATTTTCAAAGGGCATAAGGTATTGGATGGGACGCTGGCGGCGATCCAGGATCAATTTCATCAGGATGTTCTGCGGGTTCGGCTGGCGGCGGGTGCGACGATGCCCGAACTGGGAGACGAGGTCCAACTGGTTCGAGACCTGGGTCAGGTGCGCGAAGTGATTCTCAAGTCGGGGACCGATCCGCAAGCGGCACTGTCGAGGTTGTGTTCGCAGACGCGACTGATCAGTTTCGAACTGGCCAGACCATCGCTGCACGATATCTTTTTGCGAATCGCCGGGCCGGGATCAAAGGAGGCCGAACATGAATAAGATTCTGCTGGTTGCGATACGGGAATACAAGGCGATCGTCAAGACCAAGGGATTTATAATCGGGCTGGCGATCGCGCCGATTCTGATGTGCAGCGGATTTTTGTTCGCGCTCTTCGCCGAAAAGATGGGAGACACGGAAGATCAGCGGCTGGCCATCGTCGATGCGTCGGGGGTAATCGCGCCGGCGATCGTGACGGCGGCCGAGGCCCGTAACAAAGCGGAAGTGTTTGATCCGAAGACTGGCAAGAAACTCAAGCCGGCATATATTGTGGAGGTATTGCCTGAAGATTCAAAAGATCCGGCCCAGCGACGGCTCGAATTGTCGGATCAGGTCCGCCAGGACAAACTGCATGCCTTTCTGGAGATCGGCGCCGAGGTGGTCTCGCCCGGCGAAAACAGAGATGCCGCCGCGATCCGATATTACGCGAAGAATTCAGCCGTGGACGAATTGCGGCAGTGGCTTGGATATCCGATCAACAATGAGTTGCGGCGACTGCGTCTGGCCAAGGCGGGAATCGATTCGAAGGCCGTACCCCATTTGTTCAACTGGTCATCGGTTGAAGGGATGGAACTGGTGAGTATGGACACCAAGACCGGCCAGATGCAGGAAGCCCGCCGCAGTAATGAGGGGCGGGCCATGGGAGTTCCCATGGTGGCAATCATGGCGATGTATATGCTGGTGATGATCGGGGCTTCACCATTGATGAATTCAGTTGTGGAGGAAAAGAACCAGCGTATCGCGGAATTGATCGTTTCATCGATCCGGCCTTTTCCATTCATGTCCGGTAAGTTGCTGGGCGGCATCGCGATCACCCTGACGGCGGGGTCGGCGTATCTGGCGGCGGGACTGGCGCTAACGACGAAGTTCAACTGGCTGGAGTATGTTCCGGTGGGGCTCTTGCCGTGGTTTGGTACATATATGGTTCTATTAATCCTCATGCAAGGGTCGGTGTTCATGGCGATCGGATCGGCGTGTAACGACCCTCGGGACATGCAGAATTGGATGCTGCCGGCCATGCTGCCGGTGATCCTGCCGTTGTTGATGATGATGCCGATGATCCAATCCCCCAACAGTGTATTCTCGACGACGATGTCGCTGATTCCGCCGTTTACGCCGATGCTGATGATTGCTCGCCAAGCCAGCCCGGCGGGTATTCCGGCCTGGCAGCCGTGGGCGGGACTGGCGGGGATTCTGGTGTTCACGGCATTTTATTTGTTTGTGGGCGGTCGGATCTTCCGCGTGGGAATCCTCATGCAGGGCAAGCCGCCGAAATTCAAAGAACTTGTCCGGTGGGCAATCCGCGGATAACGCGATATTCATTCCGAACTTTCGGCATGCCCATGACAAGCATTTGATTTTGTATATTATCATCCGGCCACATACGGAACGGTTGTATAAGATATAAGGATGATCCGATTTCTTTTTGACCCATATTAACATTAAAATATCAATATGAATAATATGGTAATATGGGAATCCTTATAAATACATTCCTGTTTTATCAATTCAAACAAAATTATATTTTTGTTTCGTTTTTATAGTCAAATTTCCAGTTGCTTGTAGATTGACGGAAATATTGCAGTATAATACTCCGTCAGAAATAGGGTTGGAGAATCGGTTCAACAATTGGATATTTTCCTTGAAAGGAATCAATAACATGCTGTCGGCAAATCGTTTATGCGAGTTTCTGTTACGGCATATCAGCCGCAGGGAGGGGCATTTCCTTCCTTTATGGAACTGTTTTCCTGACGGCTGGTCAAATATCTGGAGAATCGGCTCCGGCCGGGCCGATACTGAGAGTAAAGATCCTCGTTGCCTGGGTAAGGATGCCGCATGACCGCACGATCTGGCCGTCAAGGGAAGAGTCATTCTGTGCCGTGGGACAGAGTGTTCCTGGCCGGCTCAGCGTGTATCTTAACTTCCTTAATGCTAATGGGTTGCGGAGATTTTTTCGGCACAAAACCCACCGAGCTCGAATCGAAAAACCTTCTTCGCGAGTTGGAAACCGTTAAGTTAACCCCCAACCTTGATATTCCATTACCCGAGGTTTATAAACAGCCGCCCAAGATCGTGGAAACGGTTCTGGGTGACGCCAAGGATGCCCGGCTTTATTATTTCTCCCGGTATCACACCGTCGATAAACTGAAGGCACTTGTAGATACTCAGTTTTTGCGGCAGTTCATGGGGGAAAAGAATAAGACCTACCCGATGCCCGATTACAATGTGGCCGTTCATCCGGCGACCAATCAGATTGTCGTTCGATGTCCGTCCGTTGAAGACGCACAACAGGTGCTCAAATTCCTGCAGAAGGTGGATGTTCCGCCGATCCAGATCAAGATTGATTGCCTGATTTCGGAAGTATATGCCGATCATACGCTGGACTGGGAAACTCAATTGGAGGTGCAGAACCTCTTTGGCCAACAGATCAACCTGACGGGAAAGATGCCCGGAGCGGCGTTGCGGGATATCGCGCGATCGACCTTTGGGATGAAGGCCGGATATGTGGATAACGGAACCTATGATCCGAAGACGGGCACTTTTGTCGTGGAGCCGGGTCAAGAGGGTCACATGTTCGGCGCGTTGGTGGATGTCCTGGTATCGCGGGGATACCTGAAGATCCTGATGAATCCGCAACTGGAGGTGGTCAACGGCCAGTCGGCGAACATTGTGACCAGCGAACATGTTCCGCTGGATGTCATCCAGAGTGTCCATCCGGTGTCGGGCGTAATCACGCAACGGACGGAGTATGTCGATGTGGTCGATTCGCTGACGATCACACCGCGGGTGTTCGCGGATGGCTACATTGGGATCGAGACCCGCGCGGTCATCGGATCCAAATCGACTCCGGAAGGCGTCAAGCAGGTTCCAATCGTGACCAAACGCGAGGTTGTGGTCAAAGAAAACCGGATCCGGCAGGGGGAAAGTCTGGTGATCGGCGGCATCCGCAAGACTGAGCAACGGAGCGTGGTGCGGGGCGTGCCGTTTTTGAAAGACCTTCCGCTGATCGGGATTCTGTTTTCCAGCAAAGACTTTGAAGAGCGCGGTAAGGAAGTCATGTTTGTCCTGACTCCGACCATCTCGACGGGCGGAGTTCCCAACGAGGAAATCGTGGCGGAGGTTCAGCGCAAACACAGTCCTGCGGCCGAGCGGAACGACATCTCCAGAAGTTGGAGCGATCCTCTGGGTACGGGAATGTACACGGACATGGTGGAGGAAGAAGCCACTCGAGCGGAAGTGGGACGGGTGAAGGCGGAAATGCAAAAGGCACAGGCGGAGCGCAAGGCCAAACAGCTCGAAGAGCAGTTAGGTCGCGCGACCGAGCAGATGGAGCAAGAGAAGACTCGGGCGGATCAGGCGGAGGCGGCATCGAAGACGGCCCAACAGGCGGTGGATGCGGCTAAAGCGAAAACGGCGGCGGCACAGGCCGAGACGGCCAAGAGCGCAGAGGAACTCAAGAAACTGGAAGAAGCGGCCGCGGCGGCCAAAGCCGAGGCTGACAAACTCAAGGCAGAAGCGGCGGCGGCCAAAGAAGCGGCTGAGAAGGCAAAAAAAGACGCTGAAGCCAAAATCGAAAAAATGGGAGACGGCAATAACGGCATTGCGGCACCCAAGGAAGGGGCCGCAAAACCGGAGACGCCGGCCAATCCGGCGGCACCCGCGCCACAAGCTCCGGCTCCAAAGGATGCAGCCCCCGCCGCGCCCGCTCCCGTACCTCCAGTACCCCCGGCACCCGCTCCGCAAACACCGGCTCCCGCGGCTCCGGCGAAATAAATCAAGCGAGGGCAGGATTCGTCATGACCAGAACCGGCAACCATCATTCCTTGAAAGGCAGGCACGGGACTATTATCTCGCGGCCCGTGTGGGGTGTGTTGTCGTCATTGCTGGTATTGGCGGGATGCAACGGGGTATATGACCCCAAGCCGACGGAACTGGAGTCGATGAATGTTCTACGAGATCTGGAAACCGTTAAGCCGACCACCGGGGTGGGCATTTCCAAACCGGATATCTATGTCGCGCCGCCGTCAATCGAAGAGATCGTAGTGACCGGCCAGCCGGAGGTCAAACTGTATTATTTCTGTCAGTACCATTCGGCAGACGATCTGGTTACCCTGATCAATACTCAGTTTGTCCAACCGCTACTGGATCGCAAGGGCGCTCCCATGCCGGCGATCCCCTTTACGATCAGCACCAATCCGGCCACTGAACAGATCATTGTCACCTGTCCGGCAAAGGTCCAGGCCCAGCAGATATTGGAGTTCTTACAATCGGTGGATGTCCCGCCGATCCAGGTTCGGGTTGACTGTCTGATCTCAGAGGTCTATGCGGATCACACGCTGGACTGGGAGACGCGGATGGAGATTCAGAATCTCTTCGGGACCGATGTGGATCTGAGCGGAAAGTTGCCGGGGGCGGCCCTGCGCGATTTGGCGCGATCATCGTTTGGAATGAAAGGCGGATATGTCAGTGGGGGGACATGGGACCCGGTTAACCAGAAATTTGTTGTGGACAATCCGGGGCACATGGTGGGTGTCCTGGTGGACATGCTGCAATCGAGGGGATATCTGAAAATCCTGATGAGTCCCCAGTTGGAAATCGTCAACGGGCAAACGGCGACCATCCGGACGGAAGAGAATGTCGTGCTGGATCGAATTTCAACGATCGATCCGGCCACGGGCAATCCGTTCATGTATCCGGAACGGATCCTCATTGTGGATTCGCTGGAAGTGACCCCCTCGGTGTTTGCCGATAATTCGATCGGATTAAAGACCGCGGCGCTGGTCAGCAGCAAATCCACCCCGGAAGGGGTCAAACAGGTTCCGATCGCCACGCAGCGGAAGGTTGAAGTATCGGAAAATCGGATTCGACTGGGGGAGAGTTTGGTGATCGGAGGAATCACCAAAGTTGAGCAGCGAGCGGTTACCCGCGGGATTCCCGGTTTGAAGGATTTACCTCTGGTCGGATTTCTATTTTCGAGCAAGGACTTTGAAGAGCGGGCCAAGGAGGTCCTGTTTATCCTGACGCCGACGATCTCGACGGGAGGCATACCCAACGAGGTGGCGCTGGAAGAGATCCGTCGCAAGCAACGCCCGATCAAACAGGAAGGGATTTTCGAGCAGGTTAGTGATCCATTCGGGAGCAAGGCCTATACGGATCTTGTGGAGGAAGAAGCGACGCGGGCGGAAGTGGGGCGGATTCAGGCGGAGATGGGCCGGTCGGAAGCGGACCGTCGGGTTCGTTCCCTGGAAGGCAAACTGGCGGAGACGAGCCAGGCGGGCCAACAATATCGTGAACGGACGATGACGGCGACGCAAAAGCAGCAGGCCGTGACCACGGAGTTGACGGCCGAGACACAGAAGGCCGAAGCGGCCGAGGCGGCCAAAAACAAAGCGCTCGCCGAAAACAAGGCGAAAATGGAAGCGGCTAAGGCGGCGACGGAAGAAGCCAAGAAGACCGAGGCGGAGATCGCTGAGTGGATGAAGGCCCACGGGATCAAGCCCAAAGAAAAACCCGCCGCCCCAACTCCAGCTCCCGCACCAGCGCCACCGGCACCGGCGGCTCCACCGGCCAAGTAAATCTTACGATCAAAGATATCCTATGCATAGATTAGACGGAGGGATTCGCCGGTGTTTCGGATTCTCGGCGATGGACTCACCTATTTCAATCACTCGAGAAATAACGGAAAGGGAATGGTATGAAGCGGACGGGGATTTGGATTGTCCTGGCAGGAATGTTGGCCTGTACGGCAAGGGCGGAGTCATTGAATTATGCCGATCTGGTCGGGCGGTTGACGGATATGGAACGATTGGCGGTGCTGCCCGAGGCGGGAGAAAAGTGCTCCCAATGGTCGAGTTGGGATCGGGCCAGTCAGTTTGACGCGGCGACGGGAAACTATGTGAAGTGGGACGCCAATGGAGACAATGACGGCATCATTCGCAAGGAGGACGGCAAGCAGGTCCTGGCGGAAATGGAAGGTCCCGGGGTGATCTGGCGAATCTGGTCGGCCAAGGACGGCCCGGGGCATGTGCGGGTTTTCCTGGACGGAAATTCGGAGCCGGCGGTCGATCTTCCGTTTACGGGATATTTTGACTGCAAGAATGAACCCTTTGTCTATCCGGCGCTGGTGCACAAGGTGGCGATGGGTTTGAATAACTATGTGCCGATCCCCTATCAGAAGTCCTGCAAGATCGTGGCCGATCCGGACTGGGGCGCCTACTATCATTTCACCTACACCACCTATCCGAAGGGGACAGTGCTGCCCACCTTCAAGTTGCCGTTATCGGAGGCGGACACCGAGGCCCTTGCCAAGGCCAACGAAATCCTGAGTAATTGCGGGCGGAATCCGGCCGGTCGCAGGCCGGGCGAGGCGCGGATCATCCAGGATGTTAAAGTCGCTCCGGGCGAGACGGCGACGGTGGTGGAGTTGCACGGGCCGCGGGCGATCACCTCGATCCGGGTCAGGATGGAGGTTCCGGAGGCGCCGGCTTCGTATGATGTGATGCGGTCGCTGGTATTGTCGATGAACTGGGACGGTCAGGCAACACCGAGTGTGTGGACTCCGCTGGGCGATTTCTTCGGCACGGCTCCGGGAGTCAATGAATACCAATCCTTGCCGCTGGGAATGAACCAAAATGGATTCTATTCGTTCTGGTACATGCCATTTCGCAAGGCGGTGATCCGACTGACCAACGACGGTACGGAGACTCGCACGGTACGGTTTGCGATCACGCATGCGGGGTTATCGCGGCCGATCGAACAGTTAGGGCGATTCGGGGTTAAGTGGCACCGCGATGCGCGGTTAGACGATCGGCGCCCAATCGACTGGACGCTGCTGAAGACCGACGGCCGCGGGCGGTATTGCGGCGTGATGCTGCATGTGTGGAATCCGCGGGGCGGATGGTGGGGCGAGGGCGACGAGAAGTTTTTCGTCGATGGCGAGACCTTCCCCTCAACCTTCGGGACCGGCAGCGAGGATTATTTCGGCTATGCTTGGTGCAATCCGACGCTGTTCCAGAACTGTTACCACAACCAGACGATCAGTAACAACAACAAGGGGCATGTGTCCGTGAACCGGTGGCACATCACGGACAACATCCCGTTCCAGAAGTCGTTTGACGGGTCGATCGAGAAGTATTATCCGAATTCGCGGCCGACACTGTACGCCTCGACGGTGTATTTTTATCTGGCGGCCGGACAGGATGACGGATACGCGCCGATACCGATGGCGGACCGAGCAGGATATTGGCAGCCGGTTGAACTGCCCTTGGTCAAGGGCGCGATCGAGGGCGAAAAGCTCAAGGTGATCAAGAAGACGGCGGGCAATCCGCACGAACAGGACATGGCTGGATTCGGGGGCGAGAACTGGAGCGGCGAGGCGCATCTGTGGTGGATCGACGCCAAACCGGGCGATACGCTGGAGCTGGCCGTACCGGTCAAAGAGGCGGGCACTTATACCCTCAAGGCCAACTTCACCAAGGCGGTCGATTACGGCATCGTGCAGTTGTACCTCGACGGCAAAAAACTCGGCGAGCCGATGGATTTCTACAACGACGGCGTTGTTCCGACCGGAGCGATGATTCTGGGCACGCGTGAATTGACGGCGGGAGAGCATGTATTCAAGGCCGAGATCGTGGGGGCCAATGACAAAGCCGTTAAGAGTTACATGTTTGGACTGGATTATCTGTTGCTGGAGAAGAAATAGGATTAATGAATCGTTGATTTGTTCAGTGCGCATAAAATCAGGGGCCCCAACTGGGGCCCCTGACCCTTCATCCGCTCCAAAAATCCGTTCCGTTGAATTGTACAATCCTTACTGACAGGCCGTTGCGGGGACGAGATTACAATTGGTCCAATCCGCCGCCATCAAGGCCAGATCCGCGATGCTGATTACGCAGTCGCCATTGAGATCATTGGCAACCGGATTCCAGCAGAAATATCCGCCGACGGTTTTCAGATAGAACTCGGCGATTTCGCGTGGCTCCATCGTATAGTCGAAGTAGGACATATCATCCATCAAACCCGCGTAGGCACGGTTCATACTCCGACGATTCGCCAGATAGATTACCGAATCCCACGCAGTAAACGGAGTCGGAGGCGTATGATCGCCCGTCGCGGAACTCTGCGAGGGCTGGACTTGTCCATCCACATACCATCGATAGATATTCGAAGTCGCGTCGTAAGTAAACACATTGTGATGCCAAACCTGACTTGGGAATGCGGCATTCAACTGGCCCATAGAACCGGTAGGCCCCGTTCCGCCGTTGAAGTTGCCGTAGTAGGCGTTATTCTCGCGGCGCCACAGATACAGCACTTCATACCCGGTCGGTGAACCGCTGGCCAACATGTAGCCGGCGCGGGTGCTGTTGGGGGCCTTTTCCCAGAACGACAGAGTGAAGTTGCTGGTCGGCAATCCGCTTGTGGGAATTCTAACCGCCTGAGCCGGCGCTCCATCGAGTCCATCGAACTTGGTGGCCTGGCCGATGATACCCTGGGTGAAGGAAGGCAACGGGGTACCGAGAGGCGTTCCATGATTGGTTCCGACCTTATCCTGGAAGTCTCCATCGAACGGCCAATAACCCACAATGTGTTTGATCTTCAATGCGACATTTGAAGACTTCGAAGTCGTTGCGGTACCAGGATCGGTCAGGGTGACAACACAATAGAACTGACCGGCATCAGCATCCTTTACCTCGGGAATCGACAATTCAGAGCCATCGGCGACCTTGATATCTCCGCCGGCGTTGACTTTGAACCAGGCAATGTCCATCCCAGCGGTATCCTTCGAGTAAGGGTTTTCCGCCTGAACGATGAACGAAATGGATTCAGCCGGACGGCCGGTGGACGCACCGGATTCGACCGACCATGCAAACTGGAGGGTCGGCGCGATTGAAAGAATAACCGGTTTGACCGATTCGGTACTGAAGACCCAGTCCGAACCTTTTACCGTGACGAGGTTACCCCCATCATTGCGGATTTCATCGACGCGCCACGTGTAGGTGGCATCCCGATTCAGCGTAATCGGGCCGAATTGCGCCGTGGATTGCGGAGGACTTCCCGCCGCAACCTCGCCGAGGTAATGATTATTCGGGTCCGTCGAACCGGGATTGCTGATGTACACCTTATGCGCGACCAACAAAGGATCGACAACAACTTGGTTGGGATCCAAGGGATTTATGATCAGAGCGGAGGCCCACGACAAGGTCACATCCACTTGATTTAAATCGGCGACATTGGCGCCAACTCGAATTGCCCCATCCTCCGGCGTGGGCTCGAAGGCCTGCAGGAAGGGTAGACCAAAGACCTGGACTTCGGCCAATTGCAACAGATACTGGTCGTCGCCGGTGAGGTTGACCTCATCCGGCGTCCTGCTGATTCGGACAATCTGACCCGGGGTTACGGGAGGCGTAACGGTTATCGTCGGCGGGGCGTTGAGAACATCGCCGGGATTGACGAGGGTTTCGAACAAGACCTCGTTTGCCGGTCCTCTGATCTGTACGGTAATATCCCGGAGACGATTCTGGCAGCAATCCACGCGGTTCCAGAGAACGATTCGCTGGATCAGATAAACCTGGCCGAGATCGACCTGCCACCAGGGGGTACGGTCGCCACTTCCGGAATGGAATTGTTCAGGGTGGCCCAGATTGGTGATCCCGTCCACGACTTTATCCGGGCTCGATGCCGCTTCCCAGACACTGCTGGCAGTGGCCGTTTTTCCCAGTGCGACATTGATACCCTGAGCCCCGGTTGAAGCGACAACCAATCCGAGGCAAAGGAATCCATACGCAATCAGGCCTTTCAAAGGTATTACTCTCATGTTTATATCCTCCGATATTGGATAGTTCTTGTCTTGACGATTTTGCCCGATTTTTACTGTGTGCACTCAGACTCTGGAATCCGACCGCATTCCATCCAAACCCTGGCGAGTTCCGCGAAATCCGCCATAGTGACCTTGCAGTCTTTGTTGATATCGCCGGGTGCAAATTCAGGGCAAACGCTTTCGCCTGGTTTGGCATCGACATAGAGCTGGGCGATCTGGTAGGGATCCAAAGCATAGTTGTAGATCCGGGCATCATCCACAAGTCCGGGCCAGTTACCCCCGGCGACATGGGCTCGTTTGCCCATGTGGACATTGTCCTCGGTACTCAAGGCAAGAGCTTCGGCCCCGACTCGAAGACCGTCGAAGTACCAGGTGATCGTCGTTCCGTCATAGGTTGCCGCCAGGAAATGCCAATCCATATCGATCGGGGTCTTCATCATTCTTTCCCAACCGTAGCAATGGATTCCGTAGCCCTCCCCGTTGTAACTGATCTTCTCGAGGTCAAAGCTGTAGTAGCTGGTAGCCGTGGCGCTGGTGAAACCAAAGATATTGGTCCAGGTCGTGATCTGACCCGTCGGAACATTGGCTTTGGCCCAGGCGGCGACGGTTCGCGGCATGTTGCCGCTGATTCCAACCGATCCGAAGACCACATAAGAGGTGGATCCGTCAAGGGAAGCGGCTTGTCCTATCATGCCTGTAGCATAGGCCTCGGCACCGTTCCATGTGCCGTTGGGTCCATAACCGGAAGCGTCGTTGGCGTTACCCTCAAACGGATAGTACGCGATCAGGCGTTTAATCTTTAGGTTGACGACATTGGATTTCACCGTTCCGCCGTCATTGGTGATATTGCAGTAGTATTGGGCATCCGCTTGGACATCGGGGACAGTTAGAGTGTCACCGGTACCTACCTGCTCATCGGGAGAGGCCACCTTGAACCAGGTAAAGGTCATCGGCGTTTCCGATTCCGCGACGACTGTGAACACAGCGGTGTCTCCAGGCATCAGGAACGCATTCTGTGGTTGAGTCTTGATTACGGGGATCGGGGGGATGGTCGTGAACTGCCAGATGTTCCCACGAATCGTGAAGGGGTTGCCGTTATTGGAGTGCGTCGTCTCGACACGCCAATAATAGGTCTTGCCCAGTTCCAAGGTTCCGGGGTTGGCCGAAGTGGCGGTACCGACATCGGCAATTTGGGTCATGGCCGGAAGATTCGGTTCATCCCCCATAAAGACCTTGTATGTGGCCACATCGTTGACATCGGCGGGCGGACTCCAACTTAACTGGGTCGAGGTTGGAACCAATGTAGCCCCATCAGCCGGGATTGGATCGCTTGCTGCTTTCGGATGCATGGTGGAAGCATACATGCCGGGAATTATATCCAGGGCAAAGCCAGGCCCCGTCCACCCGAGATAGATATTATCGCTGCCTTCCCATTCCCGCATGATCGCTTCCAGATAGACAATCTGGCCTTGAACAAGAGAAAAGGATGCCGACTCCTGAGCCGGAAATTCCGTCCAACTGGGCGGCGAATTGGCACAGTAGGTGGCAACCTCGGCAATCATCTTCTTGGAATCCGGCCATCCCTCGGTGCTCAAAAACAACTGACTTTGGTCATCGCTGCAGATATAAAAATTGTATGTACCGGTCGTCGGAATCGTAATATACCCGTATAACCGTACATTGTAGTGATCCGCCCAATCACGCATTCCTGCGAACGATGTTACTTCATAACTCAAATCGGGATGGAAGGGATAATTGGGACTTTCATATAACGGCTGGAAAACCGTCGGATCTCCCGTCACGGTATTCCGCATGTTCTGCCAGATCTCGTAAACAGCCAATCCTTTTCCTCCGGCCTGGACCGGGGAGATCGGCGCCAGAGATACAATGATCAACGCAATGCAAAATTTTTTCATGATTTTTCCTCCGATAAAAAGATGACTTGTTGTCGTTAATCACGGCGGTTAGTCAGATCATAATACGGCCCTCCAATCCGGACACGGCCGGAAACCAAGATAATTGCTGGGGAGGATAACCGGCACTCCGAAAATGGCCGGAGAAATAGAATCCGGCAGGGATTTGAACAAATGAATAATTCGGCTAAATAAGAGCTGGATTAGCTTGATATTTTGATAATACCACAACTCCCCATGGTCCCCCCGATAGGACCTCTCAACCGTTTGTTTCCGCCTCATCCGACACCCTCAACGAAGCAAAGATCCGCCGCAAGGTGTAAATCGTACTCCACATGAATTATAGGACTTTCGGGGGGTAGTTGTCAATAAGGAATATGGATTTTTCTGGATATCTTAGCGCAAAGCGAACTTCAGGGTGTCTTTGGCACGGGAAACGAAGACAAAGGACATGCCACGGCGGGCTTCTTTGGGAACCTCGACGAGGTCTTTTTTATTGCGCTGGGGCAGGATGACAGTGGTAATTCCCGACCGTTTGGCGGCGAGGATCTTTTCCTTGAGTCCACCGATGGGCAGGACCAACCCTTTCAATGTAATTTCGCCGGTCATGGCAACGGTGGGCTGAACAGTCCGGTTGGTCAGCAGGGAAACCAGTGAAGTGAAGATTGCGATTCCGGCACTGGGACCATCCTTGGGGACGGCGCCGGCGGGGACATGGATGTGGAAATCCGATTTTTTGAAACGGTCAGGATCGATCTTCATCTCGGACGCCAGTGACCGAACGACGGAGAAAGCGGCCTGAGCGGATTCCTTCATGACATCGCCGATATGGCCGGTCAGCGTCAAGGTGCCTTTGCCGGGAACGGCGACGGATTCGACAAAGAGCAACTCGCCGCCTACAGGAGTCCAGGCCAGACCCGTGGCCACGCCGGGGGTACTGGTCCGCTGGGCCAGCTCGGAGTCGAATCGGCGGGGGCCGAGGATTTTGTGCAGGGCGGCCGGCTCGACGGTGACAACGGCGCGGGAGCGGCCCTTGGCAACACGGGCGGCGACGAATCGGCAGACGGAGGCGATCGAGCGTTCGAGGTTACGAACGCCGGCCTCGCGGGTAAAGTCGTGGATAATGCGGTCAAGTGCGGCGTCGGTAATACGAAGGCGGGCGGTTGTCAGGCCGTTTTCCTTGAGCTGGCGGGGGATGAGATAGCGTTTGGCGATCTGCATCTTTTCGCGGTCGGTGTAGCCGGGCAGTTCGATGATCTCCATACGGTCTTCGAGGGCCGGCGGGATCGGCTCGGTGAAATTGGCCGTTCCGATGAACATCACATCGGCCAGATTGAAGGGCTGGTCGAGGTAGTGATCGGTAAACGAGTGATTCTGTTGCGGGTCGAGGACCTCCAACAGCGCCGAGGCGGGATCGCCGCGAAAATCTTGCCCGATTTTATCCATTTCGTCGAGCATAAAGACCGGATTGCGCACGGAACACTTCTTGAGTTCCTGCAGGATCCGGCCGGGCAGTGCGCCGATGTAGGTTCGACGATGACCGCGGATATCGGCCTCATCGCGAATGCCGCCGAGGGAAATACGGACAAACTTGCGGCTCATCGCGCGGGCGATGGACTGGCCCAGGCTGGTTTTGCCGACGCCGGGCGGTCCGACGAAGCAGAGGATGGGACTCTTGCCTTTGGGATTTAATTTTCGGACGGCCAGGAACTCCAGGATTCGTCGTTTGACTTTTTCCAGGCCGAAGTGATCGCGGTTGAGAATGCGTTCAGCGCGGCGGATGTCGAGGGAATCTTCGGTACTGCGGGACCAGGGCAGGTCGCACATCCAATCCAGATAGGTGCGAATGACGCCGTATTCCGGAGTTCCCAGCGGGATTTTTCCGAGGCGGTCGAGCTCTTCGAGAGCGGCCTTCTGGACCTTTTCGGGCATGGCGGCCTTTTTGATTTTCTCGTTGAGCTCGTTGATTTCCTGCGTCCGTTTGTCGGCCTCGCCAAGTTCGGCCTGGATGGCCTTGAGCTCCTCTTGAAGGAAGTATTCTCGCTGGGATTTGTCGATCGAGTCGCGAATCTGGCCCTGGATCTTGTGCGAAAGTTCGAGCACCTCAAGCTGGTTGGCCAGCGCAACGGAAATCCGTTCGAGCCGCTTGTTGGCGTCGGTCTGTTCGAGCAGAGATTGCTTTTCGGGAACCGGGATGGCCAGCGTGGCCGAGAGGAAGTCGGCCAGGGCGGAAGCGTCGTCGATCGATTCCAGAAGATTGGCCGCCTCATCCGGGACATTGGGGCTCAGATGGATCACGCGAGTGGCGATGGCCTTGACATTCATCATCAGGGCCAGGAGTTTTTTGGACCGCTTGACCGTGACCTCGAGCGGACGAACGCGGGCCTTGATATAGGGTTTGACGCCGATGAACTCGACAACCTGAAAACGGGTAATGGCGTGAACGATCACATTCAGGGAGCCCTGGGGCATCTGGATGATCTTCAGGACGGAGGCGGCGGTACCAACGCGATACAGGTCATCGGGACCGGGATCTTCGGTGTCGGGATTCTTCTGGGCAACCAGGCCGAAGATGGTCTGGTGGGGGACGACATCCTTCATCAGTTGCTTGCTGCGGGCACGGCCGATGGCCAGGGGCATGACCGTACCCGGGAAAGCAACCGCGCTGCGGATGGGCAGGATGGGGATGGTCGCCGGCAGCGCAAAGGGACGGCTAGCGTCCTCCGGTTTAACGGGTTCGGGCGCTTCGGCCGAATCGACTTCGACCATCTCGTGCAGCTTCAACGCTGGATCCATACTACTCCTATCGGTTTCCGGAACAAGCCGAATTGCCGAGAATTTTCAATTTTCGAATTTTCGATTCCATCGACTATGGGGATCATCACACGATTTTCTGCGGAGCGGAAAATCCACCCAAAGATCAGTATATCCGAATTACGGTTAAAAGCCACGAAAAAAGTCCGGCGCCGCAAGGAACGCGACACCGGGCATCGGAATTTGACTGAACGGGATCGGTGATCGTCAGGTCACCGTCAAATCCGGAAAGCTGAAAGACATAGTTTCCAACGCGGGCAGGACCAGAGCGATGTCCGGGCCGCGGTTGATGATGCGGGCCGTACCATAAGCGTCGTATTCATACCTTTCGACCGGGATCCATATTTCGTTTTCGTTATCGTAGCCAATCAAGACGGCCGGACTGAACAGGTGGTCGTGGAGGAAGTAATAGGTCCCGACGGGCGAATTGTCGCTGTCGTAGGTATCGATCAGAACCAGCGCCTCGTCGATGTAATTGCCGTACACATATTTGCGGAGTTGCTGATTGTTCGTGGGGGCGTACTCGGCCAGGACCCGCCATTCGGGGTCGTTGTAGTAGAGGGTGGTCTGGCCGGCGAGGGCGTCGATCTTGCGGACGCGGCGGCCGAGGGCGTCGTAGTCGAACGACGCGACGGTGACCTGCGTTTCGCCGCTGAGCTTGTAGATGCGGGCGATGCGGTTCTCGTATGGCCTGAATATCATGACTTGATCTGATCGTTTACTGTCCCGCGGTGACCACGAAGAAGTTTTATTATCGATCGGATAATCGCACCAATGATAATCCCATAAATAAACCCGACAATAAGAATACCCAAAATAAATCCCAGAAAACCACCCATATAAGATTGAGTTGTTTCCATGCCAAGTTTACCTATCCAATCAATTGGTTGTAAGATATACATATTGAAGAGTCTAATTGACCATAGAAGTTTGGGCAATATTTCATTATGAGCAGTTGGCTCCAAATGAATTTTGTTAATAAATAGTAAAACAAAAACAGCTATTTGCCCCAGAATCCCATCTCGAACTTTGATTCGACGCATGATTAGTTTTCCTCATATCTGGATATAGTAATCATATATATTAATGAGATATAGGTAAATCACTGAGATGTAATACCAAAGAATTTCTTGCACTTACATCCCCCATACATTCTGACCCACTCTCGGAATTTATATAAAGATCGTTTTGTCATCTGTTCGGTCATTAATAATCGGTGAATTCCTGGCCCATACATCGCATATTCATACCATACGGTAACTGGCTGTTGCGGCGGGCCACCTATTCCGGGATAAGGGATAACAGTTTCCGAGATTATTAAAAGTGCATTTCCTGCTGGTCTGCCGTCAGGGCTTCCGATCGCATCCAAATAAGGATTATCTGGATATTTGGATGGGTTTCCAAATTCCCTTTGAGGACTATGAGAATTATGGATATATGTAATCTGTTGTCCTATGAAATAGTCGCCATGGGCAACCCAATCTTGGTAGGGGTGGAGAGCTGTACCGAGCTGCTCCGCGGCTTGCATTGGATCATCAATATTGGGCATACACATATTCTTTGCATATTGAGTGTGTTCATTGTAATGTGTTATTCGGGAGTCTTCTTGACCAGGAGAGTTTCGATTAAAGTGATAGCTCAAATCCTGCCAAGGAACCGGTGCGGTTCCGTTCTGCATAGAATCAACATGATTGTCATAACTACCAACCCAGAAAGCCGCACTTTGTGGATACCCTACCATTTCTGCCCAATTACTCGTTTCCTGATAATGAATGTCGGATCCCCAAAGACCCATTGGATCAAAAAACGAAACCGGATTTCCAAGAAGACATAGATACATGTTGTTTCCTGCAGAGTATTGTATAGTGGGTGAAAAACGAAAAGCATCTTGGGAGAAGCCCGGTATCATTCCCAGCTTTTCATGCATCAGCCAGCGGCCTGCAAAGGGATCATAGGTTCGATATCGGGCATCGAGGAGGTTCAGATTGTCGTTATCCAAACAGTCGTGATTATGGCCCTGGAAGGCGACATAAACGCCGTAATTGGTATTGGCCCGCGTCCCAAAGTTCTGATCGAAGACATGGCGGGTTCCGTAGGCGTCGAATTCATAGCGTTCGAGAACAGCGCCTGCGGAACTGAGCAACACCGCTGGCGAATAGAGATGATCCTGCAGGAAATAATAATCGCCGGTCGGCGTATTATCTCCGGCATAGGTATCCGTCATCCGAAGCGTTTCATCCAGATAATTGCCGTAGATGAACTTGCGGAGTTGGTTGTTTGCGGCATCGTACTCGGCCAGGACCCGCCATTCGGGGTCGTTGTAGTAGAGGGTGGTCGTGCCGGCGATGGCGTCGATCTTGCGGACGCGGTGGCCGAGGGCGTCGTAGTCACTCAAACCACTATTTTGGACAGGATGAACAGGATTTACAGGATTTTTCATTTTGTTTTGGGTTCGGAT
>JAAYVQ010000442.1 GCA_012517095.1 Phycisphaerae bacterium | reverse complement strand
TTTTTACGGGATCGAGCCGTGGCACGACGACGGGATGGGGATTTGTCTGGTCGAGGCGCGGACGGGCAAGACGATCTGGTCACTGGGAAAGCCGACTAAGCATATCGGGGATGCGATGGTCGCGGATATCGATCCGGCCAGCCCGGGTCTGGAGTGTTTTGCGACGGAGGACGCCAAAGGCGGATCGCGAGAACGATTTTTGTTGTCGGCCGCGGGCAAACTGTTGGGGCAAGGGCAGGATGTGCCGGCTTGCCGCAACTGGATCTTCTGGGATGGAGATCGGCTGCGGGAGACGATCGGGGGCGGATTTGGACGCCGGCTGTCGATTGTCAAATACAAGGGGGCGACGCTGACGGAGGGGATCGAAGGGGCGGTACTGATGATGGCGGATTTGTCCGGCGATTGGCGGGAAGAACTGGTTGTATCGCTGACGGGCGAACTGCGGATTTATTCGACGACGATTCCGGCCAAGGACCGGCGGGTGTGTTTGATGCAGGACCCGGCGTATCGGGCGGAAGTGGCGCATCGGTCCATGGGGTATGAACAGTCGCCGGTGACGGGATACTATTTGGGGGAAAAATGACTATTGAAAAATGGATAGTGGAAATTGGACAATATTTCTCACACGAAGTCGCGAAGCTGTAAAGAAACCCCTATCCGCAGATTACGCCGATTTCACAGAAGGCCAATATTGTCCATCACATCAACTTGCGGAGACGCAAAGAAAGAATGTCCGAGCCGTTATGTCCGGCCGGGCGTTGGCGATTTGGTGTCCGCTCATTTTCCCGATCCGCTTGTGCGGGGGTCAGGATTTCCTGTTTGACTGATTGGTGACCAGTGACATCAGGTCACCGACGATGCCATTCATCCGCGTAGCCTGCGAATTCAGCTCCTCCACAGCGGAGGCCGATTCTTCGGCATGTGCGGCATTTTGCTGCGTGACCTGATCGACTTGCATGATGGAATTGCGGATCTGCTCGATTCCGTTGACCTGTTGTTCAGAGGCGGTCGCGATCTGGTTGATGAGGTTGTTGACTTTGTTGCTCATGCCGGTAATGTCCTCCAGTGCATGAGCCACATTTTTGGACAAATCGACGCCGTTTTTGGTGTGATTGAGGGATAATTCGATTTTCGCGGAGGTGTTTTTGGCGGCTTCGGCGCTTCGGAGGGCCAGATTCCGAACTTCCTCGGCGACGACAGCAAATCCCTTTCCGCTGTCGCCGGCGCGGGCGGCTTCCACGGCGGCGTTAAGGGCCAACAGATTGGTCTGGAAGGCGATTTCGTTGATGACTTTAATGATTTTCGAGGTTTCGTTGGCACTGGTTTGGATATCGTTGATGGCCTGTTCCATGAGCTTCATCACTTTGTTGCCCTTTTCAGCGGTTTGCTGGGAGTCGGTGGCCAGTTGCGTGGCCGTTCGGGCATGCTCGGCGTTCTGTTTGGTCATGGAGAAGATTTCATCGAGACTGGAGGTGGATTCCTGCAATCCCGCGGCCTGCTGGCTGGAACCCTGGGCCAGGGATTGAGACCCTTGCGAAATCTGACCGGCGGCCTGACTGACATGGTCCGAGGATACGGCCAGGGTGTCGATGATCTGCTTGAGGGGTTTGCAGATGTTTCCGGAAATCAGCCAGAACACAATCAGCAACGCGACAGCGCCGATGATGGCCATGGTAACGGTGAATCGAAGCACCGCTCTGGCTTCGGCGACAATACTGGATTCGGGAACCCAGATCAGCAGGCCGAGAGGGCCGGTGGAAGGTTGATTACCGGTGGTCTTTGCCGTCCGGATGCCGATCGGTTCGAAGCAGACATAGCAGGCCATTCCATCGATGGAAAATGGCGCGACGGCCTGAGCGTTTTCATCGGCCTGGAACCATGTGGCCAGATGATCCTCGACCTCCCAGATGTGGCCGATATGCGCCGGATCGGTATGGGCCAGAGACATTCGGTCGGCCCGCTGCAGGATGCCGGTTTGGCCGCCGACCAGGCCTCGCTGGCTCAGAATGTCCTGAGTCTGGACGGTATGGTTCTGGAGGATGGACCAGTCGAAATAGGCCAGGATATATCCATTGTGCTTGTTTGACGAATCGGCGCAGGGAAAACCGAGCACATAGGTCTGGGCGAAGGACAGGCCGAGTTTGGCGGGGATTTCCGTTGGAAGCAGGAGTGCGGTCGGCTGTTGTTGTTTGGCAAAGCGAGCCGCTTCGGGAACGGTTTTGCCCTTGAGGTCCGCGCCGGACAGCGCCTTTCCGGAACTTTGGACGGCGCTCCGGGAAACCAAGACGGTTCCGCTGGCGTCGGTGAGGAGCAAGGCGCAGAAATCCGGGGCCTCGCCGAGCATGTCGCCGAATTTCTTATCAAGTTCGGCAAGGGTGTTGAACTCGATGGCCATTCCGTACACATTCTCGCCGGCCCATTTTCGGACATGGTTGTCCTGTCGTGCCAACAACTCATTGACTTTGTCGGCTTGCTGTTTGACGATCAGCTGGACGACCTGTTCGCTTCCCGACAAGGCTGTTTTCTGATGTTCCCGATAGGAGACCGTGCAAATCACCGCCGCCAACACCAGCGCCGGGATCACTCCCACATTGATCTTGATTCGCACACTCAACTGATTCCATCTCGGCACACAAAACATGTGAGGATCCTCTGCAATCAGGTTCAGTTCCATTCCGTTTCGAATCGCAGGAATCGCTGCGGATGGCGGGGGAATTTCGGCGCCATCCGCAGCTCCTGGAGAAACACTCCATCCCGGACGATAATCGGGATTATTTCTGCGGGGCCGTTCCGGCCACGGCGATCGTCAGTTCTTCCAGCGCAACGGGCTTGTTGGCCTTGGTCCGGATGGCGGTCCATTGCTCTTTGGTACGGGCCGCCTGATCGCCCGACATCGCGCTGAGAATGGTGAAATAATCCAGTTTGAATTTATCTTTCAAGACATCGGCTTCGGGCTTGCAGATGACGGCATAGACGGTCTGAATGGACTGATGGTCAAAATCCCGCCAGATCTGCTTGTCCTTGAGGAGGGTATATTCGCGATTTTCCAGGGCCTTGACGACCGCGGGGCCATCCACGGTTCCGGCCTTTTCCGCCGCGGCCTTGAATTCGTAGAGGATCGTATAGGCCGAGGCGCCGGACGTACACGGATAGCGATTGTTCTTGGCGGCGAAATCTTCGACGAATTTCTTGCCCTTCTCATAGTTGTACTGATAGGGAACCTGCCAGCACCAGGGCAGGGCGCCGATGACGCCTTCCATGACCTTGGGACCTGCGCCTTCGGCCATTCCCAGCGTCAGATTGGGCACGACGATCTGAGTTTTGCCCTTGAGTCCCTGCGCGGTCGCCTGGCGAATCCCGTTGACCATGTCGTTGCCAAACAGGACCAGAACCAGCACATCGGGATTGACCATCTTGGCGAACGAAATGGCTTTCTTGAAATCTTCTTCGGTCGCTCCCGGGAACGGGGTTTTGATGCCCTTGTGGGCGTCGGTGTCTTCTGTTCCGGTCAGGGTTCGCATCGAGGCCTCGGTGGTGTGACCCCAGGTGTAATCAGCACTGACATAGAAGTATTTCTTGCCGGGGAATTTTTCCTTCAGGTAGGAGGAAATGGCCTGGGCCGCCATCCAGGAATCATAGCATTCACGGAAGGCAAACCGATGGCCTTCTTCGCAGGTGGTTTCGGTGGAATAGGTCAGGGTGCCGAAGAAGGGGATCTGCTTTTCCTGGCAGATTTTTCCGGCGGCGATGGCCACGGCGCTGGAGGCGCCGCCAAAGACCATCTTGACCCCTTCCTTGTCGATCAACTCGGTGACATTGGCGTTGGTGACATCCACCTTGGACTGCGAATCCCGGGCGACGATTTCAATCTTTTTGCCGAGGATTCCACCGGAGCCGTTGATCTCGGTAACGGCCATCTCGGCGGCCTGTAACTGATCCAGACCCTGAACGGCGTAGGGGCCGGTCTTGGGATAATTCAGGCCGATCTTGATGGTGTCTTGCGCCAGCACGGTTGTGCCGAACAGGACCAGGCCGACGACGGCCATACAAACGGTACCGATTTTACACATTTTTGATCTCCACAATAGACAGTATTCATGTTTTCCAAAGACGGTTCAAGACATCCATCCGTGGGATTGTTTCCATGTATGAATCATCGTTCCAAGCCGTGTGTTGAATCCTCCACTACCCGATATCTGGTTTTCTTTATCGAACGAAAAGATTTGTCCCTGAAGGAGCAAAAAGAAATTTTGTGTGTCCGATAAGATTTTCATTGGGGACGAGGAGGCGACGGAACCGCAGAATATTGGGATACGGGGAACATATTCATGGTCACAGAGATCCGGCCAAAATCAAGTTGGTTTAATATTGTCCGCCGTGGAATTGGCTGTTGTTTTCGGGGCTTTGGAACCGTGGCGATGGTCGCCGGTAAAGGGCCACACAGGAACTCCGTTTTATTTGTCGAGTTGAGAGAGGTAGTATCGGGCCCAGGTGTGGGATGCGTTCAGGGACAGGGCCTGTTTGAAGTGTTCCTTTGCGCCGGCGGTCTGGCCGTTGTGCATCTGGGCCAGGCCCAGAGCGTAGTGGGTATCGGCCTTGCGTTTGGCGCGGGATTGCTGTTCGCCGAACTTGGCGAAGAAGTCGGCGCCTCCG
>JAAYVQ010000062.1 GCA_012517095.1 Phycisphaerae bacterium | reverse complement strand
GCGCGAATAGCCCAGCCCGCAGAAATTCAGCACCCCCGCGCACTGGCGATGCGTCCGCCAGAACTCCGTCAACGCCGCAAGCGTCCGGGCATAGGTCAATCGCCGCTGGTCGGCCGTGGAGTCCGGGCCGCACAGATCCGCATAAACCTTCTTGGTCAGCGTCGTCGGCGAGCCGTCGCGGTTGAGCCAGAGCCAGCAGTATTCGTTGATAATGATCGACGCGGGTTGTTTCTTCTGCGGGTCCATCAGGTTCGGCAGGCCCGACACCGTCGGCATTTCCGACAGTCGGAACGGCTTTTGCCCGTTCCAGTTGCGAATGAACAGATACGGATGCGACTCGACGGCGTCGGTCGGGCTCTGCGGTGTCTCCCAGCCGTTTTCCCACGGCCGGTTCGACAGGTCCAGCCCGCGAACGGCCGCGATCGCCTTGGCCGTCTCCGGCGTGAAGCTTTCATTCTGCGCGTCCCAGATCACCACGCAAGGATGGTTCCATCGAGTTCGCATCCACTCGGTGTATTCGGGGATGATCTTGTCGGCCGTCGGTTTGGTCGGTGCGTCGCTTAAGAGCCAGATCGGAAACTCATCCTGAATCAAAAAGCCCACTTCGTCGGCGATGTCGTACCAGAAATCCGGCGGAAATCCGATGCAGTACCGGATACTGTTCCAGTTCATCGTCCGGAACTGCTCGTGCAGTCGCCGCACCCACTCGGCCCGCCAGGGCTTGTCGCCGCGGAGGGCATCCTCGAAGAACCGGTAGATGCACACATTGGTGCCGCGCATGTAGTAGGTCTGCCCGTTGAGGATCGCGCGTTTCGTCTGCGGGTCAAAACGGAACGACCGCATACCGAAGCGGGCTTTCATCGAATCCCCCGGGGTCGTCAGTTCGATCTCGTAGAGGAACGGATTCTCCGGCGACCAAAGCTGACAATCGGGAATCGGATAAGCGCCCGTAAACGGAAACGCCGTCTTGTCGGACAGATTCCCCACGCCCGTCGATTCGGCGTGAACAACCTTGCCGCTTTTTGATTCTCGGATTGTGCAACCGACCTCCATCTTGTCAAGTTTTCCGGGATTGTTGATCTCGGCCACGATGCGGACCATCTTCTTGTCGATCTGCGGCACCGTCTGGATGTTGACGATGTACGGATTGCCCGTCAGGATCAGATCGACGGAATCGTAGATGCCCGGGATGTAGAGATATTTCTCGAAGTCCCAGCCGTCGGGCTGTCCCTTGGGCAAGGCCTCGCGTCCCGCGCCCACGCGGATCACCAGCGAGTTCTCCTGGCCGTCGCCCTTGAGAAAAGATGTAACATCCATGAATGCCGGCGTAAAGCATGGCCAATGTTCTCCGGCCAGTGTGCCGTTGAGCCAGACCTTGGTCCCGTAGCGGGCCTTGTGGATCAGCAGCATCGCCGCGTCCGGGACCTTGCCCTCGACCTTGAATATCCGCCGATACCAGAAGGCCTGCCTCAGATCCGAGGGAGCCCCCACCTTTTCGAAGGGGGGGCTGGCCATATCCAGCAGCCCCGGCACCGGCGCCGTACGGTCAAAGGCCGCCGGCTCCTGCTCCATCGATCCCTGGCCCACCTGCCAGATCCCGTCGAGCGAAATCACCTTCCGCTCCTGCGCCGAAACCGATACGACCACACCCAACATCATTCCGCCGATTATCAGCCCGCATACCCATCGCTTCATCGACAATCTCCAATTGGAGAAGCCATTACATTGCCCGTAACGCATCCTCTCTTTGATGTTTGATTTGTGTCTTTGATTTTTTATATTTAATTTTATATATATCTCATATTACCAGAACAGGAGATAGAATCCGATCACGCCCGTAATCACCAATCCTCCCAGCCACAGCACGCTCGGCGACGGGGTCATGTCGATATCTTCCCGCACCGGCATGGTTCGTGGCTGACGCAGCGGCCGCAGGACCGTAATCGCCGCCATCAGCGCGATCAGAATCCCGAAAGTAATTGCCATACGATTGAGAAACGCAATCTTGACCGTCATCGACGGAACGAGCCCCGAATCCAACAGCCACAACACGCCGTAGATCGGCACATTGGCCACCAGCGCCGTGATCCCCGCCGCCGGAGGCGCGACCGGGACCAGGAACCCGAACACAAACGCCGCCAGAATTCCCGGCGAGATGAAGCCCTGATATTCCTGGATATAACTGAAGATACCGCCGAATTTTTCGTTGTTCAGCAGCGGCGCGATCGAGCACCCCAGCAACACGAACAACAGCGTCAGGATCCGGCCCATCCACACCAGACTGCCTTGGCTGGCCTGTGGCCGCCACAATCGTTTGTAGAGATCCATCGTGAAGATCGTAGCGGCGCTGTTGAGCAGCGAGGCCAGCGTGCTGATCACCGCGCCTGCCAGCGCCGCGAAAATAAATCCCCGTATCCCGATCGGAACCAGATTGCGGATCAGGGTGGGAAACGCCTCGTCGGGCTTTGCGATCTGTCCCCCGTACAGTTGTATCGCCATCATCCCCGGCATCACGATCGCAAAGGGCACGATCAGCCAAAGTCACGCGGCAAAGATAATCCCAAGCTGGCCCTGTCGCAGGCTCTGCGCCGCCAGTGTCCGCTGGACAATGAACTGGTTGAGGCCGCAGTAATAAAAATTCGGAATCCACAGGCCCAGGACAAGAACGGTCCAGGGCATGACGGGATGATCTTTCGGCAGAACCATGTGTAGTTTGTAGGCGTTGAAGGTCAGGAATGGCTCGATTCCGCCGATCTTCCAAAGCCCCAAAACCATCGTTGCGATACCGCCGATCAACAGGGCCGAACCCTGGAATAAATCCGCCCATGCCACCGCTTTCAGGCCGCCCCAGGTTGTATAAGCGGCCGCCAATATCCCGATCAGCCAGGCCGCCGTTGTCAAATCCATATCGAAGATCTTGTTGAGCGTCAGGGCACCTGAATAGATCACCGCTGCCAACAGTACCAGCACATAGATCGCCATGGTGTAGAAGGCCATGATCCCCCGCGCCGCCGGATTGTATCGATATTCGAGATATTCGGGCATCGTGTAGATCCCTGCCCGCAGGAACCGGGGCAAAAACCAGATCGCCACAAACACGATCGTCACCGCGCCAAGCAGTTGATAACCCGAAACCGCAAGGCCAACGCTTCCGGCCCCCTGGCCGGCCATCCCGACAAACTGCTCGGTCGAGATGTTGGCTGCGACGATCGAAAAGCCGATCAGGTACCACTTGAGGCCCCGCCCCGCGAGAAAATAATCTTCGCTGGTCTTTTCCCTGCGACTTTTGAATAAGCTGGTTCCCAGCACCAGGGCGAAAAACGCCACCAGCACCACCGTGTCAAGGATGTGGAATTGCATCGGCCGCTCCCGTTCAGTCGGATTCTCGGAAACTCGTTACTTGTTCTCTTTGATCGCCTTGACCATCGCCAGCAGATTTTCCACCGGCGTTCCGGCCTGGATGTTGTGGATGGTGTTGAAGACGAATCCGCCGCCTTGATTGAAGATCTCGATCCGCCGCCGGACTTGGTCATAAACCTCCTGCGGGGTGCCGAAGGGCAGGACCTTCTGTGTATCGATTCCCCCACCCCAGAACGACACGCGATCGCCGAAACGATCTTTGAGTCCCTGGGCGTCCATCCCCTCGGCCGAACACTGAACCGGGTTGAGGATGTCAAACCCCGCGTCGATAAAGTCCGGGATCAACTCGACGATGCTGCCGCACGAGTGGATGAAGGTCTTCCAGCCGGTATTCTTGTGAACGAAGTCATTGAGGGTTTTGTGGAAGGGCTTGAAAAGATCGCGATAGGTTTGCGGCGCGATAAAGGGCCCCCGCTGGGTGCCGAAGTCGGTTCCCGTCAGGAACACCGCCTGTACCTTGTCTCCGACGGCCTTGGCCAGCAGGGCCAGATTCTTCAGCGCGATTTCGCACTGGCCCTCGAAGACCTTCCATACATAATCCCGCCGGATCGCCGTCGAGACATACCACTCTTCCACATCCCGGATGCCCGGCGTGCGCTTCATCCAGGTCGCCGGCACCAGCGCGATATCCCCGAACGCGCACCCCGGCGCCGTCAGGATCGCGCCTTTGTTTTTCGCCGCCGCCCGCTCGGCCAGCGTGGCATAATGTTTAACATCCGCTTCGCTTAAAACGCCGAAGTCGATCAGGTTGTCTTTCGGATCAAGCTTTTCTTCGATGATCGGGTCCTGTCGGCAGACCGCGTCGAAATAAAAGCCGCCCTTGGGCATGTGACCGCTGGGAGGCACGCTCGTGTCGCCTTCGGGAAAAATGAAAAATCCGCCCTTGCCGTCGTCTTTCAGAATGAACTGTCCGGGAACCAGTACCTCGGTCCCGTCGAACAGCTTGAACGGTTTCCAATCCTTATTCGGAAAGCCGAACATGGTCCGCGGGCCATTGACCGCGATCACATCCACGCCCATCGCTTCGGCCAGCGCCTCGTCGATCTCGCCGAGCATCTGATACGGCTCGACGACCTTGACGCGAAAGTTGATGTCGCCCAAGAGGGCTTTTCGAAGCTTTGAGACCGCCGTGACATTGATTCCGGTGACGGCCGTCCCGCCGAAATCCACGCAGACCCGATCCCCCGGCTGATGAGCCAGAGATGTCGCCAAACGCTGTCGAGATGTGATCGCCATATGTATCTCCTCGGAAGGAAAAGACCGATTTTACCGTCGCGACATTATAGGTTCTTCGTTCTCGTTTGAAAACGCCTTATCCGAAAAACCCTCCGGATTTCGTTCTCCATCGAGGACCGAATGAAAAACACCCTTCACTCTTGCTTTTTCCACGCCGGACGATACACTATCGGTTCGGCTGCGGGACGGCCGAACGGGGATATGTTCCCTTTCAGCCGCCCTCGACCTTCCTGGAGAGGTGTCGGAGTGGCTGATCGAGCTGGTTTCGAAAACCAGTGTTCCGTTTACGGAACCGTGGGTTCGAATCCCACCCTCTCCGCTGAACTGGCCGGAATCCGGTCGCGGTTACTTTTCCGTAAAGGAGAGGGTCTGCCCGGGCCAATCGGTTTTCCCGGCCGACGGGGGCACAAAGAGTAAAAGGCGCCCTTGCAGATCTTGTTTCTGATTTGAAGGATTTCCAATGAAGAAAGGTGAATCGCTGATTGGATTCTTGGATGTCCGTCGTCGGACTCTCGAGGATATTTTTTTCCGAAAGCAGGACGCCATCCTGATCGAGCAGTTTCGCAAGATGGAGAAGATGAAGGAAACCAAGGCCTCTCTTCGACAAGTCTCCGGCATTGTCGACGAAAAAGTGCTCGACAAGCTTGTGGCCCTCAATGTTCGTCCCGAGATCCTGGCCTCCCTGGCCATGATCCCCCTGGTCGAAATCGCATGGGCCGACAGTTCCATCGGCGACAAAGAACGGGATGCGATCCTCAAAGCCACCGCTGAAAAAAGATTTGCCAAGGGAAGTATCGACTATTCTCTGATCGAAAGCTGGCTGACCCATCGCCCTCCGGCCAGTATGTTGGAGGCCTGGACCCAGTATATCCAAGGCCTGTGTTCCTCGATGGATAAAACGCACATTACCCGGCTCCGCGATGAACTGATCGGCCATGCCCGGGACATCGCCGAGGCCAGTGGAGGTTTTCTGGGGCTGACCAGTAAGATCTCCGATGCGGAGCAGGCCATGATCGATCGGCTAAAAGCCGCATTCGATTCGGGAAAGTGATTCGGTTCATCCGATGATCGTCGTTATTGATTACAATGTTGGGAATGTCAAGAGCGTCCGTAACGCCCTGGATTATCTGGGTATCGAAGATGAACTGTCGGCCGATCCCGACCGGATCGCCGTCGCCGACGGGATTATCCTGCCCGGCGTAGCGGCCTTCGGTTACGCCATTCAGGCCCTCGGCTCCACTGCCGAAGTCGTTCATCATGCGGTACTGAATGGCAAGCCCCTGTTGGGCATCTGCGTGGGTTACCAGCTCCTCTTCGATCACAGTTGTGAACTGGGCGAACACGATGGCCTTGGACTGATTGGAGGTCAGGTTGTACCGATTCCAAAGGATCAGACGGTGCCCCATATGGGCTGGAACTCCGTGCATCTTCCGGAGGGCATGGACCTTTTCGATGGGCTGCGGTCGGAGGAACATTTCTATTTCGCCCATTCATTCCATGCTCGAATCGAGGATCCCCAGGCCCGCATCGCCCTGACCGATTACGGCCGGCCGATGTCCGCCGCGGTCCAAAAAGGCAACATTTACGGGGTCCAGTTTCATCCGGAAAAAAGCGGGCCCGTCGGCATGCGCGTTCTCTGGAATTTCGAGGCCATCTGCCGGAGGGCGGCGAAATGCTGACCAAGCGCATCATTCCCTGCCTCGATGTCAAAGACAATCGTGTCGTCAAGGGCGTCAATTTCCTGAATCTCCGCGATGCCGGCGATCCCGTCGAGCTGGGCAAACGCTACAGTGACGAAAGCGCCGATGAACTGGTTTTTCTCGACATTACCGCCACAATCCGTTCCCGAAAAACCATCGTGGATCTTGTCGAACGGGTCGCCGAAAAGGTTTTCATCCCCTTCACTGTCGGCGGCGGCATCAGTACCTCCGACGAAATCGACCTGTTATTGCGGAGCGGCGCCGATAAGTGTTCCATCAACACCGCCGCCGTCCGCAATCCGGATCTGCTCCGCGAATCGGCTGAGCGGTTCGGCAGTCAGTGCGTCGTTCTGGCGATCGATGCCCGCCGCCGCAAGACCGGCTCCGGCTGGATCGTCACCGTCAAGGCCGGTTCCGAACCGACCGACATCGACGCCGTCGAGTGGGCAGCGCGAGCCGAGCGCCTTGGCGCCGGCGAGATCCTGTTGACCAGTATGGACGCCGATGGGACGCAGACCGGCTACGATATCGAGTTGACCCGCGCCGTTGCCGAAGCCGTCAACATTCCCGTGATCGCTTCCGGTGGGGCGGGGACTCTCGAGAGTATAGCCGAGGTCCTCGACAAGGGGAAAGCCGATGCGGTCTTGGCCGCCTCGATTTTCCATTATGGCCAGTATTCCATCCGTCAGGTCAAGGAATACCTGGCCGGCAAGGGCATTCCCATCCGTCTCGCATAGGGAGGAACAAACATGAATTCCGATTTGCCGCAAGCGGTCCCCTTTATTCCGGCTCCGAAACAGATTGAACTGATCGCCCCACTCGGAAAAGCCCTACGCCATACGGGCAAGATCCTCTTCGAGCCGTTCGACATGGGAAAATGGTTCATCATCGGTTTCTGTGCCTGGCTGGCAACTCTCGGCAAGGGTGGCGGACCTTCATTCGGCTATAATTTCGATAGTAGTAGTTTTCGTCACGGCAGCCAGGAAGCCCGTCAGTTCATCGATTCTCTTCCCTGGTTTATTCCCCTGATAATCGCCGTATCTATTCTTGGCCTGCTTGTGGCCCTGCTGTTTCTGTGGATCAGCAGTCGCGGCAAGTTCATGTTCCTGTACTGCGCCGTCAACAACTGCGCATTCGTGAAATACCCATGGAGTCAGTTTCGTCGCCAGGGAAACAGCGTGTTTCTGTTTCGCCTGGTGATTTGGTTCTTCGGAATGATTTGCGCGGGTCTCTGCGTTGTTCTCGGCTTTGGTTTATTCGCGGCACTGAGGGCCGGTTTTCCTCGGGATGGGGCGATCCTCCTGGCTATTCTGGGCGCTTCGATGATCGGGGTTCCCCTGTTGATGATCATCTATACGATACTGGATGTGACGGAAGATTTTGTCATTCCCATCATGGTGCGGCAGGGTCGGTTGTGTATCCCCGCGTGGAAAGTCTGCTGGCGACTCATTCGGGATCACTTCGGCAAGTTTGTCCTGTATTGGCTATTCAAGCTTCTTCTGACTGTGGTTATCGGTGCGATGGTGTTCGCGTTTGCCGTGGGGACCTGCTGTGTGGGATTGATCGTAATGTCTATTCCTTATCTGGGCGCCGTGGTCCTGTTGCCCATCACATGTTTTTGGCGGTCGTTTTCGGCTTTTTATCTTCGCCAGTTTGGCGACGAGTTTGATATTTTTCCACCGGAACCGCCGGCGGCGCCAACGCCCGCACCTTTCGTAACTCCCGCGGCTGTGGAGCCAGGAAACCGAGGAATCGATGGCCCTGCTACGACGGCATAAATACATCCTCATATCCTTGGCGTTGTACTGGCCGTTCCTGTTTATCATTGCGCATATCCCGATGCCGAACATGGTCCAGACAACCGGCATGAGCGATAAGACGATGCATGTCCTGGCCTACGGGATACTGGTCTTTCTGGCTTGGCTGGCCCTGAATCCGTATCAGCGGGTGAATTGGACGAAAGCCCTGCCCTGGTTGATCCTGGCGGGGATGGTCTGGTACTGCGCTTTCGATGAATGGTTACAGGGCAAGATCGGCCGTTCTTCTGATGTCGGAGATTTCGCGGCCGACTTGGCCGGGGCCGCAGGGGCCTTGTTGATCCTGACGATTCTGGATTTCTGGCCGGCCTCGATGGTTGTCTGCGGGATTACGGTGTTTTCGCTGACAAATTTCTCGTTGATCGCAAGCAAGCCAAACCTGGCGTGGCTGAATATGATCAACAATTTCTGCGGCTATGCGGCCTTTACGCTGATCTGGATTCAATATGCGTATCGACTCAGGCCCGGCTGCACAGCCGCCTCTATCCGGTGGTTTGTGCGGATGGCTGTGCCGGGGTTGCTTTTATTGGCATTTGTTCGGGGATATGGCATGGGGATCAAAAACCAAACCCTCCAACCGCTGGAAAACTATGCCGCGCTATTGTCGATCCTGGCTGCCGTAACCGTCAGTTGGATTGTTCTTCGCTGGAAACCGAACGATCTCTATGCACCGCAAAGGGCCGATAGAGCGGGTCGCCGATCAACACCATCTGCCAAGAATTAAAAGGATTGGTTCGGAAATACGCCTCCGCCAGACACCGTCCCTCGAGCAGTTCGCGGAAAAATTCCTCCGGCAGTGGAAACGCCGTCAGGTACGGCTCGTCCACCGGCCCCAGCGTGGCGGTGATTCCGTCGCGGAGCATTGCCGGGCACCACTCGGTTGATGCGGACCCCCGCAAGTCGGTGGCTTCGAAACTGGCGATGTGAAATCCAACCGCCCCCGGCACAAAATCAAACGCATCCACATATCGCCGCAAGCTGTACCACCCGCAATACAGCGCCGCCTCGGGACAACTGCCCGGCGCGAACAGTTCGGGTTTGTTGTCTTCGACGACTTTCAATGCCGTTTGTTGACGAACGATCTCTGCGGCGGAACGAATGGATCGGTCGTACTGGGAAAACTGAGAAGCGCCGTCGGGATCGGCGTATCGCCCGTCGAAATACGCGACGCCTTGAAGGCCCGTCTTTTCGGCCTCCAGGGCCTTATCGATCAGGCCCAATACGATCTTTTCCTCCGGGCCGTCCAGCCGACAGACCATCACCGTTTTAGTCCCGTCCCAATTCTTCGGTTCCTTCAATTCATTCGGTTGCCAACGATATAATGGATATTTGTCGAACAGGACCATCGTCAACTCGCTGTCAAGAGCGGCGCTGGTTTCCTTGCCCTGGAGGGATATCATATCCTGATCAATAGCGGCGATCAGTGCCCCCGTTCCGGCGACCCGTTCGAAAGCGTTATACAGTTTCGCCTCGAACCGCTGGATGGGGCTCCAGTCTTCTTCGCGGGCCTTCTGCAGGTCGAGCAGATCTTGCTTCACCGCAATCGGCTCGGCGGGCGCAATTGCCAGTTGGATTCCAAGTTCCGAGGCCTTTTTCCACCCGGCCGGTTTTCCAAAAACCTCGATGTAGAGCTTGGCCCATTCGTCCAATCGCGCCTTACGCGTCTGTGGATCGAAGACGGACTGGATGTTTTTAAGCGACGCCTCAAACCGTTCCGGCAATTTCGCAAGCACATCCTCGATCCGGGGCGTCTTCTGCGGATCCGTCGGCGTCATCTTCAGTTCGGGATTTTCAAGTCGATTCACAATCTGGATCAGATACTCGACGCGATTTTGACGGATTCGTCCAAGCTGATCGGCGATGGCGGCCGCGGCCGGTTCGCGCGTTACTCCGATCCGATATGGAATTCCATAAATCGTCAGCAGACATCGAATCCGTCCGGACCCGGACGGCTTTTGCAGGACCTTGCGGACGGGTTCGG
>JAAYVQ010000441.1 GCA_012517095.1 Phycisphaerae bacterium | reverse complement strand
GCCCCTTCAGCTCGTCGAAATAAAACCGCGACGAATCCGGCACGAAAAACTCGTCGCCCGTGCCGTGGATCAGGAACTTGGGCATTGTCAGCCGGTCCCGATAACTGAACGGATCCACAATCGTCATCAGTCGATCTGATTCCGGCGTGTCGAGCCACTGAAAGATCCCCATCTCCTCATAGTCGTGCACAGCCGGGGCGTAGAATCCATACACCGCCCGATGGTGCCGAAATGACGCCTGCGTGTTCAGCATGTCGATGACGATGGGGATAATCGCCCGGACGCGTTTATCGGCGGCGCCTGTCAGCCAGGTTGTCCAGCCGCGCTTCGAGGCCCCCGTCACCACGAAGGATCGTACCATTTCCCGTCCCGACAGATCGGCCGTGAATTTCTGCACCGTGTCCATCGCCCGCACCGCCGACTTGACCATCGGCAGTTGCAGCGGCCAGCTTGTGTCGCCGGTTTTGCGGAACTGCTCCCACGAATACGCGATAATCGCATCCTCGCTCCGTTCACGACCATCCCCCGGGAAAATCAGCGGTTGATTCGGTATCATCCCGATCTCCGCCGCAATCGATCCCGTCCGTCGTGCGATCTCCGCCGGAATCGCCGATAGCTTATCCGGCGCCGCCCGGCCGTTGCTGCCCCCGGAAATCAACAGAAAACCCGTGTCATTGCGTACTCCGGCGGGCACGATGATTTGCAACCAATGCTCCCACCGTGTGCGATTGACTTCCGTCTCCGTCCTCCACTGCTGCGAAGTCATCGCGATTATATACCCCGTCAGTCCCGGCCCGGATACCACGCTTTCGAGCCGATACTCATACGCCGGGTCCGGCTTGGCCACATAATCATCCAGCGGTCCGGCTGTGGCCATCGCTGCGAACGCAACCCATCCCCACACAATCCACATCTGAAAGACATTCGATCTTTGCATGCCAGGTTCTCCTCATTAACCGAGGATACCTTACCCGATCCTCCGGCTTTCTTCAACCCCCGTTTGGAAAGTTTGATTTCGTTGAGGATTCCAGCGATTGACCCGGACCGATCCGGCATCCAGCAAGGCACGGGCAAAATCGACCTTTCCGGTTCCTCTCAGATGCTCAAGAAGAATGGAAGCAATCCGGTCCCACACTCCCGACCGCTGCCATTCCTGGTACCGTCGCCAGCAGGTCATCCCGCAGCCGCAGCCCATTTCCCGTGGCAGATCTTCCCATGGAATACCGGTCTTCAGCACAAAGAGGATGCCGGTCAGTGTCGCCCGATTCGTGACTCGCCTGCGACCCGGATACCGATATCGCCGCCCGACGATCGGAATCACCGGTTCCAGATTGGACCACAGCTCATCGTCCAATAACGGTTTGGCCATAGAGGTTCTCTGTTTCGATTTGGAAAAAGTCCATCGAATGGGTTGTCCGCTCTCCAACGGACAACCCATCGATCGGAACCGATCATTAATTTACCGGCCAGAAGACCCGGTCGCCGTCCGGACCATCGGGTCCGTGCTGGCCGCCGGCGTTTTCGCCCCACAGATCACCGGCGACAATCTTGCCTCCATCGTCATCGAGATCGCATCCCCGACTGTACAGGGTAAACGATTCTCCGTCTTTTCGGTACATCAGGGGGCCATCGCTATACGGATCCATAGGAACCGTCGAGAGAAATCCCGCCGATTTCAATTCCCCCAGCGTTTCCGGCCAGCGCCCTTTCCCGGCCTTGTATTCCAGAATCGCCACAATCGTCTTTGTTGCCTCGGTCGATACCTTGCTCCGGTAATACCGTTCGATCGCCTTGCTTAGCGCGGGCACAAAGGATCGCAGCAAAGCGAAACGACGACTGGATAATTTCTCCACGAGTTGTTCGGGGAGCCGAAGGTTCTGGGTCTTCCGCTGCCACGGAGTATAGGCGATGGAGTCCTCCAGGGCTTTGTAGATTTCGTTGCCTCGTTCGACGGTTTCGGTTCGTCCCGCATGAACCAGGGCCATCGAAGCGGCAATCGGGATAGGCATTGGATCATCCATGATTTGGCCGAACAGGGTCATGGCTCTGGGCGAAAGATGTCCGCCGCCGGGCCCGCCTTCGGTGAAGATGTTCTGGACCGCATCGAGAAAAGTCAACCGTTCCCATTCGAAGCTGAATTTAGGATACTCCCCCGACCAGATTGACGCAAGCTCGCCGCGAATCTTCGCCAGCGATTCCGCGTTTTGCGGCGATTGTGCCAATACCCTTGTCAATTCTTCTTGCCCCATTGAACCAATCGCTATTCCCACGAGATATTCAATCAATGTGGCTTGCCCCATCCATTGTTTGCCCTGACGAATCATCACCAGACAGGTCCCGATCGCCTTGTCACTTTGACCATCGGTGACTTGAATTTGTGCCAGTTGCTGACCCACACGAGCCAGATCCCGTACTTCGGAGATATGGGGCAACATCACCCCCAGCAAAATCGGCCGAGCGGCATTCTCACCAAGAGTATAGTTACGAAAACAGTAGGATTTCCCCGTGGCCGCGACAACCTGGTCCCATGCTGGCTGGTTTGCCGTGACCCATTGACGAATCTTCTGTTGGTCCTGTGCGGATAATTCCTTAAACCGGCCCGTGATATTGAACATATCCTCTGATTTCTTCACGAACAGATCGATGGCCTTCTCATACTGCGGCCAGGCATTGTCGGCGTCGGCGACCTGCGGGCGGGCCTTGTCGTTGAGCATCTGCAGATAATCGATTCTCACGGTCGGCCGACCCAATGAGAACCAGACAAGATAAAAAACAAACAATACAAAAAAAGCCGTTACCCCCTGCAAGGATCGGACCACCGCCGTCCGCCACCACGGCCGGCAGCGAATCTTGCCGCGTCGGATCAACTTAGCCAGCATCTCGGCGTCCCCAAAATCGGCCAGCAGCGATTCGGCCCGCTGTTGCCGAAGCGTCGGGTCGGTGCAGTTCTTCAGAGCGTCGGTAAAATGTGCCGTCAATTCCTGGTGGACTTCCTGACGAACGGATCGGCGATACCCCATCTTGCGGATAATCCCGTCGATAAATTCCTGAACGATTGCCGGCAGCGCGGAAAATTGCGGATTCGGATTCATAGTTGTCTCCTTTCAATAGGATGACAAGATCCTCGGTTGTCCCTTTTACGCCGGCTGCGGCACGGCAAATCCGAACACCGTCGCCACGCCCCGCTGCAAATCCAGCCACTGTTGTTTTTGCCGAGCCAGTTCGTCCTTGCCGATCCCCGTGATCGAATAGTACCGCCGTTGCCGTCCCGACTCGTTGGATTCCCACGCCGCCGAAATCAACCCCTTGGCCTCCAGATTATAGAGAAGCGGATACAAAGTCCCCCGCCCCAGCGACAACACATTTCCGCTCCGTTTCTCGATCGCGTCGCTGAGTTCATACCCGTACATCCGTCCCTGCGACAGGATCTCCAATACCACAACCGGTGCTACGCCCTTGAGTAGTTCGCTTTCAAATTTCATGTCATGCCCCTTTCAAGTTAGGTGTTGCATGTTATGTAACACATATCTTTCCTTGCATATTATGTAACGCATACTATGCGTTGTCAACTAAAATCCAAAAATTTTTAAAACGATTCGATCGGGTGATTTTCTACAGGTGTATATTGTTGTAAATTATTCAATAGAAAAGATTTACAACATGTCAATCTTCCGAATGGGTTCGGGCAAAACCCTATCAGGATGTTGTAAAGATGGTCTTTTTCCAGAACTTGAATGCTTTCTCGTTGTTGAACCGGGGATTATTGGAAGTCCCGTTCCATCGGGTCTTGTTTGAGGTGTTAATCTTGCGGATGGCTCCGATTGGACCTTTAAAACACCTTTTTCTGATTAAGCCCCCGAAAGTTGATCTTCCACCAGCGACAGATAGGGATACAAATCATTGTAATGTTTCTGGATGAACATCCGGTCACGCTGAGCATACAACTTCTCCGCAATCCGATCGGCGATTGGGATCACCATCTGCTCATGTTTGCACAGAATCGGCGAGGCCTCTGTGATCGATCCGCCGGTCTGCCAGTTCAGGCAGGCGCAGGTATGAAAACACCGCGACTCAACCGCGCAGTCCCGGCAGGGTTGCTTCGGCTGACAGGCCAGGGTCCGAATCCGGGTCCACGCATCGCCATCGATCCCGCGATCAACATGCCCAATGCACCAGTCGCTTTCTTTTCCCGCCCGAGGAAACTGAACGCACGGGAACAGATACCCCTCCGGGTCCACCGAGATCTGCCGCATCCCCAGATCGCATCGAAGCTGTCCGGTCCGATCCGCGTGGATTCGCGAGGCGATCTTGACTTCGAAGGGGCTGAAGTAAAATTTCCTCCCGCGACGGGTCCATTGGATATACTGTCGTGCCAGTCGCTGATATTGTTTCTGCAAAGCTTCCAGATCCTCGGTTCCCCATCCGGCCGCATAATTCGGCGACAAAATCAGATACCGCACTCCCTCGTCGAACAGAAACGACACCGATTCGGCCATGAACCGTACCGTATCCGGATTGACGATCATGATCACGCTCGAATACGGTTTTGCCTTGAGCAGCGCCTTCAGTCGGGGGTACAGGATCTCGAATGTCGGCCGGCCGTCGGCCGTCTTGCGGTGGGCATCGTGCGCCGGCCGGATCCCGTCCATGCTCATCGCCACGATCAGATCCTCCCGGCAGGCATACTCGATAAACGCGTCATCCAGCAGCATCCCGTTGGTCGTGATCTTGAAGTGGAACATCCCCTTCCGGTCCTTCCGGACCTGTCGCCCATATTCGATAAGTTCGTAGATCCGCTCCTTCTGCAGCAATGGTTCCCCACCGAAGAACACCACCCCGCACGAACCCATCCCCCGTTCCAGCCCCACATCCATCGCCTTACGGCCGACCTCGACGCTCATGGGCTCACACGCCTGCGGCGGCGCATAACAGTAATCGCACCGGAGGTTACACGATCGGGTCAGGTGCAAGGTCAGATGCATGGCTTAGATCACCTTCTGATCCCTCAGCCACTGCGAAAAATCCTGAACCTGCTTCCGCAACAAATCCTTGGCCTCCGTTTTGGCTTCCAGGCGTCTTTGCTCCCAACTTTTCCATACCTGGCCATCGGGTGTTTCTTGTGACATTTTCGAATAATCGATCCTCACCATCGGATCATAAAACACCCCATACACACCCCGACCGGCCTTCTTTCTCAAAGCATCCCGAAGCTGCCGCGACACTTTCAGAAAATCAAAGGATTGAGCCGTTGAACCGCTCATCTGGCCCCCCAGATCATAATAGTCGTCCACGGAAACAAATTCGATAATGACCTGTTCGTTGTCATTCGATAAATCCGTTTCCAGATACTTGGATCCCTCGGAGGATCTCCAGGAATCTTGATGCATCGGAATCTTTTTGAAAACGATCTTCTTATCCATTAACTCCAGTCCCTTGGCCGAAAGTTCTTCCTTGATGACCGACAATCCCTCTTCTTCGGTCAAAAACACCGGCGGCGCGGTAACGATACAACCGGTGGCCCCTCGACCCTCGCCGTGTTCAAAGATCGAAGCCACCAGAAAACCCTTATATGAAGTCTTCTTGGCCGCAGGCGAGCTTTCGGTGTTCGATCCCTGCCCTTCAATTTGTTCGGTCGGCGGCGGACCCGCTTGTCCTCCGGTGTCCCGATCACACCCGCTCAGCGGAACCAGCAGCGCGATCGCCCCCGACACCCCCGTCTCCAGCAGCCGTCGAACCGGGGCCGACAACGAACGCCGCATCAGCTTGGGATTCTGCAAAACTTCCTGTTGTGTCGGGTATGCCGGAATCCGATACCCCTCAATCTGTTTCGTCTTCATACAATCTCCTGTAATGGAGCCCCTTGAAAGGGTTGACACGGGATTCACTTCACGGCCCCCGCGGTCTTTCCATCAATCATCTTCTGGTCCGCAAGCCATTGGGCAAAATCTCGTACCTGTTGCCGCAATAACTCCTTGGCCTCATTTTGTGTTTCTTTTTGAAGCTGTTTCCATCGATT
>JAAYVQ010000440.1 GCA_012517095.1 Phycisphaerae bacterium | reverse complement strand
CATGTCATAGAGTTCATTCTCGCCGACCAGGCGCCACCGCTGCGTCATCACGGTCGTCTGCCGCCATTTCTGCGGCTGCTCGACGCGCTGGGAATGGACCACGATCGTGCGATCGGGCCACTGGCTTTCGCCCCGCAACAGCGGCATCAAACTGGTCCCGTCAAAAACAATCTTCGGCGTCGGCATTTTCAGACCGCACAACTCCATCAGCGTCGGCAACACATCGATGTGTCCGCAGAGTTTGTCGAGATCGTGTCCCCCTGCCAGCCCTCCGGCCGGATAGCGAATCCAGAACGGTACGCGATGGCCGCCGTCATAGACGCTTCCCTTCCTGCCGCGCATGCCCGCGTTAAAGCCGCGGCGGACGAAGCCCTCCTTGTCCAGCGCCGCCCCTTCGGCCGATCCGTTGTCGGTCAGGTAGATCACGATCGTGTCGCGATCCAAGCCACGGACCGTGAGCGTCTCCATCAATCGCCCGAGTCGGCCGTCGAATTGCTCGATCATCCCGGCAAAGGCGGCGTTCGGCAGATCGGGATTATTGCGGAACCGCGCGGCGAATTCTTCCGGCACATTGTACGGAGCATGGGGGGCGTTGGTCACCAAATAACAGAAGAACGGCCGAGAATCAGCCGACTCGATGAATCGCGTCGCCGCATCGAACCAGACATCCGTGCAGTAACCCGTCTGCGGCTCCCACTGACCGTTGCGCTTGTAATGGTCGTCGAAGTAGTCGTTGCCCCAGTAATCCGGAATCTGCGCCACACCCCCGCCGCCGTGAATCAGCGACTCCTCGAAGCCGCGGTCCTGCGGGCGATAGGGGTAATTGTCGCCGAGGTGCCATTTGCCGAAGATGCCCGTGCGATAGCCGGAACGGCGGAAGACATCCGCCATCGTCACTTCGTCGCGCCGCAGGATCGAGCGGCCCTGGATCGTGTGCCACACGCCCACGCGGGCTGAATACCGGCCGGTCATCAGCGCCGATCGCGTCGGCGCGCAGGTCGGATCGACATGAAAATTCGTGAAGCGAATACTCTGCGACCACAGCGCGTCGAGGTTCGGCGTCCGCAGAAACGGATTGCCGTGGCAACTCATATCGCCATAGCCCTGATCATCGGTCATGATCAGCAGCACATTCGGCCGCCGACCGCCCCATCCCCCGGCCAGCGGCTCCCCGCATCCATTCAGTACAACCCCCGCCGCCGCGATCCCCGTCGCCTTCAAAAACTCCCGTCGATCCATCGCATCTCCCACTTATCCGGTATGAACATTACTTGGTTTCGGGTTTGGTTTTTGCGTCGAGAAAACCCATGGCCTTCATCCATTCGGCGCAGCGTTTGGGCCAGTCGTCAGCCGCCGGGCAGGAACCCTTGACCATTCCGAATCCGTGGCCGCCTTTGAGGTAAATGTGCATCTCCACAGGCACTTTGGCGGCGCGGAGGGCCTGATAAAAGGCGATCGAATTTTCCGGCGGCACGCCCGTGTCGTCGTTAGCGTGCACCAGGAAGGTCGGCGGAGTTTCGGGCGTGACCTGCTTTTCATTGGACATTAGCTCGACCAGTTTCGGATCGGCGTCCTTTCCGAGGAGATTGTCGCGCGAACCGAAATGCGAGAACGGCTGCGTAAACGAAATCACCGGATAGCCCAGAATCATAAAGTCCGGACGATTGCTCATCCGATCGATCGGGTCGGCGGCGTCGGGATTGGGCTTGGTAAAATGCGTACCGGTCGATGAAGCAAGGTGGCCGCCGGCGGAAAATCCCATGATTCCGATCCGCTGCGGATTGATGTTCCATTCCTTGGCGCGATATCGAACCATGCAGATCGCCCGTTGAGCGTCCATTAACGGAATCGGATGCCGGAAGGGATTGTGACGATATTTAACGATCACGCCCGCCACACCGATAGTGTTGAGCCACTCGGCAATCTGCCGCCCTTCATGATTGACCGCCAGCAACCAATATGCGCCGCCGGGACAGATTACCACCGCGGCTCCGTTGGCCTTGTCTTGATCCGGCAGATACACCGTAATTGTCGGTGTTTCGACATTCCGTATGTAACCATTGGCATCGACGGTTTCTTTCTCCGTCATCGGCATTGCGCCGGGTGCGCCGTTGGGCCACAGCGGGGTTTCGGGCAGGATTTCGGCGTACGCAACGATACCGCACAGCAACAGGACCAATACAACAAAGATGGATCGCTTCATGGTTGACCTCCGATTCAGTTAGTGGTTGGTTTTTGAGATTTAGGTTTTGGTTTAGGTTTTGTCGCGCTGGGTTCCGGAATCTTCCACAGTTCCGATTCGGTCCGCGCGGTTTTGAGGATCATTTCGATTTTCGCGACGATGTCCGGATGGTCGGCGGCGATGTTCTTTGTTTCACCGATGTCCGTCAAAAGGTTGTACAGTTGAATCGGCCCGCCAACGCCGATGCGAAGGGCCTTCCACTGGCCCATTCGCACGGCCTGATCGAATCCGCGTTCGAAAAATTCCCAATACAAATACTCATGTTGCCTCTGCTGGTCCGGCTTGCCAAGCAGGGTCGGTAAATAGGAAATGCCGTCGAGGCCTTCGGGCGTTGGAACCCCCGCGACATCGCAGGCGGTCGGAAGAAAATCCCAGAAGGCCGAGATGTGGGCGGTAGTTTGTCCCGCGGTGATTGTTCCCGGCCAGCAAGCGATCAGCGGAACGCGGATGCCGCCGTCATACATGTCGCGTTTGATGCCGCGCAGGGGGCCGTTGCTGTCGTTGAAGTCGGGATTGAAGCCCCCTTCTTTGTGGGGGCCATTGTCGCTGGAAAACAGAACCAGCGTACGGTCGGCGATCTTGAACTCGGCAAGCTTGTCGATCAGTCGCCCGATGTGCGAATCCATCCGCGTGATCATCGCGGCGTGGCCCTTCTGCGGAGCGGGCCAGGGCTTGTCGGCATAGATGCCCAGATCGGGGACTTCCATCCCCTGATTGCCCGCCTCGTTATTGGCGTGAGGGATCGTATAAGTCAGGTAAAGGAAGAAGGGTTTCTTGCGGTTGATCTCGACAAACTGCAGCGACTCGTCGGCAAACAGGTCCGCCGAGTATTCGACCTTGTTGGATGAAACTCCGCCAAGACCTTCGGCGTAGGTCGGGCTGGGCCGTTCAACAATATTTTTCAGAGGGACTTTCTCCCGATTCTGCCAGAGGAACTCGGTGTAATAGTTGTGGGCATGGACCTGGCTTTCGTAGCCGAAGAAATAATCGAAGCCCTTGCGGTTGGGGATTCCGGTCGAATCGTTTTCGCCCAGTCCCCACTTGCCGATCAGGCCGGTCGTGTAGCCGGCGGCCTTGAGGACCTCGGCGACGGTCCGATCCTGCGGCCGGATCGGATTGCGCGTGTTGCCGCGGATGTACGCGTGGCCGGAGTGCAGGCCGGTCATCAACACGCAGCGCGACGGGGCGCAGACGGTACTACCCGCGTAATGATCGGTGAAGCGAATACCATTGGCGGCGAGACGATCCAGATTGGGCGTCTGGATTTCCTTTTGGCCGTAACAGCCCAGGTCGCCGTAGCCAAGATCGTCGGCCAGGATGAAGATGATGTTGGGCTTAACTCCTGAAGCGGCCTGAGCTTTCGACGCACTCGCACAGCCGGAAAACGCACCGGCCCAAATCGTGGCCGCACCAAGTCCGACCGATTGCAGAAATTCCCTCCGTGTGATCCGTCCTTTACTCACGATTGTATCTCCTTTGCAAAAAACGACTTACAGCAATAACAACCGGAAATCCATCTTGGGTGTGAGAAAACTCCTCCCGCATTATAATACGGTCGAGACACCGATTCATTGCGTAAAAGTTATGTAAAACCATGGCCGCAATTTTACCGGCCTTTTGAACCCTCTGTCAAACAAAACACCGATATCCATACTGCAAATGAAGAATACTTTCAAGCACAAGGATCTCCATGGTCCACAATTGACTATTTTACGGGCCATCGTAAAATAATCTTG
>JAAYVQ010000439.1 GCA_012517095.1 Phycisphaerae bacterium | reverse complement strand
GATTAAATCCCCTCGCCGATCCAGGATCCAAGCATATCCCCCGATTCCCATGCGGATTGGTTCGATCAGGGCATTGATTGAATCCAGAGGGATCATCGCGCGAATCCAACCCAGAACCTGTCCGGAATCCTTTACCGGAACACATAGCGAAACGGCCTGAGTCCCGTTGGACAAGGTCAGAACCTCGCTCAGGGTAGTTTTTTGTCGCTGCAAGGCCAAACGAATGTCCGGCCATAACGAATAATCGGGTATTCCTGGATCCGAAGGTTTCGGAATTTGATTGATGGTATGTCCCGTCGCGTCCAACACAAATAGGGTTCCGATCAGGGTATTCATCCTCCGACGCAGGTCCTCCAGCGGTTTTAAGCCGCCGTCTTCCGGCGAAGATTCCCCCGATCCGGCAACCAGCCGACGGATTGTCGGATGAACGGCCGCAATTTCCAGTTCGGTCTGAATGGTTCCGAACAGACCTTCCAGATGGTTGGCCTGCGCCCGAGCCAGAATGCTTAAGTACCGTTGAGATTGAGCAACGGTCACCTGTTCGTAGCGAGACAAATTCAAACCGGTCAGCAATCCCAAATAGGCCAGAATTACACACCCCAGCAATCCCCAAAGGATCGGTTTTGTCACGCGATGGGTCATAGTCCCTCACGGCCGAATAACGGCCGATAATTGTCCGCGAAACCTCTAATTTGAATGATCTTTCTATTCAGAGTCGGCCCCGTTCGTATCGGCAATTGGAACGCCCCCCTTAACAGCCGAAGATCGCCCCTGCCGAGGATTTCCCCGTTCAAAACGACGAAAAATTCGTTACCCCCGCTGGACAAGCCGATACAGGGGATATATAACTGTTCTCTGGAAAGAGTATGTGACAATATAATTCATAATTCGGTTCGTAGATTCATAGAGGCCGCAAGGCCGGGAGTTTGACATGTTATCATCCATTATTCGCGGTTCATTGTTGTTGATTATTATCGCGGCGTTTTTGTTTGTCAGTATTTCCTACCGCCAAAACAAAGATAACCGTCCCCAGGACGCCAAAAGCTTTATCAGCCGGGCCGTCACGCTGGAAGAACAGCAGAAATACGAGGAGGCCTGTAAACAGTACAAACAGGCCTATGACCTGGCAACGGTCGGTCTGCCGAAGGAAGATATTATGGCGGTCTTTGTTATCGGCCTGTCGATCTCCATTCTGGTCGTAACCATCGACTGGTTGACCCCGAAGAAATCGCTTAATGTCCTGGCGGGGATCTTCTTCGGTTTGCTCGTCGGCGTGCTCATCAGTTGGGCCATGTTACCGGTGTTGGAGATGATCAACGACATCTGGAACCTTCGCTGGAGCGAAGACACGATGAAGATCTCCCGCTGGATCGTCAGCATCTGTATTTGCTATCTGACCATCAGTCTGGTCATCAAGACCAAGGACGATGTGCGTTTTGTGATCCCCTATGTCGAGTTTTCACGACAGACCAAGGGCCTTCGCCCGTTGGTCATCGACACATCCGTCATTATCGACGGCCGCATCGCCGACATCGCCGCCACGCGCCTGTTCGATTCCCCCCTTATCGTGCCGCGATTTGTGCTCAACGAACTCCAGCTTATCGCCGACAGCTCCGACAAGCTCAAACGCACCCGCGGTCGCCGCGGCCTGGATATCCTCAACAAACTCCAGAACAGCTCGTATGCCGATGTGCAGATCGACGATACGCCTCCGCCGGGCCTGGATGCCCACGCGGAGGTTGATCACAAACTCATCGCCTTCAGCAAAAACTGCGACGGCCGGTTGTTGACCAACGATTACAACCTCAACAAGGTCGCCCAACTCCGCGGCGTCGATGTCATCAACATCAACGATCTGGCCAACGCGCTGAAAGCCGTGATTTTACCGGGGGAAACAATGACGATCCGTATTTTACGCCCCGGCGAAGAAGCGACCCAAGGAGTCGGCTATCTCGACGATGGAACGATGGTCGTGGTGGAAAACGCGCGGAATCACATCGGCGAAAATGTGGAAATTACCGTCACCAGCGCCTATCAGACCTCGGCGGGAAGGATGATTTTCGGCCGATACGAACGAACTTTGGGATCCGGGCGAGGAAGCGTCGCCTCAGCCGAATCGGCGGCAAAAAAGCCGTCGGAGGCCTGATCGAACGGCCTTTTCGGATTACCTTCATTGGTATCACCTGATCGTCCCGAGTTGCACAAAATACGGATCGATCTTGTCGAATTTATTCGTGAAATGCCATTGTCTTCCAAGGTGTTGACCGCTTTTCGCCTCACCATCCGTTTTCCGTCCAATCCAATCCAAAACAAATTCGAAGTGCACATTTGAAATTCGATACAAACGGATACTTCGAACCGATCACGCGTCAGTGGATTCTGGATGACGGAGATAATTACGATCCCGCCGACGATGAAAACAGTCCCTGTATTGATGCAGGCGATCCAACTGTCGAGGTGACGGAATACAACTGCAACGGCTCCAGGGTCAATCTCGGCGCCTATGGGAATACGGATCAGGCCAGCCGAAGTCCTGGCCAGAAATGCTGCATGATGTGTATTGCGTCCGATTTCAACTGCGACTGTCGGATTAATCTGGAAGATCTCGCTTACATGATGGAAGACTGGATGAGGTGTAATTATCTTCCCCGCCACTATTGCGATGACTACATTGTCGTATCCGAAAATGACAACTCGGTGCGTTGTTGATCCGCCAACTCCGCCGGACATACAAGACAACTCTTTCCGTACCGGCTTTTTGTAATATACCAATGACCCTTGTACCGAATGATGAAATCTTCCTCGAAATAAGAAGTCCGATGATTAGAAATGGATGAAGATCGTCGGAGACAGAGCTGCTATTTCCGAAACCGCTTCAGGTCGATAGCCGTTTCCGGTCGGGATAAGGTAGAACTCGGGGAAATGTGTCGATATGTATCGATTTAAGCCCGATCGATATTGAATCAAATGGACAAATCTTTTGACCGATTGCTCGAAGTCACAATACAATAGTGTCAATTCTGATTTCCGGGAAAGGAACGGTTTATGATGCAATCCTACATTCGGCGTGGTTTAGGTGCGGGATTGGTTGCAATTATTTTGACAACGGGAATAACCCGCCCGCAATCCGTCGTTCCGATTATAACGGCAGAACGAATCGAACCTTCCGGAGGTGAATATGATCCCTACGATCCCCAGTCCCTTGCGGCCGATGACTCCTTGCGGCGAAGGGTGCCGATATATTCTTATGATTATTCTCCATCTGAAGCCGGTGTTGACGCTCTCCCCGTACAGAGCCGTGTATCACAATATGGTATCACCTGGACTTTCGATCAACCCGCTCGTGTCGGACAATTCATCAATGGCGATTGGTTCGTTGTCGGACCGGTCACAATCAAAGCCATCGATCCGCGGCCGCTCTACGGCAATGAAATTCCCGAAAAGGAAGTGGACGGCAATGAAAAAGATCGACCGCGAAACCAGCTTGTCCGCAACGGATTCATGCTCAATCCCCCGGCCACAATGAAAGTCGCCTACGACAGCGGCGTTCGCAACTGGTTCGATCCGTCGTTGATCCAGAAATTGCCTGTTACCCTCAAGCCCGGCGATTCGCTGGTCTCCACAGTCAGCATGCCGAAGAACTGGAAACTCAAAGCCCAATTGCGGAACGAGATCGAGCGCGGCGTCAATGACAGCAGCCCGATCCGCACTGCGGCGGTCCTGACCTGTGTAACCTTGCCGCAACCGCCGGACGCTTTTCGTCCGGCTTTCTGTGACCGTCAGCAAAAAATTTACCTGTCGCGCAATCTCAAGCGGGAATTGTTGCCCAAAGTCTCCTCGACGCCCGGAATGCCGAAGATCGAACAGTACGTTCGTTTTACGCAGCGACCGTGGGTGGGGACGGGGTTCTTCGGTTTTGAGGAACCCGTGGAAAATATGCCGCAATACGGTCTGGAATATGGCCGGGTGGCGGGTATTGTAGCCCTGATGCTCTGCACGGACTTGACGCCTGAACAAAAAGAACCGTTACTGGTGAATTACATTCAGGTCGGCATCGATCTGGGAGGTATGATTCGTGCCGGCCATCCGGGCTGGACGGGCTGGGGCGGACACGGCAGCGGGCGCAAACTGCCGGTCGTCTTTGCGGGACTGCTGCTGGGCGACGAAGAACTGGCGAATATCAACCGTTCGTTCCCCAAGGTCAGCTTCGGCGAGGATGAACAAACGGCCCACGGCGACAGTTGGACTGGAGCTAAGGTTGTCTTCGCCGGCCATTCGGGAATCGACGCCGTAACCGGTAAGGGCCGCTCGCGCGACAACGGATGGGGACCCTACGAGCACAAACCGCCGACGGAATGGAAGGATGGAGCCAACACCAGCGAAAGCTATCGCCGTTGTTGCACCAGTGTCGGCTGGGTTGCACAGGCCCTGGCGTTGCGGCTGATGGGCGCCGAGAAAACCTGGAATCACGACGCGTTTTTCGATTATGTCGATCGCTGGATGTTCGAAAACGACGCAGACTTCGTCAAGATCATCAAAGAAACCACCGGCCGAGACCACGACAAGGACTGGGCCCGTCAGGGTCAGGCCTGGGACACCTTCGTCAACCGGATGTGGGCACAACATCGATCCAAGCTTGCCGCGCCGATTGATGACTGGAAAAAGCAGCATGACGATTCCTATTATCGCAAGGCCGTTGGAGAATTGTCGGCATCGGCTGTCGCTCTTCCTGCAAATGTCAAGGCCGTCTGGGACATGGACAAGGCCTACCGTGAGAAAACTGAAACGCGCGAAAAGATTTGCATTAACAGCCTGTGGCTCTGGCAGCCGGCCGAACCAAAATCATCGACCGTCCCCACAGGCACCTGGGGCTACTTCAAGGTCCCCGGTTGCTGGCCGGGCATCACCGATTACATGCAAAAAGACTGTCAGACCGTCTTCGCCCATCCAAGCTGGAAGGACCGCAAGCTTGGCGAGATTTCCGCGGCATGGCACCAGCGGTCCATTACAATTCCTAAAGATTGGGCCGGCCGCACGATCGCGTTATCCCTGGATACGCTGAACTCTTTCGCGGAGATCTTCATCGACGGTCAAAAGGCCGGCGAGATCCGCTTCCCCGGCGGCCGACTGGATTTGTCATCCGTATGCAAGCCGGGCCGGACTCATCAGCTCAGCATCCTCGTAACCGCCATGCCTCTCAAGGGCGTTATGCTTTCCTACGCAGATTCGGCCTCCGCACGAGAAGTGAAAGGTTCCGTGGATCGTCGCGGCCTGTGCGGCGATGTGTATCTCGTCAGTACCCCGATAGGACCGCAAATCACAGACATTCGCATCACACCATCCTTTCGTAAAAAGGAAATCTCACTCGATTCCGCCTTCGAAAAATTGTCAACTGACACCCGGTACGCATTGCGCGCGACCATTGCCAAAGGCGGACAAAGCATCAAGGAATTTTCCGGTCCGACCTTTCAGGTCAGCGATCTGAATAACGACCGTATCACTCTGACGCAAGAGTGGATGCCCCAAGATGTATGGGATATCCACACGCCGCAAAACATGGTTGATCTTCAAGTCGCGCTTGTCGATTCAGCCGGGAAAGTCCTGGACACTTTCTGGACTGAACGATTTGGATTTCGAGAGATCTGGATCGACGGCCGGGATTTTTATCTCAATGGTACGCGGATCTTTCTTTCCGCCGTGCCGCTGGACAACGCCCAGGTTGGTGCCGCATGGGCCACCTACGACGCCGCCTGCGAAAGTATGAAACGGCTTCAGAGCTTCGGCATCAACTTCGTCTATACACATAACTACGACTGCCTGCCGGGTTCGCATCTGGGATTCGACCACATTCTAAGGGCGGCAGACGACATCGGGATGTTGGTGTCTTTCTCGCAGCCGCACTTCAGCCATTATGAATGGCAAGCACCGGATGCCGACAAAAACAACGGTTATACCCGGCATGCGGAATCGTATGTCCGTATAGCCGGCAATCATCCTTCGGTGGTCATGTACTCGATGAGCCACAACGCCACCGGTTACAACGAAGATATGAATCCAGACATGATCGACGGCTTGAAGGAGGTTCGCGACACATGGGCCTTGCGTAACTCCAAGTCCGCCCTGCGAGCCGAGGCAATCGTGATGGCGCTGGATCCATCGCGGATCGTCTATCATCACGCCTCCGGAAATCTCGGCTCGATGCACCCCATGAATTTTTATCTCAACTGGGTCCCGATCCAGGAACTGTCCGATTGGTTCGAGCATTGGGCCACCCAGGGCGTCAAGCCCGCCTTCACCTGCGAGTACGGAGTCCCCTTCACCTGGGACTGGACGATGTACCGCGGCTGGTATAAGGGCCAGCGCGAATTCGGCAGTGCCCGCGTGCCGTGGGAATTCTGCCTGGCCGAGTGGAACGCTCAGTTTGTCGGTGACGCCGCCTTTCGAATCAGTGAGCCGGAAAAGGCCAACCTCCGTTGGGAAGCCCGGCAATTCAAGGCCGGAAATCTTTGGTACCGTTGGGATTATCCGCATCAGGTCGGCTCGACGCAGTTCGAGGAACGCTATCCGATCTTTGCTCGGTACATCACGGACAATTGGCGAGCGTTCCGAACCTGGGGCGTCTCGGCGACTTCGCCGTGGGAATACGCCCATTTCTGGAAACTCCGCGAAGGCGTCGATCGCGGCCGCAAAGAGTTACCCGTCGAGTGGGACAAACTCCAGCGACCGGGATTCAGCCCCGACTACATCGACCAACGATATGAAAAGATGGACCTGGCATTCGAAGCGGCCGACTGGATCGCCACCGATGCCGCACAAGCCCTCCTCCGTAACAATAGCCCCCTGTTGGCCTATATCGCCGGCAAGCCCGATCGGTTCACCAGCAAAGACCACAACTTTCTCCCCGGCCAGGCCGTCGAAAAACAAATCATCCTGCTCAACAACTCCCGCGTTTCCATCGATTGCGATGTCCGCTGGTCCCTGAATCTGCCGCAAATCCAATCCGGAAATCAAAAAGTCTCGATCGCAACCGGCCAACAACAGCGAATCCCGTTGCGATTCGACCTGCCCAAAACCTTGTCGCCGGGACAATACGAATTGAACGCGAAGTTTCAATTCGGCGATGGCCAAACCCAGACGGATTGTTTTTCCATCGATGTTCTGCCTGCTCCCGCGACCCATCAGACACCCGGCAGGATTGCTATTTTTGATCCTGAAGGTCAAACGCAGTCCCTCTTGTCTCGACTCGGCATTCGTCCTGAGCCGATCAAACCCGCCGACGACCTGGCCCCGTTCGACCTGGTGATCATCGGCCGCCGTGCATTGACAGTTGACGGTCCCGCCCCCGACATCGCTCGTATCCGCGACGGCCTTAAAGTCATCGTCTTCGAGCAGTCCGCCGAAGTCCTCGAAAAGCGCTTGGGTTTCCGCGTCCAGGAATATGGCCTTCGTCAGGTCTTCCCCCGCCTGTCGGATGTCCCGGCCCTGGCCGGAATTTCCCCCGAACAACTCCGCGACTGGACCGGCCAAGCAACGCTCATTCCGTCCCGGTTGAGGTACAATATGGACGGCAAATTCAACGGCGCTCCATGGGTCGCCTGGTGCGGCATACCCGTAACCCGAGCCTGGCGTTGCGGCAATCGCGGCAATGTCGCCTCCGTTCTGATCGAGAAACCCACCCGTGGTGATTTTCTCCCCATCCTCGATGGCGGCTTCGGCCTCCAGTACAGCCCCCTGTTGGAGTTTCGCGAAGGCCTCGGTCGG
>JAAYVQ010000438.1 GCA_012517095.1 Phycisphaerae bacterium | reverse complement strand
TGGGCGCGGGTCTTGGCGGCCATCAGGTCGAGCTGGACGGTTTTTCGGTTGGGGTGAAGACGGGCATAGTTGGCCGTAAACTTGCGGAAGTACATCATCCCCTTGCGTTCCGGTTTGAGCTGGAGGACCATCCGGATGTGGTCGAGGATGATCTCGGCCTGTTCGGCCAGTGAAGGCGGAGGCGGTAATGATCGGCCTTCGACCAACGCGCGGGCGTCGCGAAAGATCCAGGGATTGCCGACGGCGCCGCGGGCGATGACCACGCCATCGAGGCCGCTGGTATTCAGCCGCTCAATGACCGTCTCGGCCGTCATGATATCGCCGCTGCCGATGATGGTCAGATGCGGGAACATCCGTTTGACTTCGGTGAGGATCGACCAGTCGGCTTTGCCGCGGTAGAGTTTTTCAACGGTGCGGCCGTGGATACAGACGGCGTCCGGACGGATGGCGGCGATGCGGCGGCAGATGTCCCAAAAGTTTTCGCGCGAGTATTCGCTGTCGTCGTAGCCGATCCGCAGCTTCATCATCAAGGGGCACTTGACGGCGTCGCGGGTGCGCTGGAGCGCCTCGGCGACGACGGCCGGATGGCTCATCAGGAAACCCCCGCGACCCCGGCGCAGGACCTTCGGCGCCGGGCAGGCAAAGTTCAGGTCAATCAGGTCAAAGCCGGAATTGACGAACGCGGCGGCAGCGGCCGCCATCGTGGTCGGGTCCGATCCGAGAACCTGAGCGCCGACGGGGTGTTCATCGTCGTCCGGCAGGAACTGCAGGGTCTTGACGGCCTTTGGATGCAAGGCGATTTTATCCAACAGAACACCTGTAAACGACAACGGGGAGCCGAAACGCTTGGCCAGCAGACGCATCGCACGGTCCGTGTAGCCGCTCAGTGCCGCCTGGTAGAAGGGCACATCGAGCGTCAACGAGCCGATCTTCAGTTGTCTGCGATCGGGCGGGATCGGGATCATGCGTTCTCGGTCGGGCGTTCGAGGATCAGCTCGAAATATTTAGATATGCCGTAGGCGCCGGTGCCGGGGGTAAAGATCTGCACCAGACGCCAACCCTCGCGGGCGTATTGGTCCACGATCTGCTGGTAATTCTGGGTTTCGCTTTTCTTAACGCCCAGCCATCCCTCGCCCATCCGGACGAACTTATATTCGAATCGCTGCTTCATGGAAGTATCCTTGTTTTCATTTCGTTCGGTTGAACAGCATAGGGCTCGAGGGGGAGATTGTCAATTGTTGGCGGGAAGGAATCGAGGAGGGTTTATGGTTTCCATCTGAATGCTTGAACGATTTTTTCAATCTGTTATAATGGGAACTGCTGGGGAATCGTACCCCTTTATGTGGCTTTCAATGAGGAATGAGCCATGCCGGTGATATCGATGTTTTATGGGATAATCGTGTCGTTGTACTTTGTGGACAACAAACGGCACAACCTTCCCCATATCCATGTCAAATTTCAGGATCAGGAAGCGGTCCTGTCTATTTCGGATGGCGACTTACTGGAAGGATCCCTTCCTCCGGGAAAGATGCGGCTGGTTTCCGCATGGATGGAGATTCACCGAGACGAGTTGATGGCCGACTGGGAATTGGCCGTGTCGGGCCAACAGCCTTTCAAAATCGAACCCTTACGGTGATGGTTATGAATCCGCGCGTGCAAAAAGTTAATCCGTTATCCGATTACCGGCTGGAGATCACATTTTCCAGCGGCGAGGTTGGGATCTACGATTGTCGTCCATTGCTCGATTTCGGCGTATTCCGCGAGTTGCAGGATATCTCCTATTTCCGTCAGGTTAAAGCCCTTAACGGAACAGTAGTCTGGCCGCACGAGCAGGATATCTGTCCGGATACACTGTATATGGATTCAGAACGGACGGTGGAAGGAAAAATCGGGAGAGGCCCTCACAATAGGCCATAAGGTTTTGCCCTTTGATGTTTCCGGAAAGAATCAAAGGAGGCCGGAATGAACAAGAATCCTGATATTGGCGTCGCCGTGAGGCGGGGGATCATCACCTCCTTTATTGCATGGTGCATTCTGGCTACTCTTGTTACGGTCATCGTTCCCGACTATCAACCTCTTCCCGAAGGTACCATCAGTGAGCCGCCTGATCCGGCGGTTAAGTATCGGGATTTTTTGGGAATCGCCACGATTCCCCTTAGTATGTTCCTGGGTTTGCTTGAGGGTGTTCGATATTGGATTGACGATCGAAAGAAGGAAAAGAATAAGCCGATGGCCGATTTGTACTCATCGAACGAGGTGGAAAGATGAATCGAAGGGATTTTATTCGGCTGGCGTGCGGGGCGGGGCTGGGGTGTGTAGGTCTGGGATGTTCGTCGATGGCGGGGTCGT
>JAAYVQ010000437.1 GCA_012517095.1 Phycisphaerae bacterium | reverse complement strand
TCGGGCGATTTGGTCCCCGGTGGGGCTGACCACTCGGACATGTCCGTCGTAGAAATTCACCTTGTTGTTCTCATCCACCAATCCCATATAGTTGGTTTTGTGGCAGTAGGCATCATCGAGGATCAGATGGACATAGTCAGGGTTCTTGAGGACGACATCATTAAAAAGGTTCAGGGAAAACTGAGCGAATTGAACGGCAAATTCGGCCGTTTCGAGGAACTTGGTCCGCTGCTCTTCGGTGATCCCCTTGGAAACGCCGCCGGGCAGACCGAAGACCGGGTGGATCACCTTGCCCATGACCGTTTCCATGATGGTCCGGCACTCGCGGCGGATACAAATCACCTGGCGGCCGATCTCCAGGCCGACTTTGCCGATGACCCCGAGGATATTTCGTTCGGCGGCCGGGGCATCGGGGCCCATGACAAAATCGGGTCCTCCGAGAAAATAAAAATGCAGATTGTGATCCTCAAACATAAACACCACATACATCAATTCCCGGAGTTTTTTTGCCGTGGGCGTGGGAACAACATGCCACAGATCGTCGAGACATTTGGTCGAGGCCATGTGATGGGCGGTCGGACAGACCCCGCAGATCCGCGGGGTGATCCGGGGCATTTCCTCGGCTGGTCGGCCGATGCAAAAGGTTTCAAATCCTCTCAACTCCGGTACCTGTAAAAAAGCGCGTTCCACATCGCCGGCATCATCCAAAAAAATCTCGATCTTACCGTGACCTTCCAGGCGTGTGACGGGATTGATACTAATCTGCTTGCCCATATGGATTCCTTTGGAATTCCCGGTTCTTCCGGTCACTTGCGTTTTTTATTGTTCGGCTCCGGCCATCGCCCTTCGACGGAGCATCGAGGCCGGTAAGCTAAACCTGTAGAGAGTCCCCAGCGGATCGACGAGGGAATCGGCAAAGGCCTTTGCGGCCTCTTCTGTATCCGCCTCTCCGTGAGATGCAATCGCGCTGATCATCTTGAGGCCCGCATCGAGGGTATCCGGCGTAGGGCCAAAACAACCGCGGCACGGCATATTGCCCTTGATGCACCGTTCTCCGCATCCTCCCCGGGTGGCCGGTCCCATACACAGGAATCCCTCGGCCAGGAAGCATTTTTCCGGATCCGGTGTGGAAGTGGCGACCCGCTTGAAACGGGTGATCGTGAAATCATCGGGCTTGGTTTCGTTACGAGGACACGATTCACACAGGGCTTTATCCACCCCAATCACAGAGCACTTCGGGGGGAGCTTGTTTTCCAGGATCGCCGTGAATGCCGCGGCCACATTCTCCGGGGGTGGAGGACAGCCCGGAAGGTAATAATCCACCGGAATAACCTGGTCAAGCGGTTTGGCATCCTTGAAAAACTCCGGAAGATCCAGATGATGGCCATCGACCGAGGACGAAATCAGCGGAACGGCTTTTTGGGGATTGTCAATGGTGGGCGAGCGGTGATATTTGTTGGCGAAGATTTCCGCGCGGCTGGTGGCATTCGCCAGGCCTGGAATTCCACCCAAGTGTGCACAAGATCCAAAAGCGATAACAAAGGGACATTTCTCACGGAGCAACCTGACCCACTCCAACTGCTCCGAGAGCCGCACGGTGCCGTTGATGAACGCCACCGTCACTTCGCCGGGCTGCCAGGCCTTGACATGTTCCAGTTTGTAATCCAGCGCTACCGGCCACAACACGATATCCACGGCCTCCACGACCTTGAGGACATCTTCGGCCAGATCCACAATGGTTTCTTCACAACCACCGCAGGACGCACACCAATAAAACGCAACTTTTGGTTTTGCCATACAATACCTCGTTGATGGATTCAAACCCTATGCAGGACTGCAGAACTGCTCGATCGTGTGCGGCCATCGAAGGGGTCCAAGGGTCTTGAGTTGTTGGGTGAATTCGGAAACGACACGGGCAAACATCTCACCTTCTGAGGCAGAGATCCATTCCAGGCGGACCCGGCGACGATCAATGCCAAACTGATCGAGGAGATTGAGCAACATCGGATATCGACGCATCGCCTTGTAATTACCTTCGGAGTAGTGACAATCTCCGGGATGGCAACCGGCGATGAGAACACCGTCGGCACCGTCCTGAAGGGCCTTGACCACGAAGGTCGGGTCCACACGGCCGGAACACATGACACGAATGGCCGCCAGATTCGGCGGATACTGCATGCGACTGGTTCCAGCCAGATCCGCACCCGTGTAAGAACACCATCGGCAAAGGAACCCGACGATTTTCGGTTCAAACTGTTGGTCAACCATTGTGCATCTCCGGGTTATTGATCAACTCGCGGTCAGGATACCTTCGATCTCGGCAAGAATCTGGACATCTTCGAAATTTTTCTGCCGGGCTGCGCCGGAGGGACAACCGGCCACGCAGGTCCCGCAGCCCTTGCATAGTTCTTCCGTAACGATTGAAATTTTCTTTTCCTTGTTGTACTCGATGGCGCCGTAGGGACAATTGGCCACGCACAACTGGCATCCTGCACATCGCTTCTCGTCAATTTCGGCCGTGATCGGTTCCAAGACGACCTTGCCCTTATCGATCAGGGACAAGGCACCGGCGGCGGCTGCAGCACCCTGTGCCACGGCATCGGGGATATCCTTAGGTCCCTGACAGGCGCCGGCAAAAAAGATTCCATCATTGATGGCGTCCACCGGCGCAAGCTTGGGATGTTTTTCGAGGAAAAATCCGCCCTGGGAGCAACTGATCCCGAGGATCCTGCCCAGTTTGTCAGAATCTTTTCCGGGGATGAGGCCCGCAGAAAGGATCACCATATCTACGGGGAGGCGGCGAGTCATACCCAGAAGCGTATCTTCAGCGACGACAATCAGTTTCCCCTTTTCTTCCGGTGTCCGGGCTGCAGAGGTTACTTCCGCACACTTCCCACGAATGAAGTGTACCCCTTCTCCGAGGATCCGCTTGTAGAATTCTTCATAGCCCTTTCCGAAGGCCCGCATGTCAATATACAGGTTGTACACCTCGGCATTGGTCTTTTCCTTGACCAAATGGGCAAACTTGAGCGAATACATGCAGCAAACGCGAGAACAGTATTCATTGGTGTTTTCATCGCGGCTGCCGATGCAATGGAGGATGGCAACGGCCTTTGGCGGCTGACCGTTTTTGGTCAGGATCTTGCCGCCGGTCGGTCCGCTGGCATGACTCATTCTCTCAAATTCCAGTGCATGAAGGACATTGTCTAACTTGCCATAGCCATACCGTCCGAGTTTGCGGCTGTCGAAGAGCTCAAAACCCGTCGCCACAATAATGGCGCCGACCTCGACCTGTTCGATTTTCTCCTGTTGGGCATGATCAATCGCGTGGACTCCGCAGTTGTCTTCGCAGATCTTACATCCGCCGGTCCTGAAGTTCATGCAGGTGTCTGGATCGATCACGGGAACGCGCGGCACTGCCTGCGGGAAAGGAATATTGATCGGTTTACGGTTGACCATGCCGTATTCGAATTCAGCGGGGATTGGCTCGGGTTTGTGAAGCCGAATGCGATGGTGTTCGATCGCACCGGTCGGACATACGAAGCTGCACGCGCCACAGCTCAGGCAGACCTCGGAGGGTTTCTCAAACGGCGTGACGACCCGGCGACTGGCGCCGCGGCCTTCGAACCCCAGTGCTCCAATCTTCAGGATATCGTTACAGACCCGTACACACATGCCACAAAGGATACAACCGTCCGTACCGACGATGGCACTATTGTCCTTGAGGTGGGGTTTTCCAAATCTGGTTTTTTCGACGCCCAATTGAGCGGCAATATTTCGGATTGCCTTTGATTCCGGGCAACGGGCCAAAAGTAGTTCGGCCAACATCCGGCGGGTCCGTATCACCTTCTCTGAGTTTGTGGTTACCTCCATGCCCTCGGCGGCCGGTAAAGTGCAAGAAGCGAGAAGGCGGGTCTTGTTGCGGTGTCGAACCTCAACGATACAGAGTCGGCAGGCGCCATAGGGGATCAGTGATTCATGGCTGCAAAGCGTGGGAATCGGGATATTTCCTTCACGAGCGGCATCGAGGACCGTTTGTCCCGGTTCAACCGAAACTTTTTTACCGTCAATCGTAAGTTGGATCATGAGTCAGCCTCCGATGTTCAGTTGCGGCGAACGGCGTTGAACTTACAACTGTCGTAGCAGACGCCGCACTTGGTACATCTGTCAACCTGGATTTCATGGGGTTGTTTCTTTTCACCCCGGATCGCGTCGCTGGGGCAGTTTTTGAAACATACCCCACATCCCGTACAGGCCTCCCAATCGATGCGGTATGTCGTCAGGGCCTTACAGACTCCAGCGGGACACTTATGATCACGGACATGTGCATCGTATTCGTCTTTAAAATAGGCCAGCGTTGTCAGAACGGGATTCGGGGCCGTTGCGCCCAACTGGCAAAGGGATGATTCACTGACGACTTCGGCCAAGTCATGCAGGAGTTCAATGTCACCTTCCTTTGCTTTTCCTTGGCAGATGTCGGTCAAGATCTGACGCATCTGGACGACACCTTCCCGGCAAGGTGTGCACTTGCCGCAGGATTCATCTTCGAGAAACGAAAGGAAGAATCGGGCGAAATCGACCATGCAGTTGTCTTCATCCATCACGATCATGCCGCCGGAGCCCATCATGGAACCCGCTTCGACAAGTTCGTCGTAATCAATGGGCAGGTCGAGGTGTTTCTCGGACAAAACACCACCCGAAGGACCGCCGGTCTGAACCCCTTTGAACTTTTTGCCGTTCTTGATTCCACCTCCGATGTCGAATATGACCTTGCGCAGCGTGATCCCCATCGGGACTTCGACAAGGCCCGTATGATTGACTTTTCCGACGAGGGAAAAAATCTTGGTCCCCTTGCTGCCCCCCCAGGGATTACCGGTTACATCACCCGTACCGATCTGTGTAAACCATTGGGCCCCACGATTGATGATATGAGGGATATTCGCCCAGGTCTCTACATTATTCAGGGTAGTCGGCGCTTGCCACAGCCCGCTTTCGACCGTGTGAATATGTTTGGCCCGTGGCTCGCCGACATGTCCTTCGATTGAGGCCATCAGGGCGGTAGATTCACCACAGACAAAAGCGCCGCCGCCACGATTGATATGGATGTCGAAGGCAAAACCGGAACCCAAGATATTCTTACCCAACAAACCCGCGGCCCTGGCCTCCTGGACAGCCCGACTCATCAGTTCGACGGCCAGGGGATACTCGGTCCGGACATACACATATCCCTGGCTGGCCCCGACCGCCCAGGCGCCGATCGCCATCCCCTCGATCACACTGTGGGGATTGCCTTCCAACAATCCCCGATTGGCGTAGGCGCCGGGATCGCCTTCATCGGCGTTACAGACGACATATTTAAGCTGGCCCTTGGCCTTGCGGCAGGAAGCCCATTTTACGCCGGTGGGGAAACCCGCCCCACCTCGGCCTCTGAGTCCCGAACGGGTGACTTCATCAATGACCTTTTCCGGCGTCATTTCCGATAACACTTTAGCCAACGCCTGATAACCTCCGATCCGGACAAAGTCATCGATACTGGTCGGATCCAAGTCGAAATTCGCGCCGAAGATCACTCGATTCTGATGCTTGTAGAATGGCACATCGGATACGGTTTCGATCGGTTTGCCCGTATTCGGATCCTCCATGAACAACCGGGGAACGGATTTTCCCAACAATCCCTGCTGAACGATCTCGGCAGCGTCATCGGGTTTGGGTTGGGGGTAAAAGAAACCGGCTGGCCGCACGATGACGATGGGTTCAATATCGCAATAACCCAGGCAACCTGTAACCCGTAGCCGAACATTCCCGTTGGTTCCGGCCTTGTTCAGTGCCGTTTGCACGGCCTCAACCAGGCGATCGGCGCCCCGAGAAGTACCACAGGTTCCGCGCGAGACCAGGATCTCGATTTTCGGCTTGTCGCGGTTCAATTCCGCACACAGCCGTCCAACAGCTCCGCAATCGGCAAGACGGATCATTGCGGTCTCCTCATAAACAGGTCATACAGGTACGGGCTCATGGACGATTCGGTCAACGAGCCGGTTGACATCTTTGGGAATCACCGTCACATACTCTTTATCCACCACGACCACCGGCCCCATCGCACAGGCGCCCAGGCAATTCACGGTTTCCAGGGTAAATTTCATGTCCTTGGTAGTCTGGCCAGCCGTGATTTCCAGGCGATTCTCGATGGCCTCCAGGATCCGTTGGGCACCCCGGACATGGCAGGCCGTACCCATACAGACCTTGATAATATGTTCCCCGCGAGGCACCAGACTAAAAGCGGTATAGAAGGTAGCGACATGATAGACCTCGGACAAAGGAACCTTCAGCTGGGCACTGACATATTTCAAGACTGGTGGAGGCAGATACCCAAACAATTGATTGATATCCTGCAGGACTGTGACAACGGGATTTCGTTCATGCCGGTGTTCATCAAGAGCGGTATCGGCCTGGATTTTCATCTCGGCACTGAGAAGGTCTTCAGGTCGGCGCACTGGATGACCGTCAACCGGACGGAACTGGACCGGACAGCGTTCGACACACTGACCACAACCCGTACATTTCGTTTCGTCCACAAATCGCGGCTTGTGACGGATCGTCGCTTTGAAATTCCCTACATACCCGGATACCTCCGTCACTTCCGAATAAGTCATCATCTCAATATTCGGGTGTTGACCTACCTGGACCATCTTGGGAGTCAGGATACACGCAGCGCAATCCAGCGTAGGGAAAGTCTTATCGAATTTGGCCATGTGGCCGCCGATCGATGGTTCCTTTTCCACCAGATATACTTTTCGACCCGCCTCTGCGATCTTCAGAGCCGCCTCGATGCCGGCGATCCCTCCGCCGATGACAAGGGCATTGGGATTCACCGGCGCGTGTCTTTGTTCCAGGGCACCATGGTGGTGAACTCGCTTGACGGCCGCGGCGATAAGCCGTTTTGCTTTCTCCGTTGCCTTTTTCCGGTCGCCGTGGACCCAGGAACATTGCTCACGGATATTGGACATCTGGAAAAGGAACCGGTTGAGCCCGGCGTCTTCGCAGGTGTTGCGGAAGGTCTCCTCGTGCATCAGGGGCGAACACGACGAAACCACCACACGGGTCAGATTGTACTCGTCGATATCCTGACGAATCAATTCCTGACCGGGCTTGGAACACATGTATTTGTATTCCCGTACAATGACCACATCCGGCAGGGTTTCGGCGAATTTCGCCACCGTTTCCACATCAATAGTGTGCGAGATATTGGTCCCACAATGGCAGACATAAACCCCGATGCGTTGTTCCTGTCTAATCATGGTTTAGGTACCTCGTGAGGAGAGCACGGTTTCGACGGGCGTGATACATTCTTTCAGAGCCAGATCGGATTTATCCAGGCCAAAAGCAACGCCCATCAACTGGGTAAAATACAGGACGGGTATCCTGCAGTCCATGTCCAGCGTTTTCCCGATCGTATCCTGATAGGCCTCCAGGTTGAGTTGGCAGAGCGGGCAAGCCGTGATGATACAATCGGCTCCGGCCTCCTTGGCGCTGCGGAGGATATACCCGGTGAGCTGTTGGCCGACCGGCGGTTGCGTAGTCATCATCAGGCCTCCGCAACATTTCGATTTCAAGGGGAAAAGAACAGCCGTCGCCCCCAACCACTCGATCAGGTCATCCATCATCCGGGGGCTTTCCTCGTCGTCCACCTCATTGAAGGGCCTGCTGATCATACATCCGTAATAAGGGGCCACTTTGAGACCTGTCAACGGATGGGTTACCCGATCTCGAACGGCATCCTGTCCCGCCTCATGAACGGTGATATCCAAGAAATGCCGAACCTTGATAGAATTCTGATAACTCATCCCACCGGCGGCAAGGGACTTGTTGATTTCGGCGGCGAGGTTCGGGTCTTCGGCCAAATGTTGATTGGCCTTTCGCAGAACAACATAGCAACCACTGCAGATGGCCACAATATCCTTGCCCTCTTTCTCGGCCAGGGCCAGATTGCGAGCACAAAACACCATGGCCTTTTTTTCATCGACTGATAGATAAGCCGAAGCGCCGCAGCAGTTCCAATCATTGAGTTCCTCAAGTCCGATTCCGAGAACTTTGGCGACGTTTCGGGTTGACACATCGTAAGCTCGATTCGTTGAAGTAGCCGAACAACCCGGATAGTACGCAAAGGTAAGATTTTCCGTCATGGTTTGCCCTCATGATTTCCGCCGACGGCTGCGAGCATCTTTTTTAAACCGTCGATACCCTTGATCTTGTGAGGAAAGAAAGCCATCCTTCGTTTGGCTAATAGTTTGATCACCATTGGCACTTGGCCGAGAATTTTCAGGGGATTGGTTCGGAGGTAATACTTTCCCACGAGGATCGCCTCGGCATTTCTTCCATACCGCCTGACCACTTCCGAAAACGATCGAACCATAGCGGAGGCCGGATCTCTGCGAGGATAACTCCCTTGCTTAACGGCCATGCGCTTGAGTTCATACATGACATCCGTAAAGGGAATCTTTGCCGGACATCGGACAGCGCAGGAATAACACGAAGTGCAAAACCAGGGTGTATTGGACTTTAGAACCTGATCCAGCATTCCAGCTCGTAGAGCCGCCAGAACTTGCCTCGGGCTGAAATACATAAGGTTGCTTGTGGGGCAGGAACCGGTACAGGTACCGCACTGAATACACTTGTCGATACTCCTGCCTCCCGGGATTCCTCGGATATGCTCCAACAATTCCATCCCGAGTTTCTGGGCTTGGGTCTCAGACACAGGATCACTCCTAATTCAATCTTCACCGACAATTCTGATCGCGGAACAACCTGGCAATCAGCATCCAAACAGCCGTGTTGATGGTCGTTGGGTGAGAAGCAAACTCTATGCCAAGACTATAAGGGGACTTTTCAACCTCGTTCTTTGAGCATAATTCGTTGTTCATTCCAGGATTCGGGTTGAAAAATAAAGGAAAGGGTTCATTTCAATAACCGCAGATTTTCACGGGAATCCGTAAGTCTTGCGGAAATCCGTTAGTCAGGCCAGGCCGTGCTTGGCAAGTTTATCCCGAAAGGATGACAACTTCATATCCAGAATCCGTGCGGCCTCGCTTTTGTTGCCATGGGCTTGCTTCAAGGCATTCTCGAGCAGATCCCGTTCGGTCTGTTGCACGGTTTCCTTAAAGCCCCCATTGCCGAATTTGGCCGATTTTTCGATTGGATCAATCGCCATCCGTTCCGTCGTGATCATTCCGTTTCCGGTCAAGTATGCCCGTTCCAGCGTGTGAGCCAATTCTCGAACATTGCCGGGCCATGAATGATGACACAATCGTTGCATCGCATCGTCCGTCATCCGATACTCCTGCCCTTGCGTGATTTTTCCCAGATGATGTCGAATCAACTCGGGGAGATCTTCGATATGATTGCGCAAAGGCGGCAGATCGATTCGCAGTACATTCAGACGGTAGTATAGGTCGCTGCGGAAAGTCCCTTTTTCCGTTTCCGCCAACAGGTTATGTTTGGTCGCAGCGATGATCCGAACATCCGCTTCAATCGGATCTGGCGATCCAACTCGTTCATACACCTTTTCCTCGATCACCCGAAGCAATTTAATCTGGTGAACCAGGGGGATATCATCCACATCATCCAGAAACAGGGTTCCATGCTGAGCAAGATCGAGTTTTCCATTGTTTTGATGATCGGCGCCGGTGAAGGATCCTTTCGTATGGCCAAACAGGGCGCTTTCGATAAGGTGATCGGAAAAGGTCGAGCAGTTGACCTTGATAAAAGGTCTGGTCCTTCGAGCCGAATAATCATGGATGGCATGAGCGATGAGGTCCTTCCCTGTCCCGGTTTCTCCGGTCACAAGCACGGTGGCGTCGTTACGGCTGCAAAGGTCCACCATTCTCCGCACATCGCGGATAGCCGTCGAATGGCCGACAATCACTTCCTCCAGGGGGAGAGTCACGGCTGGTTTCTTCGGGCGGACGGCCCCGGAAGGAGAGGGCCGGTGCTCGCGGATCCGTTCCAACAAAGGAAAAAGGAATTCGTTGTGAAACGGCTTGGTGATAAAATTCGAGGCACCGACTTTCATCGCCTCTACGGCCAGGGGAATACTTCCGTATGCGGTCATCATCACCACTTCGGTGTCCGGCGTATGGAGTTTGACATGCTTGAGAATTTCCATTCCGTCGATGCCGGGCATTCGCAGGTCGGTAATCACCAAATCAAATCGTTCCCGGGACAAGCGACGCAAGGCCTCTTCCCCGTCACAGGCGGCGGACGCATCGTACCCTCCCTCGACCAGGTCGTCCACAAGGGAGATTCGTTTAATCTCTTCATCATCCACGACAAGGATTCTCATACGAATTCCCTTGATTTGCCAACGATTGGCTTGGTCGTGTTCAAGAAGATCCGAAAGGTACTTCCCTGGTTGACCACGCTTTCCATCTCGATTCGTCCCCCCATCTCAAAGATCAGGATCCGACAGAGGGAAAGCCCAAGACCGGTTCCCCCGTTTTCAGACCGAGTCGTGAAAAAGGGTTCGAAAATCCGTTCATAATTATCTCGCGGGATCCCGCAGCCCGTATCGACCACCTCGATCGCAACCTGGGGATTCTGCTCAAACGCCTCCATCTGACGCGAGAAGGTACGGAATACCAACTTGCCCCCATTCGGCATGGCCGCAAGAGCGTTGGTGCTGAGATGGAACAGGACTTCCTGAAGCGTATGAAAATCTCCAAGAACAGGCGGAACATTTCCAAGGACGGTTTGAATTTGGATGGTCTTGCTAACCGTCGATCCCAGAAGTTCAATCATGGCTTCCACAACCTTGTTGACATCGACGCTTTCCAATTTCAAACCGTGGGGACGGGCGAAAGACTGGACCCGCCGAGCGGTTCGTTCGATACGATCGAGGGCCTGCGATATCAGGTTGACATAGTGGAGAAGATGGTCGTCGTTCTTGATGCTTCGACCGATCGAACGCAAACAATTCTGAGCGCCATCGAGCGGATTGCTGATTTGGTGGGCAATTCCCGCAACGAGTTGACTGATGCCCAGCATCTTCTCTTTTTGCCTCATCACGGCCTCCGCCTGATGCATATAGTTGTGAATGGATGCCGTAAAATAAACGGTAATCCACAAGGTCGTCGAAAAGGCGATAAAATACCCCACAAGATAAATCCCATTCATTTCGCTGACAGATTCGGAGAAGAGCGGGCTCGACTGGGTGAAGGTCAGGTTATGGGAGGGAATCCATCCGAGGTATTCAAGCCCCAGAATCCCGCCGACCAACAACGAAGCCAACCCCGCCAGACCGTAGGGGGCCCGGCCGTGAATCAGCAATGCGGCAATCGTCATGTGAAAGACAAAATAAAAAATGAAGGGGTTGTGGATCATGCTTGAAAAGTAAAGAAGCCCGGCAAGCGATATCTGGTCGAGGGTCATTTGAAGAACAATTGTACGATCCAAAGTGGTCCCAACCGGAGGATGGCGGTATGCCAGATACGCAAAGATGGAATTGTACAGAACCATGCCTGCCGTGATGAAGTAGAGGGGGGTCGGATCGGGAATGACTTGGAGAACCGACGAGGTCAACCATACGACGGCCACAACGCCCCCGCACGCAACCCATCGGAGATTGATCAGCCAGTGAACTCGATTCGACAGGACAAGAAGGGGTAGTAGCATCGTAATTCATCCGCTTCTCTGCAATCCGATAGAATCTTATCGATACCCTTCATCCCTGGATCATGATGCAGATCGCAATGTCAATACAATTCTATTCATAGATACATCGAATGTCAACTTCGCTTCTCGATAAAAACCGTGATCGAATTGGGATCGTTGTGATGTAATTATGATTCAACGCCCTATCAACAGAAATAATACTATGTGACTATACAATATATCTGTTTTCCATACGGCTCCTTCCCGTTTCTGCTCACGATTCTCAACAAAACCATCTATCTCAAGGATCAAATACCGCCTTGAGGATGACAGGCCGGATGTGTCGGTGTGGTCATGCAATCGATCAGCCAGTTCGCGGCCGTCAATGCCAGATCCTGCAGATTCACCTTACAGTCATGGTTATTGTCGCCGGGCGGTGTAGGATGATCGGGGTCTCCGCATTTTGGCTCATTGATATCAGGATCAAGATCGTCATCACAGGCGTCACCAAGTCCATCGTGATCGTTATCCTCCTGGGCAGGATTGGGAAACAGCCGACAGTTATCGCAGATATCGCCGACTCCATCCTTATCGAGATCTCGCTGATCGGGATTCCTATGGCGTGGGCAGTTGTCCTGGCTATCCGATACTCCATCCAGATCTATGTCGGAGGGAATGGCGACCAGGGGTTCATGGAATAAGACTCCCGAATCGGCGTCCACCACAGCGGCCACCGCCATCGGAACATAATCCACACCCACACGCTCAAATCCGATTTGGATCCCGGGGATGCGAACAGCAATCCCCTTTTGCGCGGCGACAATCTGATCCGTGATCCCATCGATCACCGCAGTACGCGTTCGAAGAGTCAAAACCCCGTTGTTCCGCAGCAGAAAATTCGGCCATTCCCGGACCAGGATTCGACTGATCAATCCCTTGTTCGACACCGATACACGCGCCATCGATTCAAACACCAGATATCCGCCGATACGCCGATCGATGGTCACCAGCTTATCCCGCTCAAAGGACTCCCGTACCCCAGTGGCTTCTTGTCCCATTCCCGCAATGATGTTGAAGGTCAATGGCCCCCGTTCATTGGTCGGAAGTCCCAGGTTGTTCAGGCAGGCCTGCGCCACCGTGGAGGCGACCGAATCAGAAACCGTCTTGTGGGGGGACATTTTATACGCAAATCCACGACTTCGATTGATATACCGAATCCGTCCGCGCGACGAGTCGATCTTGGCAACCTTGGTGTCGGCCGTATCCCGAGCTTCGGTGAGGGGTCCGTTCTGGACGATATTCTGAAATCCCGTGGAATCCCCGGCGGCCGCTCCAATCTTGCTGACGCTGACCTGACCAAACCATTGCGTTCCTGCACCGACTTTCAGCATCTGACTATCGAAAGCGGGCAATGCGGCCTCCACGAGTTTTCGGTAGTCTTCCCGGATCCAGTCGGCGGGCGGAGGAACCATCTCATCGGCCGGAGGTTCGATCGGAGCGAAAGCCCCATCTTCCGGAAGCGCAGGGTCGCTATCGGGATCGCAACCCTCGATAAAAATCACCCCCTGGGCGTCGTTCACGGGATCTGTCTCATTCACCCAGTTATAACGCTCGGTGTCCATCCGATCCCAGAGATCATCCAAATCGTCCCCCACACCCCTTGCACAAGGACACTGATCCGGGCCGAACAGATAACTCCAGTAGAGATTTTCGACAAAAGCCGTTGCGATGGGATCATCAAAGGCATCATCCGAGAAATCGGCATACTCGTCATCATAACTGGAACTGATCCACATGATTCCGTGAAAACCATCGATCTGATGAATACGGCCGAAAGACGAGGACCAGCCATCGCCGTCCTTCTCAAGATCCCAGACATGTTCATCCATGCTGTGACAGGAGGAAAGGCAAAGAAAATCCAAGTCGTAATCCAGCAACATATCCCTCTGCCACGCATTGCAATTGCCGTCGCCGGCCTCATCCACACGAACCTTACCGCGCCATCGCGCTCGGGGATCGCCATGGCCTCCGTGGAGGGCGACCATCAGGGCGTCCGGTTCGTCGATCCCGATATCATCGGCATCATCGTTTCCCCAGTCCCGGATCGAAACATCGGCAAAATCGCTGTCGATGATGTTGCCGTTCTGGTAGAAACCGTCTTGCCAATACGCCCACCCCTCGTGTCCATCCGGCCTGCCATCATCGTCGGTGATATCATTGTACCAGCCCCGGACCATATTATCCCACGAGGTCCGGTTGGATGCATCACAGGTTGAGTTCCATTGGGTAACCACTTTAACCAATGCTCCTTTGTCACCCTCGGGAGGCCGATGATACCCGGCCAAAGTCACTCCATACATCAAGGTTCCAGCCACCAACAAAACGATTTTCGTTTTCATCCTCTGTCTCCTTCCCTTCCATTGTCGGACTCAATATTTGCGCATTCACAGCGCACAGACTTTTCGTCCGCTGTTGTTTGAAAAATCATAGAGGAAAATCAGCGATTGACTATTTGCTTTTCAATCGTGGAACCGTGGCACTTACCACATAATCAAGATGATTCTATCAACAGAAACACGACATGTCAAGCTACAAAATACGGTATTCACACCCGATCTTGGTTCAACGGATCAATGATCCTCCATACACATGTGAGACAATCTGAATTATAAGCGTGGCTTATTTACAATATAAGCATTAACGGTACTGTATATATTTTATCTGAAATAGATAAACTGGCTTTCGATCCAGTCGGTCCAGTTCAAGCTGGCTTGAACAATTGTTATATCTTGAAGAGAATCGTGGGAAATTGAGCTTCCTTTGCATGATCAAAATGAATATAATAGATTGAGTGACCGGCGACAATTATTCTTACCTGTAGCGACAAATACAGTTTCCGGACAATAGTCGGAGACAATAGACTGTCTGAATTTCCATAAGTCAGGAGATTTCAGATGGTTACGGATCATCAGGTAAGGAGATTGATCGAGG
>JAAYVQ010000436.1 GCA_012517095.1 Phycisphaerae bacterium | reverse complement strand
GGGGACCGGATCGCAGTCGATCGAACATCCGACCGATTCGAAGATCGTATTGCCGAGTTTCTGCAGTTGTTCGGCCAGCCGTTCGCGGGCGGAGTCGGGTTTCTGTGCGGGAGATTTTTTGATTTTGTGTTCGACGGTTGCTTCATTACCCTCTTCGTCACGGATCGTCAGGGCCAAACCTTCGGCCGTATCAGACAGGCGGAGAGTAACGGGGATCGTCCTGCGGGCAGGATCGGCCTCGAGTTGTTGCGTGAAGGCATGGTCGTAGTTGCGGTAGATCGCCATGTTCGGCCGGATGCCCGCGATTTGCCGCGGCCGGATCGAGCGGCCTTCAACGCCGTTGACGACCGTACCCGCCAGATTTCGGTTCTCGTCAAAAAAGCACAGGCCATCGCCGTTGTGCAGTTCGACGGCGGCGTCGAGAGCAAAGGCGCCCTTTTCCACGCCGATGACCTTGCCGAGGTACTCGCCGATGGACTTGGGACTGTCGATCGCCCCGAAGGCGTGGGAGCCGCCAACGGGGCCATAGTCGGTAAATCCGCGGTTGAAGGTCTTGGTGGGGTCTGGGCTGAAATTCAGTTGTACACGGCCGGATGAGGATTTGCGGAGGCCGCGAGCAGGCAGAATCGCGTCGAGCTTTTGGCGATAAAACCCCACGATATTGGCCACATACGCGGTATCCTTGAGACGGCCTTCGATCTTAAAACTGGTGACACCGGCGTCGATGAGTTCTTCGAGGTGATCGGAGAGATTCAGATCGCGAATGGACAACAGGAAACGGTTTTCGGCGAGCGTCTTTCCATCGCTATCTTGCAGCGAATACGACCTTCGGCACGGTTGGGCGCAGTCGCCGCGATTGCCGCTGCGGCCGCCGAGGGCATAGCTCAGCGAACACTTGCCGCTTGCGCAGACACACAGGGCGCCATGGATGAAACATTCCAACTCGATGGAAGTGGCACGACGAATTTCGCGAATCTGTTCCAGCGACAGTTCACGAGCCAGTATCACGCGGGAAAATCCGACCGATTCGAGGAACCGGACTTTTTCCGGCGTAGCGTTATCAACCTGCGTGCTGGCGATCAGCGGCAGGGGGGGCAGATCCAGTTCCAACAAGCCCATATCCTGGATGATCAGCCCGTCGATCCCGGCCGCATACAATTCGCGGATCATTCGTTCGGCATCCGGCAGCTCGCGGTCAAACAGCAGCGTATTGAGCGCCGCGTACACTCTGGTCTGATACGGATGCGCCAGTTCAATCACGCGGCGGATGTCGTCCAGCGAATTGCCCGCCGCCTGCCGCGCGCCAAATTTCGGCGCGCCGAGATACACGGCATCGGCTCCGCAGCGGATTGCGGCGGCGGCCACGGCGGGGTCTTTGGCCGGGGCGAGTAGTTCGATTACAGTGCTCATCAGTTTTTCAAGCGGTACTCGTAGAGCGAGTAACCGACTTCGCGGACGGCGGCGATAGTTTCGGGATAGGGGCTGTCGCAGACATCCAGCAGTCCAATCTGGTAATTTTCGCCGTCGCCGCGACCGGTTGTCGCCTGGTCGCGGAACTGGAACCAGTGGGTGCCGACGATCAGCGGATTCCGCAAGGCGCCCTGTACATAGTTACGATAATGGGCGGCGCGGTCGTTCTGATTGGTCGTGGGCACTAAGCCGGTGTGGAACATCCCGCGGTCCAGGGCCCCGAAGTGAAACTCGCCGATGATGACGGGTTTATCAGTGCCACCGGGGATGCGGAAGTTCTCGACGCTGCGTTCATAGCGGTTGTAAGCGAGGATCTCGCAGTATTTGACGGCGGCCGCGACGGCCAGGTCGTTGACCCAGGCGAACCGGCAGCCGAGATACAACTGGCCGGGCGCATCGTCGACGAGTTTGTTGCGAATCGTCTTGAAGTAGGTCTCGGCGATTTTTGTGTAGAAGGCCGTCAAATCTTCACGGGCCTTCTTTTTGTCCGGCTCTTTTGTACTGTTCAGCATATCCTCCCATGAACTATAGTTACTCCCCCAGGCGGCATTGAGTTTATCGATGGTCTTGTACCTGGCCGTCAGGTCGGCGACGAATTGTTTTTTGGCGGGCTGATCGGCCGGACTTTTTAAAGCAGCCACGGCCAGCGAGGTGTCGTCGCCCCAACCGAGTTCATTATGCACGAAAAAGCCGATGCACCACGGATCGCCAATGGCCTGGCCTTTGTGCTGGGTGACCGCTCGGTCGAGGTTGGCGGCAAACGACGGATCGAAGACATCATGGAATTTGCCCCAATACCCCTCGCTGCCTTCGATGTTGCGGGAGCTGAAACTGATCGTCGCGGTATAGGGCGTATTCTTCATGCGGTAGATCGAGCCGTCGGACCAGTTGGCGATGGTGTTCATCCCCCAGCTCCGGAGGCGCTGGTGGGCCAGATCGGCGAAGACCGTCTGCCATTGCGGACCATATTTGCGAAGAAGGTTGGCCGAGCCGAAATCGTAGGTTTCGTACGGCAGATGGTCCTTGTAGTAACCCTGCGGAGCCCAGTTGGCGCGGCCGTAGAAAGAACCGAAGGCCGAATCCTTCGCCGGCAGGGCACGGAAATACTTTTCGCGAGTGGTGAGCGGAGTCGAGATATTGCTGTTGACGCAATCGGAGCCGTGCGACCAGAAGAGCCGTCCTTCCGGATCGACCAGCCACCATTTGTTCTGGAATTTTTCCACGCGGAAAAATCCGGTGGCCTTCAATTGGGGACCGCCGGTCCAGCCGCCGTATTGATTCCAACTCTGTGGGCCGGGATGTGCCGCAAGATCCTTCTGTTCGGCTTGTGTTGCGGCCGTTAAGTCGGTTTCAGAGTGTACCTTGCCGGGCCAGTCGGCGTGGATGAACTGGCCGTACTCGTCGATAAACGGCAGGAAAGACTTGGCGTCGAGAACCTTTGTCGTACCCTCGGCGACGATTTTTGAAACTGCAAAACGATAATCCTCCGATGGCTCGTTGATGAACAATAGCAGTTGGGTGATATTGGCGGGATCGAGTTTTCCCTGATGTTCCGGAAAACCCCTCATGCCGACCAGTTCCAGCGGAGCCGAAAGAACCCAAGGCGTGTTATTCAGCTTGACAGTCAGCATTTTGGTTTTTCCCGGTTCGACGGTGATGTTGCCGGTGATACAGTTCCGGGTCCCGTCGGAGCCCGGATTGTCAACACGGCAGTAAACGGTGACGGCCTTATCGTCGGGATTCCTCAATGTCACCGTGACTTGTGTCAAACCGGTCAGATCCCACTTTTCCTGGGGGGCTTTGAGTGTAATGCCAGGCCAGAGATCCGAGTGACCGGTCCGGATCTCGAGGGCCTTGTTCGCCAACTTGACGGTGGCATCGCTGGTCTCGACGGATGCGACATCAAAACCGTTGCCGAACTCGAACAGGACCTTCGGCTCGGCCATTGAAGATACGACGAGAAGGGAGACCATTGCGACAGCGAAACAGATAGATTTCATGCATCCTCCATTAATGCGGTTAATCAAAACATTCATCCTTCGGATCGAACGGCGGAATCACGATGTTGAGGATCGTTAGATTTCCGACGGCGCGATGGCGGCAGTCGGGCCGGACGAGAACGGCCGTCATGGGTTCGACGGGAACCGAATCGGAATCCAGTTCGATATGGCCGGAACCCTCGAGCACGACATAAATTTCGGTCTGGCGTTTGTGGTAGTGGATGCGTGCGTTGGTTTTGATGGTGACCAGGTGTACGGAAGCCGGCGAATCGGCAATGTCGGCAAAGGTCCGCCGTGCCGTGCCACACGGACACGGTACCGGATCAATGTCGGAGAGCTTGACAATCTGATATCGTCGCTTCATGGATGATCAAAGATCATCTTCTGGACCTCGACGCCCTCGATGACGGCGAGCTTGTCGGCCAATTCCATGCAGGTCTTCTCGTCGCCGACCATTTCCAGAAGCAACAAGCCGTTGGGTGAACAGAAATTTTCGCCCGCTTCG
>JAAYVQ010000435.1 GCA_012517095.1 Phycisphaerae bacterium | reverse complement strand
GTTGATTGATGAAACGACGCAGGAACGCATACAACGAGTTCTTGTAGCGATTCACAAGCTCACGGAAGGCGGACTCCTCGCCCTGACGGAACCGATTGAGCAATTCGGCGTCCGTCAATCCGCTGTTGGTATTCGGAATATTTTTTTCTTGTGAAGCCATGGACATAAACCTTGTTTCCCGCACGATGGTTCTATTATACCTCTTTGTGGGATTGAATCAATCTGATCCTGCTTTGAATTTTCCAATCGGATTGGATATTCCCCCTGGACTGAGTGGATCGGATAAGGGGAAGGATAAAAATGAAATCCCAAATTGAAACCCATCCGGGAATCCGTTATAGTAGAACCGCTCAGAAAGGGTATGGAGTGTTTGACAGACGGCAGGGATCGAAATCCAGACGATGGTCCTTTTGGCTTCGGTTTTTCGTTGCCACGGCCGCAATTGCGTTGATATTGCTTTTTGGGGACTGGAATTGGGGCCAGATCGGCGAGCTTTTGTATCGGTTGAATCCACTGGCCATTGTAGGGGCTGTGGGATTATTCATACTCGGCAATATCCTGGTGGCCTTCCGATGGTTTTTGCTCCTGCGAACACAAAGTCACGAGATTCCTTTTTCGACTTGTTTGAAAATTCATTTCCTGGGGTTATTTTATACCAACCTAATGTTGAGTTCCGTGACAGGAGATCTGTTTCGGATGTGGTACATCACTCACCATTCAAGCCGACGGCTGGAATCGGTATTTAGCGTTGTGGTGGATCGCTTAGTAGGTTTGGTGAGTTTAATTGTATTGGTATCGATGGTTTATATTTTGATTCCCCTGAAAGAATCCGAGGGCGGAATCCGATTGTCACCCGATTTTCGGTTTGGACAATGGATCGGTGGGCATTGGCAGATCCCGATGGTTTGTTTGGTGTTGGCGGTCTTCTTTTTGGGTCTAATGGTATTTATTCCCGGATTCAGAGTCTGGATCTTCCGGAGATTGGGTCCTCTATTGTCCCAATTGCGTCGCATTCTCCATGCTTTACGAATTTATGGATCTCATCCCGGGATCCTTTTCGTTGCTTTATTGGTGACTTTAATTGCTCAGACACTTCCCATTTTCGGATATTGGATGATTGGGTATTCCGCCGAGATTTCCCTGTCATTAAAGTACTACTTTCTCTTTTTCCCCGTTGGATGGGCTATTAGCACACTTCCCATCAACATCGGGATTGTAGAAGGGGGCCTTGTTTATCTGTTTACAAGGGTACCTTCGGTACCTTTTCAACAGGCCCTTGTATTGGCCGTTAGCCAGCGGGTAATCGGGCTTATTGGCTCAATTCCGGGCATTTTCGTTCATTTATCAGGCCTTCATCTTCCGAAAGAACTATCGTTTGAGAGGGACTTTTTAGTTGACGGTCCAGAGGCAATCGAATACAGTAAGAAGAATGGATCCATTCAATGAGTGGATTTTATCGGAAATGCGGCAAAACCAACAGGTTTTGAATACGAATAAAGGGAAGTCAGGCCCCAATCGGGTCTGGATACAGCGATAGTATGCAACGAACCAATCATGGACGGGGTATATGGGGCGGGGGTCAGGCCCGCAACGATAGGGCGGAAAGAAGATGGTTTGTATTGTTTCGGGATCGGTCATTGTGCCTTCTTTCTGAGTTGGGGTTGTGGAAATCGAACTTTTTTCGTTATTCAGCAGTCAAAGAACGAAGAACCCAAGTTATGATGGAGGATCGAACAGAATCACCGTGGTGGATGTGTGGTATTGATTTGTCCGGCAACGATTTGTATCCAGGAAAGGAGTGTCCCATGTTATTTACGATGACTGGAAAACATGTGGAAGTGTCTGAAGCTCTTCAGCAACGGGTGAGAGAGAAGGTCGAAAAATTGCCGCGGTATTACAATAATATCAATCAGGTGGAAGTGATTGTCGAGCGAAAGGACGGAGGCAAGCCCAGCGTGGAAATCATTGCCCGAGGCGAGAGGGGGGATGTGTTTATCGCCAAGGAAACGGGGGACGAGATTCATGCCTGCGTCGATGTGGCGATTCATAAAATTGAACGGCAGCTCCATCGTAAAAAGGAAAAACAACGGGATAATAAGACCGCTCCGAGTATGGATCAGATCGTTCGAACCGAAGGCCCTGAAGTTCAGGAGGATGTGGCGTAGAAGGGTAATCCGTGAAAGACGGCGGAAGAGGGGTTCCATGCCAGTGTATATTGGGAGACGATATGAAGCTGGGCGATATTGTATGTTTTGACGCGTTGGTGGCGGACTTAAAGGCCAAAACCCGAGATACGGCGATTGCCGAGTTGGTTTCGGCTTTGGCCCAGGCGGGAAAACTGGGAAAAGCCGATCCGGCCAAGGTCAGCAAGGCGGTGGTCCAACGGGAACGGGAAGCCAGTACGGGAATCGGAAAAGGTGTTGCCGTGCCGCATGTCAAACATCCCGATATTCCCGAGGTTGTTGCGGCCGTGGGTCGCTCCGCCAAGGGCGTTGATTTCTCGTCGCTGGACAAACAGCCGGTCTATACGGTGATCCTGTTGCTCAGCCCGGTCGGTAATGCGGATCGCCATTTGCAGGCGATGGAAGCGATTTTCCATCATTTGCAGAAGGATGATTTTCGCCGGTTCATCCGGCAGGCCGCGACGACGGAAGCGATGAAGGAAGTGATTCTGGACGCTGAGAGATCGGGGATCTGACCATCTCTTCGGCCGTTCCAGATGGAAACGAGACCGAAATGAGACGGGATATCCATTCAACGGGTCCCGCAAACGATGAGGGAGAACGGATTTCTTGGCCGAATCGGTTGTCGAAATTGAAGTTCAGATCCGAAACGAGGAAGGTCTGCATATGCGACCCGCCATGTTGTTTGTTGATGTTGCGGGGCGGTATCATTCCGACATCCGGGTCAGCCATGGCCCGACGACCGTGGACGCCAAGAGCATCATGCAGATGACGATGCTGGCGGCGACCTGTGGGACGACGCTCAAGATCCTGGCTCAGGGAGACGATGCCAGACAGGCGACCGATGCGCTGCGGGAGTTGGTGGAGGTTCAGATGTTTCATGAAACGCCGGCGAAGCGTCCGCTGGGCGAAACGAAGACATAAGGGGGAAGGATGGAGATCCGAAAAGGGATTGCGGTATCGCCGGGGGTATCGATTGCCAGGGCCCTGGTCATGGACTCTCGCGAACAACGAATTCCGCGACGATCGATTCTCCCGTCACAAAAGGCCAGCGAGATCGATCGCGTTGCGCAGGCGTTTCAGGACGCGATCCAGGAATTGACGAAGCTGCAATCGGGTACCACCATCGACCAGGATAATATTCGCGATATCTTCGCCGTCCATCTCCGATTTTTGCAGGACGCAAGCTTTCGCAAACGGATTACGGATTTCATCGAGAAGGAGCTGACGACGGCGGAATGCGCGGTATCGACGATCCTGCGCGAAATCGCATCGCATTTTGCGGGGATCGGCGATCCCTATATCAGCGAGCGGGCGGCGGATATTTACGATATCGAAAAACGACTTTTGCAAAAACTGGTGGGCAAAAGCCGGGATGTGATGGATCCTTTGCGGGAGGAGGTCATCATCATCGCCAATGACCTGACTCCGACGCAGACGGCCGGTTTCAGCAAGACTCAGGTGAGGGGATTTGCGACCGAAAAGGGCGGCCGGACCAGCCACACGGCGATTATCGCGCGGACCCTGGGCATTCCGGCCGTTGTGGCGCTGGGCGATATTATTGATTCCGTCTCAGAGGACAGCCGCGTGATTATCGACGGAAATCGCGGCGTAATCGTGATCGATCCCAATGAGGATACGATCCAGGAATACCGGGAGTACGCCCAGAATCTGCGACAGCTGGGGCTGAAACTGGATTCGCTGAAAAACAAACCCGCCACCACGCGGGATGGAGTGGCGGTTACGCTGTTGGGGAATGTCGAATTCCCCGACGAGGCGAAAATGGTCAAGGAAAAGGGCGGGCAGGGGATCGGGCTGTACCGAACGGAGTTTTTGTACCTCTATGGCGGAACCGAGCCGACGGAGGAAGATCACTATCAGGCGTATGCGGAAACGGTTCGTTCGTTCGAGGGCAAGCCCGTTGTGATCCGGACGATGGACCTGGGCGCCGACAAGGTTCCGCACGGCCATAAACTGCACGAGCCGAATCCGGTTCTGGGATTGCGATCGATCCGTTATTGCCTTCAAAACCTTCCGTTGTTTAAGACCCAGCTTCGAGGTCTCTTGCGGGCGTCGGTTCTGGGAGATATCCGGATCATGTTTCCGTTGATCGGAAATCTGCAGGAACTGCGGCAGGCCAAGATGATTCTGCGGGATGTGATGGAAGACCTGGACGAATACGCGGTTCCCTATAACCCGCTGGTGCCGGTTGGGATCATGATCGAAACCCCCAGCGCGGCGCTGACGGCGTCGATGCTGGCCGGGGATTGCGATTTTTTCAGTATTGGAACCAACGATCTGATCCAATATACACTGGCAGTGGATCGGGCCAATGAGCATGTCTCCACGATGTTCACCGCGGCCGATCCTGCGGTACTGGGACTGATTCGCAGCGTAATCCACGATGCGCACAAAGCCAAGATCGGCCTGAGCGTATGTGGCGAAGTGGCCTCGGAGCCGGAATTCATCATGTTGCTGTTGGGGATGGGGGTACGGACGCTGTCGCTGGCGCCGCCGATGATCCCCGAGGTCAAACAGATCATCCGTTCGGTTTCAATCGAGGATTGTAATCACCTGGCGCGGAAGGTTGGGACGATGGATTCTCAACGACAAATCAAGAATTACATCCGGGATGCGGCCATGAAGATCATGCCGGAAGCGTTTTGATTCGGGATATGGGATATGGATTTTAAGGCATTGAAATGGGGACGACGGGTTTGACGGCCGAATTGAAAACTCAGACGCTGGTCATGACCTTTCGGATTGACGGGAATCTGTGTTACCTGTCTCATCATGAAACGGTGACGATGCTGCAACGGGCGCTGATTCGAGCGGGAGTTCGGATGATCTATTCGCAGGGATTCAATCCCCGGCCCCGAATGTCGCTGCCGTTGCCGCGTGCGGTGGGCGTGAGGTCGGATTGCGAGATGCTGTGTGCGCTGGTGGAGGCCGGGGAAGACACGGCCGAGTCGATCCGTTTCCGGCTGGAGGGACAACTTCCGAAGGATTGCACGATTCGCGATATTCGACTGACGGACAACAGAACTTCGTTTCAGCCGGTGGCCGCGACTTATCGGATTTCCGTTTCGAACCTGGCGACCGATCCTGCGATCCAACAGGCGATGGCGCGGTTGCGCGAGGATCTGGCCGAGCGTCGGCCGGTGGAGGTCGAGCGAGCCAACGGGACAGGCCGTCCCTCGCGGATTCTCGATGTCGGCCCCTATCTGACAAAAATTGAACAGGGGACCGACTGGGTGAGTTGCCGATGCCGGATTACGCCGGAGGGCTCCGTACGCATCGAGGAACTGCTGACTTTGTTGCGAATCGATCCGGCCAGAGTGGTCGAGCCGGTTCGGAGGGAGTCTGTGGAATGGAAACAGGATTAATCATGGGGGTATTGAACATGAGTCGATCTGAAAGAGGAGCGTGATCAAGCGTTATGTCAAAAGAGATGTTGATTAATGTGTCCCAGGGACAGGAATGTCGCATTGCCGTCGTGGATTCCAGCAGTCTGGAGGAATTGTACATTGAACGGCCGAGTCTGGTCAGCCATGTGGGGAATATGTACAAAGCCCGCGTGGTGAATGTCGAACCGGCGATTCAGGCGGCGTTTGTCGATTTCGGCACGCAACGGAACGGATTTCTTCATATTAGCGACCTCCATCCTCGGTATTTCCAAAAGGAACGGGTCTCGGTGGAGAAGATCGGTCGTCGAAAAGCCCTGAGCCAGCGGCCCCATATTCAAAAGAGTCTCAAGAAGGGCCAGGAGATCCTGGTTCAGGTGACCAAGGAAGGGATCAACACCAAAGGTCCGACGCTGACGACCTACATTTCATTGCCGGGACGGTATATTGTTCTGATGCCGTGGATGGATCGAGTGGGAGTATCGCAGAAGATCGAAGAAGAGGCCGAACGAAAACGGCTCCGCGAAACGGTGGAACAGATGGAATTGCCCAAGGATGCCGGCTTGATTATCCGTACGGCCGCGCAGGGTGCGACCAAACGAGATCTGCAAAACGATCTGGCCTATTTAAGCCGACTCTGGAGTTCGATCCAGAAACGGATCGATAACTCAACAACTCCCGCGGAGGTGTATCAGGAATCGGATCTGGTGATTCGGACGGTTCGCGACATTTTCAGCAGCGACATTTCAAAGGTAACCTGTGATAACGAGTCGGTGACCCGGCAGATTCGGGATTTTCTGGGCATCGTCCAGCCGCGCCTGAAGGGGCGGGTGATTCTGTACGAGGGACAGATGCCGTTGTTTCATAAATTCGGCATTGAGAAAGAGATCAACCGAATCCGATCCAGCCGCGTGGATCTCAAAAGCGGCGGCTCGCTGGTGATCGAACCCACGGAAGCCATGGTGGCCATCGACGTTAACAGCGGAAAGTATCGAAAACCCGATAACGCCGAACAGACGGCACTGAAAATTAATCTGGAGGCGGCGCAAGAAATCGTGCGGCAGCTTCGGCTTCGGGACCTCGGGGGCCTGATCGTATGCGATTTCATCGATATGCGGGACTCGAAAAACCGGCGGGAAGTGGAAAAGGTGTTCCGCGAGGCCCTGAAGAAGGACCGGGCGCGATCCCGCGCGCTGCGAATGAGCCAATTCGGATTGATCGAGCTGACGCGTCAGCGCATGCGGCCGTCTTTGCAGTCGAGCACTTCGCAGAAATGTCCGCATTGCGGCGGGACCGGTTCGGTGAAAAGCGCCGAGTCACAATCGATCGAGCTGGTGCGTCTGCTGGAATCGGCGTTGGCGAAGAAGGAGATCCGGCGGGCTGAATTGCGGGCGGCGCCTTCGGTGGCAGAATTTCTTTTGAACGATCGTCGTGGGATTTTGTCCCGGATGGAAACCGAGATGGACAAGACGATCGTAATCCGCGGAGATGCTTCTCAGCCGCTGGAAGGACATGACCTGATTTGTTTCGACGAACGAGGCAGCGAAGTTCGGCTGTAATGCGGCAACTGCGACGAATGGCGTTGAGTTATTCAATGATCGGGGTAATCCACCGTGAAATTTGATCTGGATTTTGCGCGAGAGGTGATCCGAAACGAGGCGGCCGGCGTGATGTCGCTTCTGGATCGGATCGATGCGCCGTTTCTGGAAGCCGCACGAGTGATCTTCGAGAACCGAGGATCGGTGATCGTAACGGGGATGGGCAAGGCGGGAATCGTGGGACGCAAGATCAGCGCGACCCTGGCCTCAACAGGCACTCCGAGCCATTTTCTTCATCCGGCGGAAGCGATCCACGGCGATCTGGGGAGGGTTCAAGCCGACGACATTGTGTTGGCTCTCAGCCATAGCGGAGAAACCGAAGAGCTTCTGCGACTCATCAATCCAATCAAACAGCGGGAGATCCGACTGATCTCGATGACGGGAGATCGGTCTTCGAACCTGGCGCGACACAGCGATATCGTGCTGGAGATCGGAATGAAAGACGAGGCCTGTCCGATTGGCGTGGCCCCCAGCGTTTCGACGACCTGTATGCTGGCGATGGGGGACGCCCTGGCCCTGATGCTGATGAAGGCCCGCCAGTTCGGGCCGGAGGATTACGCCCGGTTTCATCCCGGAGGAGCGCTTGGGGCCAAACTGATTACCGTGGGCCAGTCGATGATGTTTCAGCGGGGCGAGGAGCTTCCGGTGTCGCCCGAAACGGATACGGTCCAGCAAATGCTGGACAAAACGGCGAAAATGAAGCGACGCGGCGCGGTTATGATTGTCGATGCGGGTGGACGGCTGGTCGGGATCATCACGGACGCGGATTTACGGCGGGCCTTTACGCAAAGAGGACCGACTGTGTTGACACAGATGACCGGCGAATTAATGTCGAAAGGTTGTAAACGAGTGACGGAGGATACGCTGGCGTCGGAGGCGATGGCGATTTTTCATAAATATCGTATTGACGAGCTTCCCGTGGTGGACGAACAGGAGCAACCGGTGGGATTGATCGATGTGCAGGACATCGTGGCTCTGAAGATCGGAGGGTGACCATGATGGACGGGGACCAGGCCAGAAAACTTGCGGGAATCCGGATGTTGGTTCTGGATGTGGACGGCGTCCTGACGGATGGGGGAATCATCGTTCATTCGGATGGAACCGAGAGCAAGCACTTTCATGTTCAGGATGGTCACGGCATCAAGTTGTGGCATCGCGCGGGGGGCATCACTGCGGTCGTCAGCGGGCGGACTTCCGGACCGACGGAATATCGGGCGCGGCAACTGGATATTGCACATGTCCTGCAGGGGCAACTGGACAAACTGCCGGCGGTGGAAGGACTCTTGCGGCAACTCGGCCTGGGATGGGAACACGCGGCAGTGATGGGGGATGATGTATTGGATATCCCCATCGTTCGGCGAGCGGGATTCGGAGTTGCAGTGGCCAACGCCGTGTCGGAATTGAAGGCCGAAGCGGATTTCGTAACCCGCCACCTGGGGGGGCACGGCGCGGTCCGCGAAGTGATTGAATTGATCCTCAAGTCCAGCGGCCGATGGACGGCATTGATGGAACGATATGAACGATAAGGGAACGGATTGATGGTTCGCAAACTCCTGATTTTGGTTATCGCTCTTGCGGTGGTTGGCGGAGCGTTCTGGATATTCCGTTGGCTCAGCCCCACGCCGGAGATCGAATCGGGACAACAGCCGACCGGCTCCGGATTGGATGTCCCGGCGTTTTCCAGGGAGGAGCAGCAGATCGGCGATGTTACGGCCGGACCGGTTCTGCAATCACGGTACACCCTTCTGGATCCCCAGACCAAGCAACTCAAACGAGTGTTCGGTTTCGAGCGATTGTTGAATCCAAACAGCCGGAACGAGCGATGGCGATTGCAGAAACCCTATATGCGAATGTTCGAATCGGCGTTTCACTGCTGGATCACCGCGGACCGGGGCAATGTTCAGGTGGAGAAGATCGACGGGGCTCCAAGTCCAACGGATGCGCAGCTCTTTGACAATGTGCGGATCCATATTCGTTCGACGAATCCGAAAGATCCCGTTGAAGCGACCTTGTATATGGATGACCTCAACTTCAGCAGCGAACGGTCGGAATTCGCGACGGAAGGGCCGATCCGGTTGTATTCGGCCGAGGCCGAGCTGGTGGGGCGGGGACTTTTACTTATCTACAATGCTTCCCGTTCCCGGATTGAATACCTTCAGATCACCAAGCCGGAATATATCCGGGTTCGGAATATTGCCGCAGTTTCCGGCACTTCGACGGAGACCGACAAAACTCGGCCTGCCGTTTCGGCAAAGAAGGCGGAGTCTCCCGGGTCGGCTTCTTCCATTGCCGATGCGAAGACAGAAACGGCCAAGCCAAAATCAGCCCAACCTCAACCCCCGGAATCGGTGAAGGTGCCGGAATATTACCAGTGTTCCCTGAATCAGAATGTTGTGATTCGGTATGGAGACCGGTTGGTTGTTTCGGGTATGGATAAAGTCACGGTAAGCAATCTGGAATGGTCGGGTCGGGCGACGAAGTCCGCGTCAGCTCCTGCGGAGGCGGGTACGGAACAACCGGTGAAGGAAACGGTTGCCGCCGGTCCAAAGGCGACGGTTCCCGCGACCGGAGAGCCGACAGAACCCACACAGCAGGGGCCGGTTGAAGTTGCCGCCAAGAACGACGATACGAAGGATGTCCTGGTGACTTGTCAGGGCAGCATCATCATTCGACCGATGGAAGCCGCTGCGAAGGAACCGTTGGCCCATGTTGTGGAGTCGGAGGGAAGCCCCATCCAAATTCAAATGACCGGCGCAGACAAATCTGGATCGGATGGACGGGCCAGTTGCGGTCGATTGTGGTATGACATCGATTCAGATGTGATGGATCTGTATGCAACCGAATTTCACCGGCAGATTGAGCTGCTTTCCGGGGAATCGGGACCTCGCCTGTCCACAGAAGGGCGGATTCGCTGGGATCGGCGCAACCGGACCGCCCGAATCATAGGGCCGGGGACACTGTGGATGCCGCGAAAAACCGAGGAGAAGGCGGCACAGCCGGCAAGAATGGCGTTTCGGGATCAGATCGATTTGTATTTTGCCGAGCCCATACCCCAGAAGAAAGAGGCGATGAAGCTGAAATGGGCGACGCTGGTTGGCGGGATGGAAGCGGATATGCCCAGCGATCCGAATTCCCGGATGTTGGCGGATGCGGGCGTTTTCCGGTTTGACGATGCCAATCGGATTCGACAAGTAGATTTGTCGGGGAATGTCCGCTATCGGTCGAATCAGGACCAGGTCCAATCGGAGAAAGCGGTTTTGGAGTTGGACGAAAAAAGCACCCTGAGATCGGCGAAGCTGGACGGACAGGTTCAGATGGTATCGAAAAACGGTCAGGTCAAGTCGAATTCGGCGACGGTGGATTTCGGGGCGGACAGTACATTGTCAAAGGCGACTCTGAACGGACAAGTCCAGGTTCATTCCGATCAGGGGACGGTGTTGTCGCCCCGAGCCGATGTCGCATTCGCCAGGGATGAGCAAGGAAAAACGATTGTTCAGACGATCCATGCGACCGGAGGGTCGGAATTGCTTTCTGTGCCATCGGGCAGCACAAAGCGCCCCTCTCGGTTTTATGCCCAGGAGATTCATTACGATATGGCCACCGGAAATGCGGTAGCCCAGGGACCTGTGGAGTTCACTTTTTATACCCTGCCGTCGCAGTCCTCATTGTTGCCGGGGATAAATCCAAATGTGTCGGACGGCCAGGTTTCCTCGGCCTTGCCACAGGCGGATCTAAAGGCCGTGGCTGGTGGGACAGGAACGCAGGATCCATCTTCGGCCGAGGAACCGATTCCGGTGGTGATCACGGCGCAGAAGCAAGCGGAATTTTTCTCCAAAGAAAACAGGATCATCTTTTCGGGTAATGTTGTGGGCCGTCGCGAAAGAGAGATTGCCGGAGTTCAGCAAAAGGACCAGTTCCGCGGACAACGCATGGTCGTGGATCTGTTGCCGGATGCCCAGGGCAAGAATCCGCAGATCAAGCAGATCACGGTGGAAGGGGGTACGGTGGCCCTGGAGGCGATGCGCACGCAGGAGCAGAAGACGATTGCGCATGTGCGTCTGTTATGCGTGCGATTGGAATATGATGCAAATCAGCTCTTTATCCGGGCGGTGGGACCGGGCGAAATTGAAGTCAACAATGCCAATGCCCCCATTCCGGCGGTAAAACCGGGCCAGCCGACCTTCAACGGCCCTTGTTATGCGATGCTGAACGGATTCGATATGCTAACCTGGGATCTGGGCAAGGGACTCTTTGCGGCGGAGGGGAAACGGTCGGCAGTGAATCTGTCCTATTGGCCCATCGATGCCGACGGGCAAATGGGCCAGATTGTTCGCGGGGCGACAACGCATTTTGAAGCCACGACAATCGAGACAGCGGCAAAGAAAACGCAAATCACTCATATCAAGGCCAATGACGGGATCTATTACGAAGAAACCGGACGGAACATTTTTACCGGAGACCGTCTGGAGTATGATGCGACCACTTCCGTCATGCAGATTTTCGGGACCGACAGCGAGCCCTGTTTCCTGAATGGGATCAGGGTTCCGGTTATTGAGTACAATGTTGCGACCCGGGAGGTTCGTTCGGAGTTGAGCGGCAGTCCCGGAGCGGTCCCTGAAGTCCCCGTTTTTGTGCCTGGATCCAAATCCGAGAAATAGGAAAGGGCAGGATTATGATCAATCGACGAGAATTCGTTTTAGGGTCGATCGCGACGACGGTCGCGGGACGATATTCCGCTTCGGCCTTGTCGGCGGAAACGGCGACCCCCATTTCCATTCGGCCGCCGAACAGGATCGCGGTGTCCACCTATTCGTTCTGGCAGTTTCGGGAAACCGACCGTCCATCGATCGAGTTTTGTATTGAGCGGGCGTCGGCAATGGGTTTTGACGGGGTGGACATCCTCGAAAGGCAAATGGAAAAAGATACCCCCGATGTTCTGCGCAACATCAAGCGATGCGCGATGATCAACGGGGTGGATTTGTGTTGTTTGTCCACGCACCAGGGTTTTGTTTCTCCGGACGAGGCCAAGCGGAAGTTGAATATTGAAAAGACGATCCATTCAATTGAGTTGGCCGGCGAATTGGGGATCGGATGTATGCGAGTGAACACCGGGACATGGGGGACCAGTAAGGATTTCGACGATTTGATGGCCCACCGCGGAATTGAAAAGCCAGTCGAGGGTTATACCGATGAGAACGCCTACCCGTGGGTGATCGATTGTCTGGGCGAGTGTGCCAAAAAGGCCGAGCAGTGCGGCGTGGTGCTGGGACTGGAAAATCACTGGGGGCTGGGGCGAACGCCGGAAGGACTGGTGCGGATCGTCAAGGGCGTCAACTCGCCCTGGCTTCGAATGCTTCTGGATACGGGCAACTTTCTGGAAGACCCCTACGACAAATTACAGGGACTGGTCGAGTGGGCCGTGCTGGTTCAGGCCAAGACCTATTATGGCGGCGGGCTATGGTACACGCTGGATCTGGATTATCCGAGGATCGGGAACATTCTTCGCAAGGGCGGCTTCAAGGGTTATGTGTCGCTGGAGTTCGAGGGTAAAGAAGATTGGAAGACCGCGATCCCGAAGAGCTTGAAGGTTCTGCGGGAATCATTTCAAGGATAAATCATTCTGCATTCAAGATCATGATAACCGCCGAGGGCATCCTTGCCCATCGGCGGTTCATCCGTGCTCGATTATTTCGTCTTCAACGTCTATTTGCCGGGGACGATTTCGACCAGTCCCACATCAATGTATTGGCCGCCGGAGGTCTGCTTGCAGTGAACGGCAATAAGATTGGAGCCGGTTTTGAGGGCCTTTTGGGCTTTGGTCGTAATAGGTTCGACGGTGTAAACGGTAGTATAACCCTTGACCGATGAGGCCTGAACGCCATTGATAAAGACCTCCGCGTCTTCGTCGTGATGGATCATCAGGGCCAGATCAGAGATGCCTGAGGGCAAATCGATCGTACGCCGTAGCCAGATATCCGGCGAATTCCAGACGGTTCGCACGGCGGTACCGGGGGTGCCCTCAACGCCGAAACCGGCGGGTCCTTCTTTCCATTGTTTGTCGTCAAATGAAGGTTTTTCCCAGCCGTCGGCGGGTTTGTCGGTGGTGAATTTCCAGACAGCCGCCTGGTTTTGGGATGTGGGTACTCGTTCGCGAATAATCGGGGCGGGTTGATAGAGCTTTTTGTGCAATTCGGCCATCCGTCCGGCGTCGATCTTGAGAATCTCGCGGTCGTAGGTCATCCAGCCATTGACCTCGATTTCGACATCGGTGGTTTGCGTATAGACGCCCGCGCACAAACCCTTCGAGATCAGCAGTGGCAACCGATCGATCAGCGCTGCGTATGCGTCGGCAAGTTCCTCACGATTCTGGAAACTGCGATACCCCCAGTTCTGGGCATCCTGCCAGGTATGACCCTGGAGGGGCAGACCCAGACCGCCGAATTCACCGAGGACGGCGGCACGGTTGTCTTCAATGGCCGGACAACCCGGACCGGGATAGTTGTGCATGTCGATGACATCGCCGACCTTGCGGTCGGTCCAGCCGCTGGCATTGTTGACCAGACGCGACGGATCATAGTCTTTGATCAATTTAACGATCCGCGGGGTATCGAACTGGCCCCAGCCCTCGTTGAAGGGAACCCACATGATAATACTGGGGTGGTTACGGAAAGCGTCAATCATCCGAACCAGTTCCAGTTCGTACTGTTTGGCTGATTCGGGAGATCGCGTGATATCCGGGTCATCGCCGCCGATGCCGCGGTCGCCGCTGGGCATATCCTGCCAAACCAGAAGACCGAGCGTATCGCACCAGTAATAAAGACGATCCGGCTCTACTTTAACATGCTTTCGCAGCATGTTGCAGCCGATTTTCTTGAGGACCTCCAGGTCATATTTGAGGGCGGCATCGGTGGGGGCGGTGTAGAGGCCGTCGGGCCACCAGCCCTGGTCGAGCGGGCCGTACTGGAAGAGGGGCTTATTGTTGAGCATCAGCCGCTGGATTCCCGCCTCATCCTTTCCGATGGCGATCTTTCGCATGCCGAAGTAAGACTGGACGAAATCGATGGGCTTGTCGTTCTTCATCAAACGAACCGTCAGATCATACAGGAAGGGGGAATCCGGTGACCAGAGCTTGGGATTGTTCACGGTCAGGGTGAGAGTTTTCTGGGTGGAGGAAGCGCTGGCCGAATAGCCGAATGCCTTGGCCTCGGCGGTAAATGACAGTCCGGCGGTTTCGCCTGCGGCGTCCACGACGACGGTGAGTTTCTGGGTGTCGATATCCGGGGTAATGATCAGGCCGCGGATGTAGGCGGGGGGAACCGGCTCGAGCCAGACGGTCTGCCAGATGCCGGTGACGGCGGTGTACATGATGCCGTGGGGTTTCAGGACCTGTTTACCACGGGGTTGTGTGCCGCGATCAGTGGGATCCGTGACGGCGACGATCAGCTCCTGCGGGCCGGAAGATTTGACGGCGTTGGTGATGTCAAAAGAGAAGGGGTCATATCCGCCGACATGATCGCCGAGCTTGGTTCCGTTGATCCAGATCTCGGCATGGAAATCCACGGCCCCAAAGTGTAACAGGAGTTTGCCCTTGGGCCAGTTGTTCGGGACATCGAATGTTCGGCGATACCAGAGTTTGTCGTTGGGAGTGACGGCTTTTTTAACGCCAGACAGAGCCGACTCGACGGGATACGGAACCAGGATCTGGCCGTCGAACGCCTCGGGTAAGGTTTGGTTTTGAGGGCGGATGGCATAGTCCCACAAACCGTTAAGATTTTGCCATTCCTTTCGGACCATCTGGGGACGGGGGTACTCGGGCAGGGCGTTGGTGGGGGAGACCTCCTTGGCCCATCGGGTCATGATCTTGCCTTCCACGGGCTGGTACGCAGCCAAGACCGGATAACAACTGAGGATAACGAAGGACAGTCCTGTGACAATCATGCGAGCAGTTTTCATTCGGGTTTCCTTTTCCATGGGATTTCCGGTTTTTACTGTTTGGTCCAGATTCGGGTGTTGAGGTTTAAGTCTTCAACGATTTCCGCGGCCAGACGCAGGTCATTAAAATACTCGCAAATGGTGTTAAAGTCCAGAATCGAGCTGAAGATTTTCGGTTCGAAAAGACAACGGTTTTCCGAGATCGCCACAAAAACGCAGGAGCCGACGAAAGACAAGTGGATGGGTCGGTTGCGTTTGGCTTTACATTCGACAATCCGTTGCATCAGGGCCGGCGAGAGAATGTAACGGGACTCAATCTGGTCGGTTCCGTAAACAACGAACAACTTTTCGAATTCCGGATCGTCGAGTTTGATAAGCTGATCACGGCCAAATGAGAAGGATTGCAGCCACTGGCCGAACTTCCCGAACAGGGCCTCGGCCGAATCGGGAAGCACAACGGTGGAGCCGGCAAAATGTTTATTAAAATCTGCCTGAAAAAACAGGCCGCGGAAGATCGTATGCCATTCGGTATGGGTGTGGCCCTTGTTATCGCGGCGGGTGGTTTTGTATTCAGTGTGAATTTCGCAGAATCGAACGGCGGTGGCGCCAATCTTGCCTTCGACAAGGTCTTCGCCCTTGAAACGGTCGGGTTTGTGGGGGAACAGTTTGGATTCCATATATGTGGACTGTTCGATTGTACTGTCGGGGCGAAATTCCAGAGAAGGATCGAAGAATCGGACGATTTGGGTCAGGACCTCTGTCTTGAAACGCCGGGCATAATCCCGCGACAAATAGGGACCTATGATTGCTCCGACGATGATTGCGATTACCAATGGGATAATGATAACGGCGGGACCAAGCATCGGATTGACGGCCAGAATCAGCAAAGCGATAACGGAAATCCCGAGAAGGACCAGTGCCAGCCACCCGTAGGACTGAAGGACCTTTTTCCGCTGCCCTTCCAGTTCCGTCAGGATGGGTGTAAGGTTGGATTCGAAATAGCCCCGGAATTGCTCAAGGGTCTTCATGGCGGATATCTCGATCAACTATTGTTTTGGAGGGACACGGTGGGAGCTTGCCTCTGAGTTTCGGGTATCTCGAACAGCGTCTCGGCCTGGAAGTTCATCATGCCCGCCAGAATATTGGATGGGAACATCTGGACGGCGTTATTGAAGTCGGTCACGGCGGCATTATAAGCGCGACGGGCGGCGGAGATCTGCTCTTCGAGTTCATTGAGGGTCCGCTGCAGGTGCAGAACATTGTCACTGGCTTTGAGGTTGGGGTAATTCTCAACCGTGACGCGGAAAGCGGCCAGGGTTCTCGTCAGGTCATTGTCGAGCTGGACGCGTTGCGAGGGGGACATGGGCTGTTCGGACCGGCTCCGAAGGGCGGTAAGATTCTCAAACAGGCCCTTTTCGTGCTGCATGTATCCCTTGACGGTGGAGACCAGATTGGGGATCAGGTCCCAGCGTTTTTTCAGCATGGCATCCAGGGTACCGAAGATATTTCGGACCTGGTTGCGTTTGCCGACCAGGGTGTTGAACATTACGATCACGGCCAGGAGAACGACGCCGCCGACGATTCCAATGCCGATGAGCATCTCGATAGTCCTTTCCTGAATGAGTTTGGGATTCCAGATTTGCCGATTACGATACCGTCGATCCGGCGGAAGGTCAAATCCGAATCTTCCAATCTATGGACGGCGTATGGGGGGGGTTGTTACCACTTCAATCTCGAACAGAACGGGCCAAAGTTTGCCGGTAACAAAAAGGTGATCCGTTGCTGGATTCCAGGCAATTCCGTTGAGGACATCGGCTGTTTTGTCTGAAGAAGAATCAAGCAGGCCCGTCAAATCGATCCAGGCGGTGACAACACCGGATTCCGGATGGATCTGGACGATATGATCGGACTGCCAGATGTTGGCCAGGATAGAGCCGTTGACGAATTCCAGTTCATTCAGCCCTTCGACCGGCCGACCTGAAGCGGCGACCTTGATTTGACGAAGGACGGTAAACGATTCGGAATCCAGAAAGTAGAGCGTGTCTGTGCCATCGCTGAGAATCAACTCGCGACCATTGTGGGTCAACCCCCAACCCTCCGTGGGATAAGAGAAGGTTTTGAGCAGGGCGAAGGAGTCCTTGTCATAGACAAACCCGATATGGGATTTCCAGGTGAGCTGGATCAGGCGGTTACCCAAAATCGTAATTCCTTCGCCAAAATATTCTGCTTCGAGAGTGCGGGACTGAAGAATCTGGCCGGAAGCGGGGACGATCTTAAAAATTCCCGATCCGCCGTACTCTCCGGTTCCTTCATACAGAAAACCCCTGTCAAAGACCAGTCCCTGTGTCCAAAAAGAAAGGTTATGGGGATACTTGTGCACGATTCGATACCCATGCACCGGGATTCTTCCAGACATTGGGCTATCCTGTTTACGGCAGGACATATTTGAGATCCATATTCCGGGTAGCAGCCCAAGTAAGACGGTCATTCGGATCGGATTAGTGAAAGGCCGTACCATGTCTGTTCCACAAGGATTTTCAAGTATGGATCGGACCTATTCCGATCCCGGAAGGGAATACGCTACGAATTCAGACGATTTCTGTCAAAAGAAAAAGCCCGCCGGGGGCGTATCCGGCGGGCTTTCATTGGCCGTAAGAATATTATTCTTTCTCGGCCTCCTTATTCTTGGCATATTGT
>JAAYVQ010000434.1 GCA_012517095.1 Phycisphaerae bacterium | reverse complement strand
GTGTACGGGAACAACCGCAAAGTGCCGTTTAGCGAGACGGACAATGTGGACAACCCCATCTCGCCGTATGCGGCGACCAAGAAGGCCGGGGAGCTTTTGTGCTATACATATACCCACCTGTATGATATGAGTATCACCTGTCTTCGGTTCTTCACCGTGTATGGGCCCCGGCAACGGCCGGACCTGGCGATCCACAAATTTTCACGGCTGATCGAACAGGGAAAGCCGATCCCGGTCTATGGCGACGGATCGATGCGGCGGGACTTTACCTACATCGACGATATCATCGACGGTATCGTCGCAGCCATGGAGCGATGCCGGGGATACGAGATTTTCAATCTCGGCGAATCGCGGCCGGTGCGGGTGGATGAGCTGATCGCGGAGCTGGAAAAGGCGCTGGGCAAACCAGCGATCATCGAGCGGTTACCGATGCAACCCGGCGACGTGAACCAGACTTACGCGGATATCGACAAAGCCAGGGCCAAACTGGGTTATGAACCAAAGACGAGTCTGGAAGTCGGTCTGGCGAAGTTTGTCGATTGGATGCGAGCTAACTGACGGAACGATCGTGGGCAACAGGATGAAAAAGGCGTTAATCACGGGGATCACGGGGCAGGATGGGTCGTACCTGACGGAGTTTCTGCTCGCGAAGGATTACGAGGTTTATGGGATCATCCGGCGGTCCTCGACTTTCAACACCGACCGGATCGACCATTTGTACAACGATCCGCATAACAAGCCCAAGCTCAAGCTGATCTACGGCGATCTGACCGACGGCGGCAATCTTTCGACGATCCTCAACGATATCCAGCCGGATGAAATCTACAACCTGGCAGCGCAGAGCCATGTACGGGTCAGCTTCGATCAGCCGGTCTATACGACCAATGTGGACGCCCTGGGGACGCTTCGGATCCTGGAGGCGCTGCGAATGATGAAGACGCCGCCGCGATTCTATCAGGCGTCCAGCAGCGAGATGTACGGCAAGGTGGTCGAGACGCCACAGACGGAGACGACGCCTTTTTATCCACGAAGCCCCTATGCGTGCGCGAAGGTCTATAGCTTCTGGCAGACGGTGAACTACCGTGAGGCATACGGCTTGTTTGCGGTCAACGGGATTCTGTTCAATCACGAATCGCCGCGCCGCGGGGAGACTTTTGTGACGCGCAAGATCACGCGGGCGGCGACACGGATCAAGATGGGTTTGCAGGATAAATTGTTTCTGGGCAATCTCGACGCCAAGCGCGACTGGGGATTTGCCGGCGACTACATCGAGGCGATGTGGCTGATGCTGCAACAGGAAAGGCCGGACGATTTTGTGATCGCCACGGGCCAGACACATTCGGTGCGGGAGTTTCTGGACGAGACCTTTGGGTATCTGGAGCTCGATTGGCACAAGTTTGTCGAAATCGATCCGCGGTATTTCAGGCCGACGGAGGTGGATCTGTTACAGGGAGACGCAAGCAAAGCCAAGAGAGTTCTCGGTTGGAAGCCCAAGGTGGGTTTCCGCGAACTGGCCCGGATGATGATCGACCACGATCTGCGGATCGCGCAGAATGAAAAGATTCTGAAGGAACACCGGAACACCTGAGAGTATCGATGAGTCACTATTTCCAACATCGACGGATCGTGGTAACGGGGGGGGCGGGATTTCTGGGGCATTTTGTGCTGGAAGGACTGCGCCGGCGCGGATGCCCGAATATTCTCGTCCCGACAATCGAGGAATATGATTTGGTTAAAGCTGCGGACATCGAGCGGATGTACGAGACCATGCGGCCGGATGTGGTGATTCATCTGGCGGCGGTGGTCGGTGGGATCGGGGCCAACCGCAAGCACCCGGGGGAGTTTTTCTACAAGAACCTGATGATGGGCGTACAGCTCATCGAGCAGGGGCGGCTGCGGGGGATCGAGAAGTTTGTGGCGATCGGGACGGTATGTGCGTATCCGAAGTTCACGCCGGTGCCGTTCAAGGAAGACGACCTGTGGATCGGGTACCCGGAGGAGACCAACGCACCGTACGGCCTGGCCAAGAAGATGCTGCTGGTGCAATCGCAGGCGTATCGTCAGGAGTACGGCTTTAATTCGATTTTTCTGTTGCCGGTAAATCTGTACGGTCCGCGCGACAATTTTGATCCGGCCAGCAGTCATGTAATCCCGGCACTGATCAAAAAATGCGTGGATGCCATCGACTCCGGCGCTGACTCCATCGAGTGCTGGGGCACGGGTTCGGCTTCGCGGGAGTTCATCTATGCGGCCGACGCGGCGGAGGGGATATTGCTGGCGACCGAACACTACAACAAGCCCGAGGCGGTGAATATCGGTTCGGGGTTTGAGATTACGATCCGCGATCTTGCGGAGAAGATCGCCAAACTGACGGGATTTACCGGCCAGATCCGCTGGAACCCAAACCAGCCGGACGGCCAGCCGCGGCGAGGGCTGGATACTTCAAGGGCGAAACGCGAGTTTGGATTTGTCGCAAAGACCAACTTTGATGATGGACTCAAGGCCACGATCGAGTGGTACCGGCAAACGACAAAAGGCGGAAGGGAGAAGTGAAGAAGTTTGCGTTGATCGGCGTTGGGGGATATATCGCACCGAAGCATCTGCG
>JAAYVQ010000433.1 GCA_012517095.1 Phycisphaerae bacterium | reverse complement strand
GGAATTCACGCGCGGATCCGAAGGAACCAAAAAGTTTGTGATCTGCAACGCCGATGAGGGTGAGCCCGGAACTTTCAAAGATCGGGTCATCCTGACCGAACGGGCGGAACTGGTTTTTGAGGGTATGGCGGTGGCCGGATATGCCATCGGCGCCGAATACGGGATTTTGTATCTCCGCGGCGAATATGCCTATCTACACGCCTTGCTGGAAAAGATCCTGGCCGATCGCCGCAAAAACGGACTGCTCGGCAAGGATATCCTCGGCAAAAAGGGCTTCAACTTCGATATCCGGATTCAGATGGGCGCCGGCGCTTATGTCTGCGGCGAGGAAACGGCCCTGATCAGTTCCTGCGAAGGCCTGCGTGGCGACCCCAAGAACCGGCCACCGTTCCCGGCTCAGAAAGGGTATCTCGGCCATCCGACTTCGGTCAACAATGTGGAAACCTTCTGTTGCGCGGCTCGTATTATGGAAAAGGGCGCGGCCTGGTTTGCCGAGGTCGGCTCCAAGGGAACGCCCAGTACCAAGTTGCTCAGTGTCAGCGGCGATTGTACCGGCCCGGGGGTGTACGAATTTCCCTTCGGCCTGAAAGTCCGTGATCTGTTGCGAGAGGTCGGCGGCGACAACGCCCAGGCGGTGCTGGTCGGCGGACCTTCCGGCCAGTTTATCGGCCCTAAAGAGTTCGATCGCATCATTTGTTATGACGACATTGGAACCGGCGGAGCTGTGGTGGTGATCGGCCCTGACCGGGACTTATTGGATATCGTGCATCAGTATTTGGAATTCTTTATCGAAGAAAGTTGTGGATACTGTACGCCGTGCCGAGTGGGCAATGTTCTGCTCAAGCAACGGCTTGAAAAATTGCTCGAAGGCAAAGGCGAACCACAGGATCTTGACGCCCTCAAAGAACTGGGCGAAACGATCAAGTTGACCAGCCGTTGTGGTTTGGGACAAACCTCGGCCAATCCGGTGCTGACTACGCTCAAGAATTTCCGTCCGGTCTATGAAGGCCGTGTCAAGCCCAGAGCCGACAAGATGGAGCCGACTTTCGACATTCACAAGGCGCTGGGACCGGCCGAAACGATCGCTGCCCGCAAGTCCGTGATCTACAACCACTAAGACAAGGATAGCCCATGAGTCAGGAAATTACATTTACCATTGACGGCGTCGAGGTCAAGGGAACCAAAGGCCAGACGATCCTGCAGGCCGCCGACGAGGCCGGGATTTACATCCCGCGGCTGTGCAATCTCAAAGGTCTGATTCCCCACGGCAGTTGCCGTGTCTGTACGGTACTGGTCAACGGTCGCCCACAGGCCGCCTGTACCCAGCCCATCGCCCCCAACGCCATCGTCGAGGCCAATACCCCCGAATTGAATGCCCACCGTCGCAACCTCATCGACATGCTGTTTGTCGAAGGCAACCACTTCTGCATGTTCTGCGAAAAAAGCGGCAACTGTGAGCTCCAGGCCATGGCCTACCGGCTGGGAATCCTGGCGCCCAAGTATCCGTTCCAGTTCCCCGTGCGGGATGTGGACGCCTCGCACCCGGATGTCTTCATCGACCGAAACCGCTGCATTCTATGCGGCCGCTGCGTGCGGGCTTCCCGGGAACAAGACGGCAAAGTCTGTTTCGAGTTTGTCGGCCGCGGTCCCCATAAACGCGTGGCCGTCAACGCCGAGGCGAAACTGGCCGAGACCAATCTGGATGTCAAAGACAAGGCCGTGGAGGCCTGCCCGGTCGGCGCGATTCTCAAAAAGCGCGTCGGGTATGCCGTTCCCGTCGGCCAGCGGAAATTCGACAAACAACCGATCGGGGCCGATATCGAGGCCCATCGAACCTCCGGTAAGTAAAGGATTCCATCATGGCAAAACCTAAAGTAGCAACGGCATCACTGGCGGGTTGTTTCGGCTGTCACATGTCGATTCTCGACATCGACGAGCGGATCCTGGATCTGATCGAGCTGGTGGATTTCGATAAGTCCCCCGTGGACGACATCAAGAAATTTACCGGCCGCTGCGCGATTGGCTTGATCGAAGGCGGCTGTTGTAACGAGGAAAATGTCCACAACCTCCAGGAATTCCGTAAACACTGCGATATCCTGATCGCCCTGGGCGATTGTGCTGTCGATGGCGGTATCCCGGCGATGCGAAACAGCATGCCTCTGAAGGAATGTCTGGACGAGGCCTATCTTAACGGCCCGACTGTCTATAATCCCGGTGGAATCACGCCCAACGACAAAGAAATCCCGCTGCTGCTGGACAAGGTCTATCCGCTGCATCACATCGTTAAAATCGATTATTTCCTGCCCGGATGTCCTCCGTCGGCAGATACGATATGGAAGGCCCTGGTGGCTTTGCTGACCAACAAGCCGCTTGAACTGCCGTATGAACTGATCAAGTACGATTAATCCTTCGGGGGTTGATATGTCCAATACCATGACCGATCCAAAACGAATCATTATCGAACCGGTGACCCGCGTCGAGGGGCACGGCAAGGTCTCGATCCTCCTGGACGAGAACAACAAGGTCAAGCAGGCCCGCCTGCACATCGTGGAATTTCGCGGCTTTGAGCGGTTCATCCAGGGCCGTCCCTTCTGGGAAGTCCCCGTTCTCGTCCAGCGTCTCTGCGGCATCTGCCCGGTGAGCCACCATCTGGCCGCCGCCAAGGCGATGGACCTGATTGTGGGCGCCACCAAGCTGACCCCCACGGCCGAGAAAATTCGCCGCTTGATGCACTATGGTCAAATGTTGCAGTCACATACGCTGCACTTTTTCCATCTGGTTTCACCGGACCTGCTGTTCGGATTCGACGCCGACCCGACCATTCGGAATGTCATCGGCGTGGCCAAAAAGTTTCCTGAACTGGCCAAACAGGGCGTCTTGATGCGCAAGTACGGCCAGGAGGTCATCAAGGCCACCGCCGGCAAGAAGATCCACGGCACGGGAGCCATCCCCGGCGGAGTCAACAAGAATCTGACAATCGAGGAACGCGATTTCTTCCTCAAGGATGTTGACCAGATAGTGGCTTGGGCACAGAATGCTCTCAAGATCGCCAAGGATTACACCACCCAGCACCTCGAAAAGCTTGCCCCGTTCGGCTCGTTCGATTCCAATCATCTGGGCCTGGTTCGTAAGAACGGCCAGATGGATCTCTACGACGGCGTGCTCAAGGCCGTCGATTCGCAGGGCAAAGTGATCTTCGACCAGGTCGATAATCAGGACTACGCCAAGTATATCGCCGAAGAAGTTCGAAACTGGTCCTATATGAAGTTCCCCTTCATCAAATCGATCGGCCCCGAAAAGGGCTGGTATCGCGTCGGACCGCTGGCCCGCGTCAATATCTGCACCTCGATCGACACCCCGCTGGCCGAGGCCGAGCGGAAGGAATTCATGGCATTGACGGGCGGAAAACCCAACAATGTCACGCTGGCCTACCATTGGGCTCGGATGATCGAAAACCTGCACTCCATCGAAGTCATTCGCAACCTGCTCAACGACAAGGACTTGCAGGGCAAGGATCTGGTGGTCACCGGCAAGCGGCGCGAAGAGGCCGTCGGAATCGTCGAGGCCCCGCGCGGCACGCTGTTCCATCACTACCGCGTCAACAAGGACGACCAGGTAACAATGGCCAACCTGATCGTTTCGACTACCAGCAACAATGAGCCCATGAACCGGGCCGTCGAAAAGGTGGCCAAGGATCATCTCAGCGGTGTGCAGATCACCGAAGGGCTCCTCAACCATGTGGAGATCGCCATTCGGGCGTACGATCCGTGTCTGTCCTGCGCGACTCACGCCCTGGGCCAGATGCCGCTGACGGTCAATTTGTTCGACGCGCAGGGGACGCTGCTTGACAGCCGATCTCGGTAAGACGCCCGCGTCGCTCCGGATCCTGGTCTTCGGCTACGGCAATCCGAGCCGGCAGGATGACGGGTTGGGCCCGGCACTGGCGGCGGCCTTCGAAACGATGGACCTGCCGGGCGTGATGGTGGATTCGAATTATCAGTTGACCGTCGAGGATGCCGCGACGGTGGCTGAATATGATGCGGTGGTTTTCGCCGACGCCGCGACGGAAGGGCCCGAGCCCTTTTCGTTCGAGCCGATTGTGCCGAAATCGAATCCGAGTTTCAGCACCCATAGCGTGCAGCCGAATGCGGTGATGAGTTTGGCGAAGGATCTGTTCGACGCCAAAACGGCGGGCTTTGTGTTGGCGATCCGCGGGTATGCGTTCGAGCCGTTTGTCTCGGAACTGACCGAGAGGGCTGGACAAAACCTGCGGCAGGCGATAGAATTTCTGTCGGCGGCGATCCGGGCCGGACGCCTTCGGACAGGCCGGTAATGGTTTACAACCAAGGGAGACAGTTATGCAAAACGGAAAATTCGTGATCCTGGCGATCGACGACGACCTGGATTTTTGTCAGGCCATCCGAACCCTTCTGGAGGCCAACAACTACATCATGGTCGAGGCCCACACCGCCGAGGAAGGTTTGAAAAAATACAAAGACACAAAGCCCGACCTGATCCTGGTGGACCTGATGATGGAAGAGGTCGATGCCGGTGCCAACTTCGTCAAGGAACTCAAGCTGCTCAACAATACCACGCCGGTCTTTCTGCTCAGCGGCGCCGGGGACGGCATGAGCCAGACGACCGACTATACCCAGCTCGGATTCAGTGGCGTGTTCCAAAAGCCCGTCACGCCCAATCGCCTTTTGGGCGTGTTGCAGGCCAAACTCAAACGCTGATCGGGATCGCTTCGAACTTCGAGTCTGCCGCGGGCACATGCGTTGTCTTCGTTGCCGCGGCAGACTTTTTGTTTGGAGGATACCCCTCGGGATTAATAGGGAAAGGATGGCCATGCTGATTGTTCATGTCTTCGTCCAGGTCAAATCCGACAAGGTCAACGACTTTATTGTTGCCACGGCTGAAAATGCCCGCAACAGCGTCTGCGAACCCGGCATTGCCCGCTTCGATGTCGTCCAGCAGAAGGACGATCCGACGCGGTTCGTGTTCGTGGAGGTCTATCGCGATGCACAGGCCCCCGCGCGCCACAAGGAAACGCCCCATTACCAGCGGTGGCGCGACACGGTCGCCGACATGATGGCCGCACCGCGAACCTCCGTCAAATATGAGAATGTGTTTCCCGGCGACCCATTGTGGGATATGCCCAAACCTTCCTGCGGATAATTCCATGCATTTCGAATTCGCCACGGCAGGAAAGATTGTCTTTGGGTGTGGACTCGTAGCCCAACTGCCGGATCTCGTTAAATCCTTCGGTTCGAAAGCGATGGTCCTGACCGGCCGTGAATCACAACGGCATACGGTGATTCTGAATTCGCTGACCGCTGCGGGAATATCAGTCGAATCTTTTCCGATTCCCGGAGAACCAACCGTAGCGATTGTGGCCGAGGCAATCGATACGGCGCGCGAATCACAAAGCCAATTCGTCATTGGCCTTGGTGGCGGCAGCGTGATCGACGCGGCCAAGGCCGTCGCTGCGATGCTCACCAATCCCGGAGTGATCGAGGATTATCTCGAAGTCATCGGCGCCAGCAAATCCATCTCGGTTCCCGCCGTGCCCTGTATTGCCATCCCCACCACGGCCGGCACCGGCTCGGAGGTCACCCGCAACAGCGTCCTCGGCGTCCCCGATCGCAAAGTCAAGGTCAGTATGCGCAGCCCGCTGATGCTGCCGCGAATCGCGATTGTAGATCCTCAGTTGACCCTTGCGCTTCCGCCGGAAATCACCGCTTCGACCGGTCTGGACGCGATCACCCAATTGCTTGAGGCCTTCGTCTGCACTCGCGCCAACCCGATGACCGACGCCGTCTGCCGCGAAGGATTGCAGCGAAGCGGTCGATCCCTTCTGCGGGCTTTTCGCGATCCAAAGAATATCACCGCACGAGAGGATATGTCGCTGGCGGCCCTGTTCAGCGGCATCGCCCTGGCCAATGCCGGTCTGGGCGCCGTGCACGGCCTGGCTGGCCCACTCGGTGGAACCATTGCCGCGCCGCACGGCGCGATCTGTGCGAAATTGTTGCCTTTTGTCATTGCGGCCAATGTGCAAGCATTGCGAGATCAGCCAACAAGTTCCTCATCGCTGGCCCGATACGATGAGGTTGCGGCGTTGCTGACCGGCGATCCAGACGCCCGATGCGATCAGTTGATCGAATGGATTGGGGACCTGTGCGAACAAGTCAAGATCCCCGGCCTGTCCCGATACGGCCTGACGGAAAAAGACTTCCCGGCGTTGGTGGAATCCGCTCAACGCGCCAGCAGCATGAAGGCCAATCCCGTTACACTTACGGCTGAAACGCTGAATGCGATTCTTCGCAAGTCGCTTTGACGATTACTTTCCCTGAATCGCAAAGGATAAGCGGCTTTGGCCGGCGGAGCCAAAATCTCCCAGCAGTTGGACCGATCCGGCCGGGGTTTTGCCATCGCCTGATGGCGCAATTGTCAGCTTGGCCTCGAATCGCTGGCGATCCATCGGCTCGATCTTCATCGACCATTCTATCGGTTCCAGCTTCCAATCATCCGGAAGTTTCTTGAGTTTGACAGTCCCTTCGACTGCCGCATCGGAAAAATTATAGGCGTACATGACCAGCGGCGTTTCCTGACCGGCCGGAATCTGGTACTCGAATCCCTGCGACCATTCGATCGGCGAAATCTTTACCCGCTGGTTTCTCGGCATCTGAACCTGCAGAACGATCGGACTGGCCGGCTGGTTTTCCACTTTCGGCTGAAAACATTGAGTAGGCATCCCGATCACGGCCGGCCGCGAACACACCACAAACACCGCCGACCCGCCGATCTGCTGTGGCCGTCCGATCGGGCGACCGAGATAGTCATAGATCCGCTCGATATCGATGCTTTCCGGTAGTGGCCATGGTGCGGTTGTCTTATTGCGATCTTTCCAATCCACCGGCTTTTCCGCCCACAGAACGAGTACCTGTCGATCCTTGCCGTCGGGCTGTGCGTTGAACACATACACCTTTGCATCCGGTTGATCCGGCATCGGCCAGATCGTCACAAACTTCGCCCCCGCCAACAGCCGTCCGACCGCGGCCAGTGCTACATATGCCGGTCGCGGCGTGAAATCCTTCCGCAACAGGCCGAATTGCGTGTGGTTGAACTCCTCCGCGAAATTTCCGAGGATGAACTGAAAATGCCGCGTGCATCCAGCCGACAAACTGCACGCATAGGCCTGCGCGATGTAGCGGGACTTATGCAGTTCATTTTCCGGCGTTTGTTCGTACCACGGTCCTTCCGTCTCGTATCGGATTCCCCGGTCGGCCTCCGTTACCCACAATGGCTTGCCGCCTGCGGCCGCTCTTGCCGGTCCCCACAACCGGGCGTAATCGTGGTGCCATTCATAGGTATGGATATTGTAGGTATCATAATACGGATAGGCGCCGTTGTCCTCCAGACCCTCCGTATGCTGCGGCGTCGGAAGCGTCGTATAGACATTCCACCCGACGATCACATCCGGATCACCGGCCTTGAAGCCCAGATAGGCCGCCTTCTGCAGCGAGCACATCTCATCGACCGTCTGTCCCCCGAACATCTCGATGTTGGCCTCGTTCCATGGCTCCCACGCGTGGACCTTTCCGTGGAATCGCTGCGCCATCGCCTTGCCGAGATTGTACATGTCCCGCAGGTCGCGAGGAAAGTGTTTGCCCGCATTGGGCCCGTCGGCGGCCTCCGTTGCCCAGTCGGCCGTGTAATGAAACACCTGCAATACCCGCAGTCCGGCCTTGGCCTGGATGTCCGCGGCAAGGTCGTAAGTGGTCCGCGCATCGGTCGTCTTTCCGCGTTGCGGCTGCATCTCTTTCCAAGTGATCCGGTCACGGACCCAGTTCACTCCGGCCAGCGTCGCAAGGTTGGCGTGCCGCGTCTGCTCGCCTTCGTTGTCCCGCGCGAACCACGCCATCGCCGTATCGACGCACACCGGCGAATCCAGCGGAGTCGGCGCCACCAGCTTTTTGATCACCGCCGCCGTCGTCCAGCCCGCCGCGTTCGCGTCAGCGTCTGTAAACTCCATCCGATACCATCCGATCGGGAGTTCGCCGATGGCGATAGACTCGGAGCGAACACCGATCTTTAACACTTGTCCCTCTTTGACTTTATTATGCGCATCATCATAGAGAATCCAGTTTGCCGCCGATTGGAGAATATCCGTCCCGACGCGGATGGAAACCGATTCGCCTTCCAGATAGATATTACCCGGATGATCGGGCAACGGCATTGGAATCGACCGTTCGATCACGGGCAAGCCCTTCTCCGGATTATCCACAGGTAAAACCGTCGTACCTGTCGAACCAAAAAATAAAATCACATAGAAACCGATAATCGCCTGCGCGAACATGGCCTTCTCCATATCAAAATTATTCTTCCATTTCCGGTTGGGCCGCCGGGATCACATCCAGTTCGGCGATTGAGGCGAATTTCTGGCCGTCAATTCCCTTGAGGGCGACAAAACGGACATATCGTCCGGTCGCGGCCTTGGCGAAGGTGATCGTCGAGCGGTTGTTGTTACGCGCAAACGATCCGCGGTGAACAACGCCGCCCCAATTGGCCGGATCGTCGGACACGAACACTTCGTATTCTCTGATCCAACCGTTTCGCATATCCTGCCGCGGCAGATATGACAACCCGCGAATCTCAACGCTTCGTCCCAGATCGATCGAAAGTTCGTGCGGATAATCCGGCTGTGTCGGTTCAAACTGCGTATGCCAGATCGTCATCGGATTTCCGTCGATGGCCTTGAATGCCTCGTAATTCGGCGCTTCGCTGTCGGCGCCGAGAACCTTGTTGCCCAGCACCCGCATCGCCGCCGGCGGCTCGAACAAGGCCTTGATCTGCGCCGCCTCCAGCGATACGGCCGGATCAAATCGCCGCGAGTTCATATAATCCAGAATCCCCTTGAGCATCTGCCGCGTTACAGGCCGATTCGAGAGATCGCCGCTCAGGTCGATCCCGCTGACAATCAGCTTGCCTTTGCCGACCCTGGCCTCAAATACCAGTCCCAGCCGCCGATTGGTAAACCAGTCATCGACCGCCTGCACGATCGGCCGCAACTTGGGCGGAAGATCGTTCATTATGATCGCTTGCGAATCCTGGATCAGATACCACCATTGCCAGTTACTGTGATACTCGGTTGGGAATTGCGACAATGCCGGATGCTTCGGGTCGCACAGAATCCCCAGCGTATGCGGGGGCTGCCGCGCGGTCCAGGCCGTATTCCAGAAGATGCTCGAAAAGCCGATCTGTACTTTTCCATACTTATCGCCGCGAACGGTACCGGTCGCCGGAACCAGCAGTACGCTTTCGCCATTCTCCAGGGCTTTGATGGTCTGAGAATCGAATCTGGAAACCATCCGCACCTTCCCCGCGTCAATCGCTTGTTTGGCCGGATACACCCACAGGTCCCAGTCGTTAGCGTACTCGGTTCCCTCGATCGCCACTTCCAGATTCAGTTTCCGCGCCACCGTTTCCTTTTTCAGCGGCACATCGATCGCGCCGAGAACTATCCCGTTACCGATCGCGATATCCATCGGTCCGAAAACGCCCGATGAATAAGTTGACTTGTCCTCCGTACGAACCGTCCATTTGATCTTGGCTGTCTCCAGTGGCTTGGGACCGAAGTGCGCGATCTCCACATCCGCGTGGAATGTCTCGCCTCCGGTCCAGACGCGCTTGCTCATTCGCGCCAGCGGTACCGTCTCGCAGCAGAAGCGGTGATACTCGGCCGGGCTGACATATCCCTTTTCCTCCCAGAATGGATCCAGCACGCCGACCAGCGCCGTACCCTGCCCGGGAAAATCATGCAGATCGAGCAGTTGAAATCCGCCGTCGCCCGGCGTTCGTAACAGCGACTCAATGTCTTCCTTGTAGCACAGCGTCTGCAATTTGCCTGAGGCCAGCAGAAAATCATGTGCCTGATCGATCATGTGATTGGCCGTCAGCGTGTCGCGAAAGATATCGAAGTTATAGGCCTTCAGCACGCCGTCGTATTTCTTGATCTCGTCGAAATTCGGATACACGCACCACTGGCCGATCTCGTGGCTGACGGTCGGCACCGAATACCGCTGGATAATCTTGCGATAATCCGTCGTCGTTTCCGGCGCCTTGGCGTTGATCCGGCTGGCGAGTCCTCCACCCCAGGCCTGGATCCGCGGCTCCGGCGTGCTGTTGTACTGATTGGCCGGCAGGATCGGCCAGCCCGCGGCGCTGGTATAGAGCCGCCGATTATCTTTGGCCTTCCACGACTCCACCAGTCCGCCGAGATATTCATTCTGCTTTTTCCCGCCGGGTTCATTGCCATAAGCCATCATGCAAAACGACGGATGATTGCCGTACGCCTTGAGGATTCGATCGGCCTCCAATCGAAGGAACTCATCCTGCGGCTTTCCGTCGCCAACCGTCGCCCACGCGCCGCACTCGACATGATAATACACCCCGACCTTGTCGGCCGCCTCAAATGCCGCTTCCGGAGGACACCACGAATGGAAACGAATGTGATTCAGGCCGTGGGCCTTGGCCACCTTGAGGATTCTCTCCCACTCGCCGACATCCGTCGGCGGATATCCGGTCCTCGGAAAGATCGCGCACTCCAGCGTGCCGCGCAGATAGGTCTTGCGCCCGTTGATGGTGAACTGCGTGCCCTCGGATCCGAATTCTCGCATTCCGAAAGTTATGGTCTTTCGGTCTTTTAGATTTCCCGCCGTAATCGAGACTGTCAACCGATACAGGTTTGGGCTGAACTCGTCCCATAATCGGACTTCTTCACCCATTGGATAGTCGATTTCAAGGGCCGTTGTCCCGGCGGATGCAAATCCTCTGGTCAGGGGTTTCGGGGATTTGCCTCCATTCGCCGATTCGGCGGTGATCGTAATCAAACCGTCGAGTTTCCCGTCGGTCTGAGACACCACCGAAACGCGAACTTTCACCGTCTTATTCTTCACATCCGGATAGACCTGCACATCGTCGATCCATACCGGATCGCCTGCGCGCAGTTCGATTTTTCCGACAATCCCGTTCCAGTTCGATTGCGTATGATCCGACACACTGTGCGCGTTGACGCCGACATCGATCTTGACGGTGTTGTCCACGCGAACATCCAGCTTGTGTTTTCCCGCGGACAGCTTTCCCAGATCGTATTCGTGCGGCGTGCTCAGCGAATTCCGCATACCGACCTGCCGCCCATCGACCCACACGGTCGTCTCCCAGTGGCATCGTTCCAGAAACAGCGTGATGCGTGTGTTCTCCCTTGTTGCCGGTACAACTATCGTGCGGCTGTACCACGCCGGCCCGACATAGTGCTTGACCGGCGTTAGCCAGAAGGGAACCTTGACCTGTCCTTCCTTGCGATAGGGCTCGTATTGTTCCTCCGTGAACCACGACCGATCGACAATATCCCCCGTCCAGGCCGTATCGACGCGAATATCGTCCCCGTATCCGGCCTGAGCTGTCGATCCCGGCAGATGAATCGTCTGTTTTACCGCTGTCATGTCCTGCGGCGTGCCAGTGCCCTTGGGATCCAGCCGGAAATTCCACGATCCGGATAGGTCGATTGTGTTCCCGCTTTGACATCCGCCGACCATGATCACCATGGCCAGTGCCGCGATCATCCACGCCATCGATTTCATGCCTTGTCCTCTTTCATTTCTTTGTTCTGCGATTTCTGTCGCCTCTCAAACACAAGACCCCCGCCCGAAGGCGAGGGTCTTGGCGTGATTCCTTTCACCCACATGACCATCCTGGGAATTCGTCTCACAACTTCAGGTCGGGATTTCCCGGACCGAAGTGTTTGAGCATGACAATCGGGTCGGTCTGGCTCGGATTACGAATCGTAACGCCCGCTTTGGCGGCGCACTCGCTGACGAAAAATTCGTCCTGCGTCAGTTGTCCATAGCGAATCATCGTCGGCGTTTCGATATCCCATACGCCCATCTTGCCGTGGCCCTGCATCATGATAAATCCATAGGCCGCGCTATCCTTGATCGTTACCGTCCGGCCCGGCAGGATCGTCAGTTCCTTGGCACTGAACGCATCGGACTTGTAGCAGATCCAATTGTCAATATACCCGGCCTTCTGCATTTGCTTAAGCGGCTCGACTGGCAGCGGAGCCATGAACCGGTTCCGGGCGAAGTCCGGATCGACATTCAGATCCCAGTCGATCACCTCCAACAGCCAATCCACATCGTTGACCCGTTTCTTGGGGGTGTCCTTCCACAATAGCTCCTTGGGTACCACGGTCGTCCCCGCCAGCGATTGATACATCGAGAACACATCCGACGCCTTCTGCGGCTCATAGGTGCACAAGCTGCCCGGTGCGTGGAGCACTCCCGGCGGGACATCCCAGCCGGTCCCGGGCTGGAGCCGATACGCGCGGGAAATGTTGGTGATCTTATTGTCGCCCTTCCAGAAATCCTCCAGGCATTGGCGAACCTGCTTGCGGGTCACGTCGGGATTAAGACCGAAGAAGGTGTACGGAAAGTCGCCGCCGTAATTGTTGACCTGCGGCGGAAAGAAATACGCCTCGGGCTTTCCGAGCTGGCCCGTAAGCTTGGCGTGCTTGTCGCGATGATGGATATGATGCGGCAACGGGCCCTTGTTGTCGAAGAACTTCGAATACATCGGCCACCGCTTGTACTGTTTCCAGATCCGATCGCCGATCAGTTCGCCCTTGAGGGAGCTAACCGCATCCCGCAGAAGGACCTTCTCGGTCTTGGATCCGTTTTGGAAGACGATGAAACTCAGGCCCTCGTTGGGGCTGGTCAGAGGCCCGTTATCGGCCGGAGTCGTCGAGGCGAACCACCGCTCGTCGATCCCGCCGCGGACACCGCCCAGGGCGTAGTAATCATCCGGGTGCAGTTTGATCCGCCGGCCGGGAATGCAGAATGACCGGGGGACCCAGTTCGGGGCCAGGCGCACGATGCCTTTACCCTGTTCCAACGCGTTTTCCGCGATTCGTTTGGCTGATGCTGGCATACGATTCTCCCTTTCAGGGTAAACGGTGAACGAAAGTTAACGCGGGACTTTCTCCCACGATTTATTGCGAGCGGATTTCAAAACAGCGTCGCAGACCTGTTGTGTGGCCAGGGCTTCTCGGAAGGTCGGCGAGGCCGGCTTGCCCTCGGCCATGCCCTGCAGGAAGTCGGCCGCCTGATGCACAAAGGTGTGCTCGTAGCCGATCTGCAGGCCCGGTACCCACCACTTGTCCATGTACGGCATGTCGCCGTCGGTGACATGGATGCTCCGCCAGCCGCGAACGATGGAATCGTCCCGGTGATCAAAATAACTCAACCGATGCAGATCGTGCAGGTCCCAGGCGATCGAGGCATTCTCGCCGTTGATCTCGAAGGTATAGAGCGCCTTGTGCCCGCGGGCGTATCGCGTCGATTCGAAGTTGCCCAGCGAGCCGTTATCGAACTTGCAGAAGAAAGTGCAGGCGTCGTCGATGCCGACCGGTTCGACCTTGCCCGTATCGACATTCATTCGCTCCTTGACGAAGGTCTCCGTCATCGCGCAGACATTGTTGATCGGCCCGTTGTGCCACATGGCCGTGTCGATGCAGTGTGCCAGCAGATCGCCCGTCACGCCGGAACCGGCCGCCTTGACATCCAGCCGCCAGGTGGCAATGCCGCCCTGCGGAACCTTCGTCGAGATTGTCCAGTCCTGCAGGAAGTTGGCCCGATAGTGGAAGATCCGCCCCAGCCGCCCTTCGTCGATGAGCTTCTTGGCCAGCGTTACGGCCGGCACGCGGCGGTAATTGAAGGAGACCATATTCGCCACGCCCGCCTTTTCCACCGCATCGACCATCGTCTTGGCCTGCTCGGAATTCAGAGCCAGCGGCTTTTCGCACAGGATCGCCTTGCCGGCCTTGGCCGCCGCGATGGCGATCTCGGCGTGGACATTGTTCGGCACGCAGATATCAATCACATCGACATTCTTGTCCTCGACGACCTTGTGCCAGTCCGTCGTCCAGGTCTTGTACCCCCATCGATCGGCGAACGCCTTGGACTTGTCTTCTTCCAGCCCGCAGATCGTCTGCAGGACCGGCTCGTAGGGGATATCAAAAAAGTTCGTCACCTTGCGATAGGCGTTCGAGTGGGTCCGACCCATGAACCCGAAACCGATCAGCCCGATATTGAGTTTCTTTTTTTTCATTGGATCCTCTCCATTACGGATAGTCGCCGTCGCCGGCTCAACCGTATTTCTTGTTCAGTTCATCCACGGCCTTCTTGCACGCCGCCGTCACCGGCCAGGCATCCGGCCAGAAGCACAGGTCAATCGTCCACCAGTTGTGACCCATATCGTTTTGAGCCAGCTCTGGCAGCAGCTTGTCGAAATTCACTTTGCCCACCCCGAACGGCGCGTGCGTCGAGGTTTCGTCGCCGTGAAGCGTTCCGTCGGAATCGATCAGATGGATATGGTTGATCTTGCCCCGCAGCTTCTTGGCCAGTTCCATTACGCCGCCCTTGAGGGTCTCTTTCTTGCCGTCCTGGCGGGCGCCTTCGACGGCAACCATATATCCATGGCAGGCGTCAAAGAGCACGCCGAAATTCTTCTCGCCGACTTCCTCGACGATCCCGACGATATCCGAGGGCTTGTTGAAAGCAAAGCCCGGCTCGAATTCCCAGGTCACGCGGATCTTCTTGGCGGCCGCTTCTTTGGCGCAGGTCTTCCAGGTATCGACAACGCGCTTGCGGGCTGTCTTGCGATCGACCTTCTCGAAGATCGTCGGCGGCTGTACCGCGTCCACGCGGATCGCGTCGATCCCCAGGTCCACGCAAAACTGCAGGTTTTTGCGGAACTCGTTGATATAGGGCGTCGTGTCTTCGGCGTCGATCAGGTGCTGGCTCCACAGATTCGCCGCCAGCCCCGACCAGCCCAACCCCAGCTTCTTCATCCGGTCGCGGCAGGCCTTTCGCTGCTCGGGAGTCTTCAGATCATCCGGATTCGGATGCGGCGGAAATCCGCCCAGTTCCACGCCGTCAAATCCCAGTTCCTTGAGTTTCTGGATCAACTCATCCCACGGAACCGGCTTGTTCTGATACGGCCCGATCGCATATGCCCATGATCCGATCGATATTTTTTTCATGTCAGCTCCTGTCGATTCGATTTCAACCTGTTGTGTTGTTTCTTCAAATAACCCTGACAACTAAAATCAAAATGAAAAGTAAAAATGACAGTTCAAAAGTCAAAAATTACTTCCTTCGTTTCGTTGTTTTCTTTTTGACTTTTGGTTTTGCCTTGGTGGGTTTTTTCTTGCCGGCTGGTTTCTTTTTCTTTGGCCCTGCCGCGTTCCAGCTTTTCTTGATCGTTTCCAGTCCGGTGCGATAAACCTCTTCGGCGCTGGAGGAAATCTCCCGCCAGATCTTCACCGTCGCCGCCAGTCCCTCGATCGGCCCGCCGAATGATTCGATCGTCAGCCACCGGTCGTACCCGCCGCGCCGCAGGGCTCGGAAAGTCTCGAACCACGGAATATGATCTTTGCCGTGCGTTCCACGGTCATTCGAGGAGATGTGGAAATGTTTGAGCCAGCGAATATTTTCCGTGATGCACCCGACCGGGTCTCGCTCCTCGATATTGCCGTGGAAAGTGTCGAACATGATCCCCAGCGAGGGGTGGTTGACCCGCTGTGCGTGCCTGGCCGCGTCGCCGAGAGTGTTGAGAAAGTAGCACTCGAACCGGTTGAGCGGCTCGATCGCAAAATCGATCTTCGCCTGGGCCGCATATCCGGCCGCCTCGCGATGGACATCAGAGGCCCACGCTTTCTCGGATTCCGTCGGTCCCTGCCCGCTAAAAACCCCCAGCGGCTGATACAGCGGCCCGCAGATCACCTCCGCACCCGCCGCCGCTGAACAATCCACAACCCACTTGAGCCGATCCACCGCGCCGCGCCGATGCCCAGCGTCCGGGCTGATCGGGTTATGATCCTCGTCCGGAATCACCGACACGACCGTGCAGCCAAGCCCCGCGTCTTTCAGGGCCTGACCGACCTTTTGATAATGGGGAACATCGCCGCCGAAGATAGGAAGCTCCACGCCGTCATAGCCGAGCTTTCGCAGAACGGGAAATACGGAGAAGTGTTTCTCCGTCACAAACGGCGTCCACAACAGCATATTGATGCCGATCTTCATGTTGCCTCCTGCACGATCCGGATTCGACTCGCCCGGTTCGTCCGCACGAACCCGGCGATACCGCGATCTGCGAGTTTCCTCTCTACCACCCGATACCGGTTCTGTCAAGGTCAATTCCTTTTCCACGGACGAAAAACGGTTTCGGACAGGTCCTCCCCCTTAGCAAGGTTGTACGAAACTGACTCGACGATTACAGCGTCGGCCGTTTGCGATACAGCCGCGTTTCTAAGCTCTTCTGATAGCCGGTCCAGTTGCCTTCGGTGGCGTCGGTGTCGATCAGCGTGGCCACCTGGTTCATCTTGGCGTCAAGATTGTCGATATAGTTGACCATGAACGCCTCGGCCGTGGCGGGCAGTTTGGGCGATCCGAATTCATATTCCCCATGATGCGCCAGGATGATATGCAGCAATGAGTCCAGCACATCCGAGTCAATCTTGGCGCCTTTGGCCTGGGCGGCGCGGGCCTTGTCCTGGATCCACATCGACCCCAGCAGGATATGGCCGAGCAACTGACCGCGATCGGTGTAGGAAAAGGCGACCTCGTAGCTCATCTCGGCGGTCTTGGCAATGTCGTGCAGAAAAATCGCCGCCAGGACCAGGTCCGCCTGGACCTTCGGATACAGCGGCAGGATGCGCATCGCCACCTGCATCATCGAGTGCGTGTGTTCCAGCAGCCCACCGAGAAAACAATGATGCATCTGCATGGCCGCCGGCGCCGTGCAGAAGCGCTTCATCAATTCGGCGTCGTCGAGAAATTCCCGGATCAGGGCACTAAGCCCCGGATTCTTGATGGCCTTGAGCATCTCCTTGAGTTCGGCGAACAGCTTGGCCGTATCCTTATCCGTCCGCGGCATGTATTCGGCCAGATTGACCTGATCGGACCGCACGACGACCAGATCGTTGATCACCAGTTGCAAGCTCCCCTGATACAACTCGCTCTTGCCGCGAATCTGCAAAAATCCCTCGGCGGGAATCTGGTTGTAGAGGGCCTCGGTCGCCTGCCACATCCGCGCGTTAAGCTTGCCGGTCTTGTCGGACAGGTACATCGCGATGTACAGATCCCCGCGCGTCGTGTTGCGCAGAACCGGCTGCGAGACCATGTAGATGTCGTTGATCTGCAAGCCCGGCTTGATATCCTTGACGAACAAATGCGCCATATCGGTTCCTGTCT